>NZ_JBICVV010000003.1:0-460031 GCF_043199295.1 Streptomyces sp. NPDC048612
CTACACCCACGGCATCCCCCTCCACACCCCCACCACCACACCACCCCACCCCAACCTCCCCACCTACCCCTTCCAAGGCCACCACCACTGGCTGAAGGCGGCCCCAGGGGCGTCCCGCGGTGGTGCCGGTATCGGGGCGGTGCGCACAGAGCACGCGCTTCTGGGGGCGGCCGTAGAACTCCCCGACTCCGAAGCAGTGTTGTTCACGGGCCGGCTGTCGACGGCCGGCTATGGCTGGCTCGCTCGGCGCGACATCGGCGGTGCGCCCCTCGTACCTGAATCGGTGCTGGTCGAACTGGCCGGCCGGGCCGGTGACCAGATGGGCGTCGGGAAGCTGGCGGAGCTGACGGTGCAGACCCCGCTGGTGCTGCCGGAGTCCGGTGCCGTCCAGCTCCGGGTCACGGTCGGTGAGCCCGGGGAGACGGGGACGCGTCCGGTGACCGTGCACACGCGACGGGGCGACGAAGGCGTCGGGCGGCCATGGACGTGCCATGCCACGGGCTTGCTGACTGAGGAAGGTCCGACGCCCTCATGGGACCTGGCGGCGTGGCCCCCGGCCGAGGCCGAGGCCGAGGAGGCACCGTACGCCCCGGAAGGGGCGGACGTCCGAAGGAGCTCCGAGGCGGTCGTATCCCCGGTGTGGCGACGTGGCGACGAGCTCTTCGCGGAGATCGCCCTGCCCGAGCAACTACGAGCGGAGGCAGCGGAGTTCGGACTGCACCCGGTCCTGGCCGACGCGGTGCTGGATCTGCTGCGGATCGAGGACGTGCTGCCGGAGCCCGCACAGCCGTCGCGGGCCGTGGTCTGGCAGGGGGTTTCCCTGCACGCCTCCGGGGCCTCCGTGCTGCGGGTGCGCATCAGCCCCCTGCCCGACGGCTCCTTGTCGGTACGGGCGGGCGATGCCACCGGTGCTCCGGTGCTGACGGTGGACTCACTGACGCTGCGACCGGTTTCGCGGAGCGGTGTCCGGGCGGCGGGCGCCGCCCAGCAGGACGGGCTGTTCGGCGTGGAGTGGACCGATGTGGACCTCGCGGCGGTGGCCGGCGCGGCGCCCGCCACGTGGGCAGTCGTCGGCGAGGACCCGCTGAGGGTGCGGTCGGGGTTGATGTCAGCGGGCCAGTACGCCGAGACCTACCCTGATCTGGCGGCGTTGTCCGCGGCCGTCGGTGACTCCTCCGAAGCACCCGCTGTGGTCGTGGTGACCTGCGCGTCCGACGCGTCGGGCGCAGCGGGGCGGACCGGCGAGGATCTCGCGGGCGCCGTCCACGACACCACGCGCCGAGCGCTGGAGTGGGCACGGTCCTGGGTGACGACACCCGCGTTCGACCGGTCCCGGATGGTGTTCCTCACCCGGGGCGCGGTGCCCGCCTGGGAAGGCGGCGGGGTGAGCGGCCGGCTCGACCTCACCGCAGCCGCGGTCTGGGGGCTGGTGCGCTCGGCGCAGACCGAATTCCCGGGCCGCTTCCTGCTGGTGGACACCGACGGCCGCAAACCGGCCTGGCGTGCGCTGCTCAAAGCCGCGGGCTCCGAAGAGCCGCAGTGGGCCCTGTGCAAGCGGGCGGTACGGGTGCCGCGACTGGCGCGCCTCTCTCCCGTGAGCGATGCCGCTGTGCCGGCTCTTACCGGAGGCACGGAGGGCACGGTACTGGTCACCGGCGGAACGGGCATGCTGGGCTCCGCGGTGGCTCGTCACCTGGTCGCGGAACACGGCGTACGGGACGTGCTGCTGATGAGCCGGCGGGGCCTCGGCGCACCGGGCGCGGTCGAGCTCCAGGCGGAGCTGACCGCATCGGGTGCCCGGGTCACCGTGGCCGCCTGCGATATGACGGACCGCAAGGCACTGGCTGATCTGCTGGCGGGTCTTCCGGCGGACCGTCCGCTACGGGCCGTGGTGCACGCCGCCGGTGCGCTCGACGACGGAGTCATTCCGTCCCTGACGCCCGACCGGCTGAGTGCGGTGCTGCGGCCCAAGGTGGACGCGGTGCTCGCGCTGCGCGAGGCGACCCGGGATGCGAACCTCTCGGCGTTCGTGTTGTTCTCGTCGGTCGCGGGCATCCTCGGCGGCGCGGGACAGGGCAACTACGCGGCGGCCAATGTCTTCCTGGACACGTTCGCGTACGAGGCACGCTCCCAGGGAGTCCCCGCCGCCTCGATCGCCTGGGGCATCTGGGGTGGTCATGACCGGCTCACCGCGGGCAAGGCACGGCTCGCGCTACCGGGGGTGGGAGAACTCTCCCCGGTGCACGGGCTCCAGTTGTTCGACGCGGCGCGCGGGCTGGGGCACGGGCTCACCGTCGCAGTACGCCTGGACTTCGGCGTGCTGCACGAGCGGGCCAGGGCCGATGAGGCACCTGCGCTGCTGCGTTCGCTGCTGCCGGCCCCGGCGCGCCGGTCGGCGCAGGACACCCCGGCACAGCCGTCGGAATTGCGGCACCGGCTGGCCGCGATGACCGACGAGGAACGCGACGCGACGCTGACCGATCTCGTGCGGGAACAGATCGCGGCCGTGTTGGGGTACTCGTCCGCTGACTCGGTGACCGCGACCACGGAGCTGAACGGTCTCGGCTTCGACTCCCTGACCTCGCTCACCCTCCGCAACGCCCTGAACAACGTCGTCAAGCTCCCCCTGGCTCCTGGCGTGGCGTTCGACTTCACGACACCCGTCGAACTGGCCCAGCACATCAAGGAACAGCTGCTCGCCTGAACCGGCCCCGAGGCCGGACGGAAACGGAGAGATCCCGCATGAGGGTAGAGAACGTCCACATCAACTCCCTGGGAGTCGCTCTGCACGAGTGGGTGAGCGCGGAACAGGCCGTGGCCGACGGCCTGCTCAGCCCGGAGGTGCCAACGGCGAACGGCCTCACCGGAACCCATGTGTCCAAGGACGTGCCGGCCGTCGACCTGGCCGTGTCGGCTGCCCGGACCGCCCTGGAGCGTTCGAAGCTCGACCCCGAAGAGATCACGTCGCACCTCCACAGCGGGGTCTATTACCAAGGGCCTGCGGGCTCCTATCCGCCCGGGTACATCCAGCGGGAGCTGGGCCTGGAGGGTCTCTCCGCGCTCTACCTCCAACAGGGCTGCAACGGCATGCTGGGCGCCTTGGAGGTGGCCATCGGCCAGATCACCGGTGCCTCGGAGACGGAGGCCGTGCTGCTGACCACGGGAGAGAACTTCACCTCCCCGGAGATCGACCGGTGGACGGGCTATGGCCAGTCGTACTTCCTGGGCGATGGGGGCGCCGCTGTTCTGCTCAGCGCAGAGGAGGGTTTCGCCGAGGTGCGGTCACTGCACGCCGGACTGCTGCCCGCCCTGGAGAAGTGGCACCGCGGCGACGCCCCGCTGCTGCTGCGCGATGAGCCCGGGTCGATGGCGGACATGGCGGAGCGGGCCGAACGGTTCACCGAGACGGAACTGTCGCTGTCGGAGACGCTGGAGAGGCTGAGCGTCTTCGACCTGGGCGTCATCCACCGGGCCCTGGTCGACGCCGACGTGAACGCATCCGACCTCGCCAAGGTGGTGCCGATCCACATGGACGGCCGGATGATCGAGTACTCGGTCATGACGCCGCTCGGGTTGCCGATGTCGAAGTCGTCCTTCGACATCGGCAAGGGCGTCGGTCATGTCGGCGGCGCGGACGTCTTCCTCTCGCTGGAGCGTCTGGTTCGCACGCGGGAGGTCGGCACCGGTGACCACGTCCTGCTGATCTCCCAGGGCCCCGGCTGGATCTGCACCGCGTGCGTCGTCACCATCAGCGAACTCCCCACCTGGTCGGGGTGACGGCGCCCCCGGCCTTCCCGTGCGGCACGGACCGAAAGCGCCGGGGGGGGGGGGGGGGCCCGGGGGCCCCGGCCCCCCCCCGGGGGGGGGGGGGGGCCCCGACACAACCCCCACCACAGGCGGCGCAACCCCCCCCGGGGGGGGGGGCGCCGCCCCCCCCGCCCGCCCGGGGCCCCCCCCCCCCACCCCCCGGGGGCGCCCCCCCACCGCCCCCCCCCCCCCGCTCCGGCCTTCCTGGGGACGGTCACGCAAACCGTCAGCAGCAGCGGGCTTCCTCGCCCGCCCCGCGGCACACCTTCGGAGACACGTGCTCAGCCGGCCACCCCGGCCCGCGATTCCAGCATGTCCGCCGCACGGGTCACTCCGCCGGCGGCGTCCGTCAGCTCCCGCATCCGGCGCAGCCGGGTACGTGTGGCCTCATCGGCGATCAGGTGCTCCAAGGTGGTGACGATCTGCTCCTCAGTGGCCTCCCGGGGGTGGTCGAGCAGCACTCCCAGGCCCAGCTCCGCCGCACGTACGCAGGTGACCTGATGCTCCGGCAGATGGGGGGCCATGAGCATCGGGGTGCCGGTGTGCACCGCGCCCATGAGGCTGCCCAGGCCGCCGGAGGTCACGAAGACATCGGCCTGTTCCAGGACGGCGAGCTGGGGTATCCACGGACGCACCTCGATGTTGGCGGGCACGGCCCCCAGTGTGGTGGTGTCGAATCCGTTGCCCACCGTGATGACGGCGCGCCAGGGCCGGCCGCTGAGCGCACGCACGCAGGTGCGGAAGAACTCCGACTGCGCTTGGGACATGGTCCCCATGGAGATCACGATCAGGGGGGTGTCGTCCTGCGGGGTGTCCCAGGTTGCGGTGAGGTCTTCCGTGAGGAAGCACGGCCCGACGAAGGCGGTCTCGTCACCGAAGGTCTCCTGGGCGGTCTGGAACACTCGGGGTGCGTACACCACGCTGTCCACCGGCCGGTGCCAGCCCAGCAGTTCCTCGACGGTCGCGGAGATCCCGCGTTGCTCGGCGAACTCTCCGGCACGGCGGAAGACTTCAGGGAACGCCGGGTGGTCCTCGGGGACGCCGATCATGGCGAACATGGTGTCGAGGTCCGAGTAGTGCGCATTGGAACCCATGGCGGGGGTGGACTGCACGGCGGGGCGGTTCCAGAGCATTCCCAGGGCCCGGCCTGCGAAGGAAAGGGATGTGTCGTGGAAGAGGAGATCGGGCGGATCGTCGGTGAGGTGCTCCTCGGCCGCCCGTATCACTGCCTCGCTCTCGTACTGGAGCATGACGAGTGACCAGGCCATGTGGTCAGGGGGGAGATCTACGTCCTGCCCGGCGGCGAACGCCTCGGCCAGCGGCGAAGCGTAGGGAATCACGCTCGCGCCGGTTTGCTCGACGGCCCCGGTGAATCCTCCCGGCGTCAGAAAGCTTACGCGGTGCCCCCTTCGCACAAGCTCTTCGGTGACGGCCAGGGAGGGGCGCATATGCCCGTGAGCGGGAATGCAGAGAACAGCGATATGGCTGGACACGGCGACGCTTCTCCTCGTTGAGTACAGGGCCGCAGGGAACTCCGGCTGCGCACGGACAGGCCGGCGGGCCCTACCCGGATACGGGTTTCCCTGCGAGCGTGCGGGGTCCTGAAATGCGGAGTCAACGATGGCGACGCATGACTAGTTGATTCCTTGAGTGCGCAGCGGCAGGCCAGCGCCGGGTGTCGCCGACCGGGCGGAGACACACCGAAGGGCGGAGGTGTCAGTGGGTGTCCGACGCTCGCAGCACCGGGACGGCACCGACTCCTCCGCCCTGCCTCGTTCCAGCCCGTCGCCGGGGCGCGGTGGGTCAGTCTTCGGTCCAGTTGTGCCCGTCGACCAGTTCCATGACGCGCCGGCGCACCTGAAGGAGCTGTGCGGCGGTGAGCGAGGGAACAGCTTCGAGCAGCGCCTCGGTCAGTTCGTTCCGGAATTCGGCGTGGGACAGGACATCGCACAGCAGGTCCCCGTCGGACTCCGCGCTCCCCTGCCCTTCCGGGCCGTCGGCCACCGGAGCCGACCGCCGCACCGCGGCCGCTCGCACGGGCCCCAGCAGCTTCACGTCGCTGGCCTTGAGCCCGCGCTCCCCGACCTCCGTGGTGAACTCGACCCTGAGCCCACTGCCGAACAGGTGCTTGTCGTCCCGCAAGTCGTTGGCATGGACGAAGACATCCTCGCCACCGGCGTCGGGGGCGATGAAGCCATACCCGCGCACCTCGTCAAATCGCACCACTGTACCTGTAGCCACCACAGCGTTCCTCACCCTCTACACCCTCTGCCACTGCACATTGTCGCCCTCAAGCACCCCACAGGGGCTCGGCACCTGGGCCCGGCAGGCAGGAGTGCGCCGTTCCGTCCCCTCTTCGGTCCCGTCCCCCCTGGTGCGGTCGTTCGCCGAGGTGTCACACGGCCCATGGGGGAGGATTCAGCACGGTCACCACGCTCGCAGTGCACATCCAACCGGGCGCCTGGGAGAACAACAGGACGTTATCACCCGTACCCACCTCGCCCGTACGGACCAGATGCTCCAGCGAGATGAAGACATCGGCCCCTCCCATATGCCCGACCGACCTCCCGAAATCGAAGCTCGACCGCTCCATGGGGAGGCCGAGCGGCATCATCGTCCCGTAGTCCAGCATCCGCCCGTCCATATTGATCAGGACGACCTTGGCGAGATCGGAGGCGTTGAGTTCCGCGTCCACCAAGGACTCATGAATGATGTCCATGTTGAAGTGCGTGATCTTCTCCAGGGCCTCGGACAGCGGCATTTCGGTTTCGTTGAAGTGCTGCGCCCGCTCGGGCATGCTCGGCGTTTCCTCGGGACTCCCGGGCTCCAGCAGCGGCCCGTTGCCGCGGTGCCACTTTTCCATGGGGCTCAGGACGCCGGAACTCAGGGAACGCACCTGGGCGAACCCCTCGTCGGCGGTGAGCAGAACCGCCATGCCGCCGTCGGAGAAGAAGTGCGACTGGCCGAAGCCGTCGTTCCAGCGGTCAGCTCCCGGCGCGGTGAAGTTCTCGCCCGAGGTCAGCAGTACCGCCTCGGCTTCCGCGGCACCCGTCATCTGTCCGATGGCCACCTCCAGTGCCCCCAGCATGCCGTTGCACCCCTGCCGGAGATACTGCGCCGTGGCCTTTCCGATGCCGAGCTCCCGCATGATGTAGCCCGGCGGGTAAGACCCCACGGGGCCCTGGTAGTTGACCGCACTGTGGATGAGTCCGTCGATGGCGGCGACATCCGTCTTCGAGCGCTCCAGGGCGGTCCGAGCGGCACTGACCGCCATGTCCATCGCCGGGATGTCCCCCGCGGCGTAGGTGCCGGTGAGTCCGTTGGTCCTGGGAATCTCCGGGTCCAGGATGCCGTCGGCGACCGCCTGCTCCACGCTCAGCCATTCAGGAAGGAACACTCCCAGGGAGTCGATGTAGACATCATCCACCTTCACGAACAATCTCCTCATTCCGTGTGGCGCCCGAGGCCGTCAGCATGCGAGCAGTTCTGTCTTGAGGTGCTGCACCAGCGCCTGCGGGCTGGCGAAGTCGAACACCACCGCAGGGGGCAGGGACAGTTGGGTGACCTCGTTCAGTGCGTTGCGGACCGTCAGGGCCGTCAGCGAGTCGAAGCCGAGATCCCGGAACGCGTGGTCCGGCCCGATCTCCTCGGCAGAGGCATGACCCAAGCCGGCGGCCACGTGCCGGCGTACCAGTTCGAGGAGGGTCTCGTCCCGCTCGGCGTCGGTCATCGCGGCGAGGCGGTGGCGCAGCGCGGACGCCTCCGCCGGCTCGTCGCGCGCCATCGGCCGGGCCGACGTCCGCACCAGTCCGCGCAGCAGGGGCGGGAGGGCGCCGGCCGCGGCCTGGGCGCGGATCTCGGCGCCGTCCAGCCGCGCCGCGACCACATGGCCCTCGTCCAGGCCGCGCACCGCATCGAACAGTTCCAGGCCCTCGTCCAGGGGGAGGGGCTGCACCGGCAGCCGGATGGAGCCGGGCGCCAGGACGTCCCGGCCGGCCCACAGGCCCCAGGCGATGGACAGGGCCGGGGCGCCCTGCGCCCGGCGGTGCTGAGCGAAAGCGTCCAGGAAGACGTTGGCCGCGGCGTAGTTGCCCTGGCCCGCGCCGCCGAGTACCCCCGCGATGGACGAGAACACCACGAACGCCGACAGGTCGTCCAGGCCCTTGGTCGCCTCGTGCAGCACCAGCGCGGCGTCCACCTTGGGCCGCAGCACCGCCTCCAGCCGATCAGGTGTCAGGGACAGCACGATCCCGTTGTCGGCGACGCCTGCCGCGTGCACCACGGCAGTGAGCGGACGGTCGTCCGGCAGCGTCGCCAGCAGGTTGTCCACCGCACCGCGGTCGGCCACGTCGCAAGCCGCCAGCGTCACCTGTGCGCCGAGCGCGGTCAGCTCGGCGCACAGTTCCGCTGCCCCCGGGGCGTCAGGTCCACGACGGCTGGTCAACAGCAGGTCGTGTACGCCGTGTTCGGTGACGAGGTGCCGGGCGAGGGCTGCGCCCAGCAGGCCGGTGCCGCCCGTGAGGAGGACCGTGCCGCGACGGCCGGCGAACAGCGGCGCGCGCTCGGCCGGGGCAGCGCACCGGACCAGCCGGGGTACCCGTGATGCGCCCTTGCGCAGGGCGAGTTGGGGCTCGTCGGACCCGGCGACGCCGAGCAGGGTACGCCAGGCTGCCTTGCTCGCGTCGGTGTCGACGAGGCGGAAGCGGCCGGGCGCCTCGGTCTGCGCCGAGGCGATCAGGCCCCATACGGCGGCCGCGGCGAGGTCCGGTGCGGTGGTCTCGTCCCAGGCGGCGACCGCGTCGCGGGTGAGGACGAGCAGCGTGGCAGCGGTGAAGGCGGGAGTGCGCAGCCACTCCTGGGCCCAGGACAGTGCCTGCCGGGTCAGCCGGTGGACGGCGTCCGCGGTGTCGACACCGCCGGCCTCCGTACTAGCGGTGACCACCACGACGTCCGGTACGGACGCGCCGCCGTCGACCTCCTTTGCCAGGGCCTCCAGCGTCGGGTACCGCTCGGCGTACTGTCCGGCCCGCATCAGTCCGGACCGCGCCCGGAGCGGGTCGTCGCCCACGACGGCCCACGACATGGGGACGTCCGCCGCGGCCGACGCGCTCGGCGCATCGGCCCACTCCACCCGGAACAGGCTGTCCTGCTGGGCCGCACCCGCGACCCGGAGGGCATGGGAGGACACCGCTCGCGGTTCAAGGTGCTCGACGGTGAGCACCGGCCTGCCGGTCGCGTCGGCGGCAACGACAGTGCACTCCCCCGACGGCGCCCGGGTGATCCGTACGCGAAGGACCGACGCTCCCGCCCTGTGCAGGCACACCCCGCGCCACCGGCCCGGCTCCCTCGCCGTTCGCGCGTCGTCGCCGCCCTGCGCCCACAGCGGGTGCAGCGCCGCGTCCAGCAGGGCGGGGTGCAGGCCGAACGCCGCGGCCTGCGCGCGATGCTCCTCGGGCAGGGCGATCTCGGCAAAGAGGTCGTCGCCGCGCCGCCACACCCCCCGCACCCCCTGGAAGGCAGGGCCGTACTCGTGGCCGGCGGCGGCCAGCGCGGGGTACAGCTCGGTGGTCTCCACAGCGGTGGACTCGGCCGGGGGCCAGACGTCGAGGCGCCACGACGGGGCGGGGCCGCTCGCGGCGACGGTGCCGGTGGCATGGCAGGTCCACGGCCGGCCGGTGCCCCCGTCCTCACGCCGAGCATGAACGGTGACCGGCCGGCGGCCGGTCACGTCCGGTGCGCCGACCCTCACCCGGAGCTGGACGGCTCCCTGCTCCGGAAGAATCAGTGGCGCCTCCAGGGAGAGCTCCTCCACCAGGCCGCAGCCCACCTCGTCACCCGCGCGGACCGCCAGCTCGACCAGCGCCGAGCCGGGTACGACCGTGCGCTCCGCCACCCGGTGGTGGGCCATCCAGTCGTGGGCCGGTGCCGAAAGGCGCCCGGTGAACAGCACCGGCTCGGAGTCGGGGAGTTCCACGGTCGCGCCCAGCAGGGGGTGCTCGGTGGCGGCGGCCCCCACAGCGGGGGCCGCCCCGGCATCGTGCGGCGCGTCCGGCGACCGCGTCGGTTCGGTGCGCATCGTGGCACTCACTCTCAGGCGCTCCCAACACATCAGAGAAGGGTGTTCCGGCATCGGGGAGACACGGCCGCCCGGGCACCCCCGGCACATTCCCGCCCGCGCTTCCGGTGCCCGGCACAGCTCCGGGCTCGGCGGAACGCCCTCGCGTCTGCCGGGCAAAGACCTGCGCTGCCGGCACACGACCGCGAGAAACGCCTGCCTGTCCGGCACCAGTATCCGCAGTGTGATGGTGGGAGATTCCCTAGGACTTGTCCGGCCGCACTCCTGCGCAGCGACCTCATGGGGAAAGGCTCGTCCCGTGTGCTCCGGCCGCGATCCGGGCAATGGCGTGGTGGTTCACCGCCCCGGCTCTATGGCAATTCCTAGACTTCACGGGCCGATCTGGCTCCTGCCGGAGCAGCGTGCTGAAGTGAAGGCCCCCGATCAGCCGACCGGATACGCAGCGCCTGTGTGCCGCGTGGCAAATCGTCGGACATTCGCGCTCGGCGCCGGGCACCGGGATCACCCCCGGTGGCAGTGCGACGGAACTTCGAGCAGGACACTCACAGGAGGCGGCAGTCGATGGGGTACAGCAAGAGCGACATTCTGGAGCTGGTACGCGAGTACCACCAGGGGAACGTCGCTTCCGGATTCGTGCCAGGGGTGACGCCGGTGCCGGCCTCGGGCGCCGTCCTCGACGAGGACGACCGGGTCGCCCTTGTCGCAGCGGCCCTCGACCTGCGGATCGCGGCCGGGACCAGTTCGCGCAGGTTCGAGCGTGCGCTCGCCAAGTACTTCGGGCTGCGGAAGGCGCATCTGACCAACTCCGGCTCGTCGGCCAATCTGCTGGCGCTCAGTGCGCTGACCTCGCCTCAGTTGGAGGATCTGCGGCTGATGCCGGGGGACGAGGTCGTCACGGTGGCAGCAGGTTTCCCCACGACGGTGAACCCCATCATTCAAAACGGCCTGGTACCGGTCTTCATCGACGTCGAACTCGGTACGTACAACGCGTCCCCGGAACGCATCGAGGAGGCCATCGGCCCGCGCACCCGGGCCATCATGATCGCCCATGCGCTCGGCAACCCGTTCGCCGTCGAGGAGGTCGCGGAGATCGCCGACGAGCGGGGCATGTTCCTGATCGAGGACAACTGCGACGCGTTGGGCAGTACCTATCGCGGCAAACTGACCGGGACCTTCGGGGACCTGGCGACAGAGAGCTTCTATCCGGCCCACCACATCACCATGGGCGAGGGCGGGTGCGTGGTGACGGACAACATGGTGCTGGCCCGGATCGTGGAGTCACTGCGGGACTGGGGGCGCGACTGCTGGTGCGAGCCCGGTGAGGACAATCGCTGCTTCAAGCGATTCGACCAGCAGATGGGCGACCTGCCGCACGGCTACGACCACAAGTACATCTTCTCGCACGTCGGGTACAACCTGAAGTCGACCGACCTGCAGGCCGCGCTCGGCCTCTCGCAATTCGCAAGGATCGAGGACTTCGGTGCCGCCCGGCGGCACAACTGGTCACGGCTGCGCGCCGGGCTGGACGGCCTGCCCCATCTCCTGCTTCCCGAACCCACGCCGGACAGCGACCCGAGCTGGTTCGGCTTTGTGATCACCGTCCGGGACAGCGCGCCCTTCTCGACCGCCGACATGATCGAACACCTGGAGTCCCAGCGGGTGGCCACCCGCCGCTTCTTCGCCGGTAACCTCATCCGCCACCCGGCCTATCTGTCACGGGAGTTCCGGGTGAGCGGGCCGCTGACCAACAGCGACCGCATGGCCGAGCGCACCTTCTGGATCGGGGTGTTCCCCGGGCTGACCGACGAGATGATCGACCACAGCATCCGCAGCATCACCGAGTTCATCACCTCCCGCACCTGACAAGGGCGCAGGACGGGCGGGGCGCACGTCGGAGATCAGGTCGCCACTGTCGAAGCGGAGGGGTCGGCCCACTGCTCCAACAGGCGTGCGGCCCGTGCCGCGCCGCCTGCCGCGCGCACGCTCGCGCGCATCCAGGCCATCCGCTCCGGGATCTCCGGGTCTGCCACGATGTCGCCCACGGCGGCGCCCAGAGTGTCCGCGGTCAGCCGGTCACGGTCGATCATCCGGCCCAGTCCCAGCTCCGCCACCCGCCGTGCAGTCAGGGTGTGTTCGAAGCCCTGGGGCACCACGACCACGGGTGTGGCGAAGTGCAGCGCCTCCATGAGACAGCTCATGCCGCCGTGGCAGACCAGGACGTCGGCGTGCGGCAGTACCGCCGGGTGCGGCAGCCACCGGTGGGCCTGTACATGCGGCGGGAGGTCACCGAGGCCGGCGAGGTCCGCCTCACGGCCGAGGGTCATCACCACCTGCCACTCGGCTCCGTCGAAGGCATCCGCACAGGTACGGAAGAAGTCACGCTGCCGGTTGGACTCGGTCCCGAGGGAGACCAGCGCGGTCCGCCTGCCGTCGGCCGGCGGCGACCACGGCACGTCCCCGTCGGGGTCGGTGACCGTGGGCCCGACGAAGGCGTAGCTCTCGTCGAACGTGGTGCCCTCGATCTGGAACTCGCGCGGCAGGAAGGCCAGGTTGCGGTCGTCCCACTCCCGCAAGAAGCGGGCCAGCCCGTCCGGGGCGAGGCCGTTGTTCCCGGCGAACCGCATCAGTGCCTCCCCTCCCTCGCGCATCGACGGGGCGTCGGGGTCGAGCAGCAGCCTCCGCAGGGAGAACACCTCGTTCGACACGTGGCTGATGCCCAGCTGCACGGTCGGGACGCCGCCGAGCGTGTGCGCGGTCATCCGCGCGGCCGGAAACGACTCGAAGTCGTAGAGCACGAGATCCGGCGGGTCGGCCGCCAGGGTGGAGAGCGCGAGCGGATAGACCCGCTCCATCGACTCGACCAACAGGTCATGACCTTCGGCCGCCATACGGGCCGCGTCAGCGTCGGGCACCTTGGCGAACGCGCCACGCCGGGACGTGTAGACCACGGCCCGGGCGTCGGTCCGCTCGACCACCTCGCGGTACTGGTGATCGACGAAGTACGTCACCCGGTGGCCGCGGCGGATGAGTTCACGGGTCAGGCCGAGCGTCGGGCTGAGGTGCCCGAAGTCGGCGAACACGAAGACGGCGACATGCCGCCTGGGAGTGGCTGCGAATGCTGACACATCGACACCTTCATTCGGGCTGGGGAACGGGGCGGATCGGTGGCGGCCAGCTGCTCGTGCTGCCACCACAAGGCGGGTCGTCCGCGGTCTCCGGCCGGGACGAGGCCGGCGCGGCGGCTGCCGGCTGATCGGGGGGCGACGGCTCGGCTTCAGGGGCGGTGGCCTCCCACAGGTCGCGTGCCGAACTGTCGATGCTGTGGCGCACATTCCAGTGGAGCAGCCGTCTGGCCATCGCGGTCTCCACCCGCATCCAGTCGGTCCCGGCAGCGACCCGGGCGCCGGGCGCCGCCTCCTCGACGATCCGCGCCCGCCGGCCACTGACGGCGATCAGCTGCTCCACCATGGTGCGCACGGGGACCGCCTCGCCGCGCCCGACGTTGATGAGCTCGTTGCCGAGCGGCAGGGCCGCTGCCGCCAGCACCGCGTCCGCTGCGTCCCGGGCATCGACGAAGTCCCGGCTCGCCCGCAGCGGGCTGAGCCGCACTATCGCTTCCCGGTCCGTCTCCACGGCCCTCAGCTGCGCCGCGACGCGCCCCAGCAGGCTGCCCGGTGAGGTGCCGGCGCCGATCATGTTCGACACCCGCAGGACGACCGCCGCCACCTGGCCGGCCGCGGCGGCCGTGCGGACCGCTTCGGTCCCCCGCAGTTTCGTCTGTCCGTACAGCGTGGTCGGCCGGGTCGGCGTCCGCTCGTCCAACGCGATGCCCGGCGGCTGCGGGGTGTACTCGTGCACCGAGCCCACGTGGACCAGCCTGGGGCGCCAGGAGGCGGCGGCCATGGCCGCCAGCACCTTGTCGACCAGGACGTGGTTGGCCTGCCACATGACCTCCGGCGAACACAGCCATGCGGCGCCGGCGGCGTTCACCACGGCGTGGGGCCGTTCGGCGTCGATGAGGCGGGCCAGGCCGTCCGGTCCCTCGCCGATCAGGTCCATCGGGAAGAACCGTCCTGCCCCGGGCGCGGGGCCCGGCCGGCGTGCCACCCTCAGCAGCTCCCCGCCGGCGGCGCGTACCGCCGCACAGACGTGGCGGCCGACGGCTCCGGTCGCGCCGAGGACGATGATCCGGCAGTGGATATCGTCCGGGTCTTGAGCCGTGCTCACGTTGCCGTTACCCGCCCTCAGCATGTCTTGGCGAGCAGCTCGGCGCGTTGCTTGAGCGGCTCCCACCAGTCACGGTTGTCGCGGTACCAGGCGACCGCCTCGGCCAGGCCGTCGGCGAAGTCCTTGCCCGGCTTGTAGCCCAGCTCGGTCTGGATCTTGGTCCAGTCCACCGAGTAGCGCCGGTCGTGTCCCTTGCGGTCGACGACGTACTCGATCATCTCCGGCCCCGCCCCGCAGCTCTCCAGCAGCAGATCGGTCAGCTCCCGGTTGCTCAGTTCGGTGCCGCCGCCGATGTTGTAGACCTCGCCCGGGCGGCCGCCGGTGCGGACCAGTTCGATGCCCTGGACATGGTCGTCGATGTGCAGCCAGTCGCGGACGTGCAGGCCGTCGCCGTACAGCGGGACCTTCTTGCCGTCCAGGAGATTGGTGACGAACAGCGGGATGACCTTCTCCGGGAACTGGCGGTGCCCGTAGTTGTTGGAGCAGCGGGTGACCCGCACATCGAGGCCGTGGGTGCGGTGGTAGGAGAGCGCGATCAGATCGCTGGAGGCCTTGGAGGCCGCGTACGGCGAGTTGGGCTCGACCAGATGGGTCTCCGAGGAGGACCCGGTGGCGATCGAACCGTAGACCTCGTCGGTCGAGACGTGGACGAAGGTGTCTATACCGTGCCGGAGCGCGGCGTCGAGCAGGACCTGGGTGCCCAGGACGTTGGTGCGGACGAACTCCGCGGGGCGGAGTATGGAACGGTCGACATGCGACTCGGCCGCGAAGTGGACGACCTGGTCGTGTCCGGCCATCAGCTCGTCGACGAGTGCCTCGTCGCAGATGTCGCCGGCGAAGAAGCGGAAGCCGTCCAGGTGCCGGACCTCGTCCAGGTTGGCCGTACTGGCCGCGTAGGTGAGGCTGTCGAGCACGGTGATATGGATGTCGCCCGGCCCGAACGGTCCCAGGAGCGTGCGGACGTGGTGCGACCCGATGAAGCCGGCGCCGCCGGTCACCAGGATTCTCGTGGGGCTCATCGAGGTTGTGGCGCGAGGGCCTGGGGTTCCAGGCCGGTGGGGAGCGCCTTCCCCCTTCCGTTGTTCGGTGCGGGTGAGTTTGTCGGCCTGCCGCGTGAGCGGCGTCAGGACTGGATGTGCACCTTGGCGTCGTCGCCGATGACCAGCCGGTGGGCCACCGGACGCTGTGGTGCGAGCGCCACCTTGGCGTTCCGTCCGACCAGCGAGGCCTCCACCCGGCGCACGCTCTCGAACGACGAACCGCGCAGCACGATCGAGGAGGCCAGTTCGCTGTCGTGGATGCGGCAGTCCTCCGCGATGGAGGTGGACGGACCGATGTAGGACTCGGTGACGACGGTGCCGGAGCCGATCACGGCGGGTCCGACGATCCGTGAGGCGCGGACCGTCGCGCCGGGGCAGATGCGCACCCGGCCGAGGATCTCGCTCGCCTCGTCCACCGAGCCCTCGATGCAGCGTTCCTGGCTCTCCAGCAACATGCGGTTGACCTCCAGCATGTCGACGACGCTGCCGGTGTCCCGCCAGTAGCCGGACAGCTCACCGGAACGGATGTCCTGGCCGGCCTCGACCATCCACTGCACGGCGTCGGTGATCTCCAGTTCGCCGCGCGCGGACGGCCGGATGGCCCGTACCGCCTCGTGCACCGCGGGGGTGAAGAGGTAGACGCCGACCAGCGCCAGGTCGCTCTTGGGGTGCTGCGGCTTCTCCTCCAGCCCGGTCACCCGGCCCGTGGCGTCCAGCTCCGCCACCCCGAACGCGGTGGGATCGGGGACCCGGCTGAGCACGAGCTGGGCGTCGGGACGCTCCTTGCGGAAGCCCTCGACCAGATCGGTGATGCCGCCGGAGATGAAGTTGTCCCCCAGGTACATCAGGAAGTCGTCGTCGCCCAGGAAATCGCGGGCGATGAGGACGGCGTGGGCGAGGCCGAGCGGTGCGCTCTGCGGAAGGTAGGTCACCTGGACGCCGAACTGTGCGCCGTCGCCGACCGCCTCGCGGATCTCCGGTCCGGTGTCGCCGACGATCATGCCGACCTCGGTGATGCCGGTTTCGGCGATGGCCTCCAGCACGTAGAAGAGGATCGGCTTGTTGGCGACCGGGACGAGTTGTTTGGCGGAGGTGTGGGTTATGGGCCGCAGGCGCGTACCAGCGCCTCCCGAGAGCACAAGAGCCTTCACGGTTTCCATCCAGGGGCGAGGGGTGTCAGGGGGAGGGCCTGTCGGTCGCCGGCCGACGTGGCCCGGTCAGCGCTCCGCGACCAGTTGTTCCAGTGTGGCGACCATGTCGCGCGGGCTGGGCATCGCCGCCGCCTCGTCGCGCAAGCGCTGCGCGGCGGAGGTGAAGCCTGGGTCGTCGAGGAGCCGCCGGGTGTGCCGGAGCACCAGGTCGGCGGTGACCTCGCTGTGGTGGGCGTGGATACCTGCGCCGGCGCGCTCCAGGGACCGGCCCCGCCACTCCAGGTCGACGACATTGGTGGAGAGGGCGAGTTGCGGGACGGCGTTGACGAGGGCGGTGGCGAAAGTACCCCAGCCACCGTGGTGGATGACGGCCGAGCAACTGGGCAGCAGGGTGTGCAGCGCCACGCCTTCGACGACGCGCACATTGGCAGGGATATCGACGAGCGCCTCCCGTTGCTGCGGAAGGAGCGCGGCGACCACCTCGATGTCCAGTGGAGCCAGCGCCCCGAGGATGTCGGGGACGGAGACGTAATCGCCGCCGTACGCCTCGGTGTTGGTCGTTCCGAGGGACAGACAGACTCGCCGTCGCTCGGGAGCCTCGCGCAGCCACTGCCACCACACCGCGTCCCCGTTGTACGGCACATAGCGCATGGACAGCGCCTTCAGTGTGGTGGGCGGCCGCATGCTCGGCGGCAGGGTGTCGAGGGTGTACTGCCCGTGGAGCAGCTCTTCGTCGCAGGAGACGCCGAAGGGTGCGCCACGCTTGTCGAGCCAGTCGGCAAGCGGGTCCACCTGCTCTTCGGGCGGGACCTGGCCCCTCAGAGCGAGAAAGGTCCGACGTGCTCTGCTGTAGACATCGGCGCTCCACAGCAGTCTGACGTGGAGGGCATCGCAGGCGCGGGCGGCGATGGCTCCCGCGTAGCAGAGCGGGTCCCGCACGACCAGATGCGGCCGCCAGCTCGCTGCCAGGGCGGCCACATCGTCGATCATCGGATCGTTGTAGAGCGCGAAGCCGTAGGGGACGCTGGTCTCGTAACGGTCGCGGATGGTGGGCCAGTCCACTTCCTCCGGTCCCAGTCGGCTCCAGTTGGCGACGTCCTGGTCCTGGGTCTCGGGGGCCTGCTTCATGGCCTCGTGCAGTCCGTGATCACGGCCGACCGGAGCTGAGACCAGGCCGGTGTCCGTGACGATGCCGGTGAGTGCCGGGGCGTTCACCATGCGTACCTCGTGTCCTGCCGCGGTCATCGCCCAGGCCAGCGGCACCATGGGATACAGATGGGACCTCTCGGGCAGTGCAGCGAACAGCACGCGCATGGGGGATCACCTCTCGGTCGCGCGTAGTTTGGGTGGCCTCGCTGTGGCCGCGAGGCACGGCTTGACGGATCAGAGCGCGGATGGCGTCGATGCTTATCCTGTGGTCTGAACACTGCACCGTGGTACCGCGCCGCCATGGTCTGGGGATTCCTCCAGACAATGACGTGCCCGCCCACAGCCCGCCTCCCGGGTGCCAGAGGCGCGCCGCCGCGTGCCCCGCCGCTCCGAGTGGGACCAGAACGCCACCGCGGCCGGGCCCGGGATTGGGAAATCCCTAGCGCTTCGCCACATTCCTGTCCTGTGCCGCGCCGCCGTGCTGAGCTTCGTACTTACCTGTAAGAGGTGGCTTCGACGGCAGGACGCGTGCTGCGGTACGCGCCCGGGCCGGCGCGAGAGGGGAATCATCGGTGCCGCAGAAAATGTCGAACGTCCTCCCGAAGGTGCCGCACCCGCCGTGGGCGCCCGGCCCGGAGGTCGTCCAGCCTCCGACGGTGGAGCCGGACGGAGGAGCCACTTTGCTGGCTTGGATGCGCCGGATGCGGAACGAAAGCCCGGTCTGGCGCGACGAGTCGGGCAACGCGCATGTCTTCAGACATGCGGATGTGGCGCGCATCTTGGCAGATCCGGGGTTGTACTCCTCCGACACCGTGGGGCGCCTCGGCGGCGGTGAGACACCCAGCGGGGTCCTCCTGCTGCTCGACCCGCCGCAGCACGGCAAGCTGCGCCGCCTGGTCAGCCGCGCGTTCACCAACCGGCTGATCTCCGAACTGGCCCCGCAGATCACCACCCTCACCCGGGAGCTGCTCGACGCGGTCGACGGTGACCGCTTCGACCTGGTGGAGGCGGTGGCCAATCCGCTGCCGGTAATGGTGATCGCCACGATGCTGGGCGTACCGGTCGCCGACCACGACAGGTTCCAGGCGTGGGGGGAGCAGCTGCTGGCCACGGACGCGTCCGATCCGGAGAGCGTGCGGCGCATGGAGGAGACCGGCAAGGAGATCTCGGCGTACCTGCAGGAGTTCGTGGACGCCCGCCGGCGCATCCCGCACGACGATCTGATCGGCACCCTGGTGCAGGCGGAGGTCGACGGGCAGCGGCTGAGCGACGACGAGATCGTCAGTTTCGCCACGCTGCTGCTGCTGGCGGGCCACATCACGACCTCGGTACTGCTCGGCAACACCCTGCTGTGCCTGGACAGCGCGCCGGAGCGCTGGGAGGCGCTGCGCGCGGACCGGTCCGGGATACCCGCGGTGATCGAGGAGACCTTGCGCTGCCGACCGCCGTTCACCCGCGTCGAGCGGGTGCCGACCCGCCAGGTGGAGATCGCCGGAGAGGTCATCGAGCCGAACACCATGATTCATCTGTGGCTGCTGTCCGCCAACCATGACGAGCGGGCCTTCGACGACCCCGCGGCCTTCGTGCCGGAGCGGCCCAACTCCCGTCAGACGGCGTTCGGTCACGGCATCCACTACTGCATCGGCGCCCCGCTCGCCCGGCTGGAGAGCCGGATCGTGCTGGAGCTGATGCTGGACCGCTTCCGCACGGTGCGAGTGGATTCCGGCACCCCGCTCTCGTTCCACGGCAGCAATGTCTTCGGCGCCGAGCGGCTGCCGCTGGTGGTCCGGCGCGACTGACGCCCTCGTGCCGACGGACCTCGCCGCACCGGTCAGGAGGCGGCGGGGTCCACCGTGATGGCCCGGGACGGGCACAGCTGCTCCGCCTCCTCCACGTCGTCCGCGCACCGCTCGGGCGGCTCGGTCAGCAGCAGCACGACACGGCCGTCGTCCTCGTGCTGCTCGAAGACCTCGCCGGCGGTCATCGCGCACATCCCGGCGCCGACACACCGGTCCCGGTCAACCGTGATCTTCATGGTGTCTTCCTCCCTCTCATCGTGGCCCTGCGGCCGCGTCGTGTGGGCCGGTGGGCCTGCCGACCATGGTGTCCGCTGTGCGGCGCGCCGCCGACCGTCACCGGCCGGGTCTGGTGAATCGCCCAGACAATGGGCCCGGGGCCCTGGGGCCCCGGGCGGCCGTCGCAGGCCGCTGCCCACCGCTCATCGCGGCGTGCCGCCCCGCTGCCGTGGCCCCGGCAGGGCCTCCGTCCAGGCAGCGACGGTCTTGGCGGTGGAGGCCGCGTGGTCCTCCATCATCGTGAAGTGGTTGCCCGGCACCTCGGTCACGGCGTCCGCACCGTCCCAGGAGGCCTGCCACTCCTCCGGTGCGAGCTGTTCGCCCTGCTCGGCGCTCACCGGCGGCTCGCTGGAGCGCACCAGCAGCACCGGGCAGGACAGCCGGTCCGGTGACCAGGCGCCGACGACGTGGATGTACCAGCTCATCGCGGTGAGCCGGTCGGAGTCCATGTGCGCGAACAGGGACTCGCGGGCGAACATGCCGCCGATCATCTCCCCGGCGAACCGGGTGAACGGCGAGTCCTCGCGCGGCAGATAGGTGTCCAGCAGCGCCACCCCGGCGGGCGGGGTTCCCGCCTTCTCCAGGTGGTGCGCCACGGCGAGGGCCAGGATGCCGCCGGACGACGAGCCGAGCAGCACGAACGGGCCGCCGTCGGCGCACCGCAGCACCGCCTCGGCCTGGAGCCGGACGGCCGCGTCGAAGGAGGCCGGCAGGTGCTCCCCGCGGCCGAAGCCCGGGGTGGGCAGCGCCCACACGTCACGCGCGCCGCGGTGGACGGAGGCGAACCTGGCGTACTGGTGGACACCGGCGAGCGCCACGTAGGAGCTGAAGCAGATCAGCGCCGGCTCGGACGCCTCCGGGGAGTCGCCACCACGCGCGAGGCGCACGGGGGTGCACTGCGCCCCGGCGTCCTGCGGCGCGTCGAACGTCGGCCGCAGTTGGGCGGCCGCCTGCAGCAGCGCGAAGCCCTCCTCGACCCGTCCCGACTCGCAGGCTCCCCGGAAGAGGGCGCCGAGGGTGTCCTGCGCGCGCGCCGGCGCGGACGACCGGTCATCGGGACCCGCCGTACCGGACCGCGGGAGGGCCCCCGCCGCCAGCTCCTCACCCAGCCGGGCGGCGAGGTCCTGCGGAGTGGCGACGTCGAACACGAGGGTGGCCGGCAACCGCAGGCCGGTGACGGTTCCCAGCTGGTTGCGCAGTTCCACGGCGGTCAGCGAGTCGAAGCCCAACTCCAGGAATTCGCGCTCCGGTTCGATGTCGTCGGGCGAGCCGTGGCCGAGGACCGCGGCGACCTGGCGACGGACCAGATCCAGCAGCAGCGCCTCCCGCCCCTCGGGGCCGGCATCCGTGAGCCGGGCGAGCAGATCGTCCTTGTCGGCCGCGGACGCGGCGACCGTGCGCCGGGTCCGGCCGGGAGCGGCGCCGCCCAGCAGTGCCGCCGCTCCGCCCTTGCCCAGGCCCACGGTGACCAGGGCGGGGTCGCCCGTCGCCAGTGCGGCGTCGAACAGCGCGAGCCCGTCGTCGGCGGAGAGCGGCCGCATCCCGCCGCGGGCCATCCGCCGCCGGTCGGTGTCGGCGAGCCCCTTCGTCATCCCGCCGTCCTCGGCCCACGGCCCCCACGCCAGCGAGGTGGCCGGCAGCCCCTGGGCGGCCCGGTGTCCGGCCAGGCCGTCCAGGAAGGCGTTGGCGGCCGCGTAGTTGGCCTGGCCGGCCGACCCGAAGGTGCCGGCCGCCGAGGAGAAGAGCACGAACGCGGACAGCTTCTGGCCCTTCGTCAGCTCGTGCAGCAGCCAGGCGGCGTCGGCCTTGGGGCGCAGTGTCCGGTCGATCCGTTCCTCGTCGAGCGCGGTCAGCACCCCGTCGTCGACGACCCCGGCGAGATGTACGACGGCGGTCAGCGGGTGGTCCGCCGGGACCGAACCGAGCAGCCCCGCCACCTCCGCCCGCTCGGCGACATCGCAGGCCACCAGAGAGGCCTGCGCGCCCTGGTCGGCCAGCTCCGCGCACAGCTCCGCCGCGCCGTCGGCCGCGGGCCCGCCGCGGCTCGCCAACAGCAGATGCCGTACGCCGTGCCGGGTGACGAGATGGCGCGCCAGGAGCCGCCCCAACGCGCCGGTGGCCCCGGTGACCAGCACCGTGCCCTCCGGGTCGAACGGTGACTGCGGGCGCTGGGCGGGCTCGGCGCGGGTGAGCCGCGGCAGCCGCAACTCGCCCGCCCGCAGCACCGCCTGCGCAGGCGCGGCGGCCACGGCGTCCGCGAGTACACGGCGGGACGCCTCGCTGTCGTCCAGGTCGAGCAGCCACAGCCGCCCGGGGTGTTCCCGCTGCGCGGAGCGGACCAGTCCGCACAGCGCCGCGCCCGCGAGATCGCCGACGTCCTCCCCGGGCCCGGCGGCGACGGCGCCCCGGGTGACGAGCACCAGCCGGGAGCCGGCGAACCGCTCCTCGGCGAGCCACTGGCGGCAGGTGGCGAGGGTGGTGGCGAGCAGCCCGCGGACGTCCGGAGAGCCGGCGCCGGCGTCCGTCGCGCACACCAGCAGCACGGTGTCGGGCATCGTCATCCCCGTGGCCACCGCGTCCGCCAGCGCGTCGAGGTCGGCGTAGGACTCGGTGTGCACGCCCGAACCGTCCAGCGCCTCCGTGACGCCGGCGTCCGCGGCTGGGCCGGTCGCTGCGCCGGCCGGGCCGCCGAGCACGACCCACCGCGCGGCCCCGGAGCGTGCGGCCAGGGAGGCGGCCTGCCAGTCGAGGCGCAGCGGCACCTCGGGGCCGGCCTGCGGGGCGGCGGGCAGCTGCTCAGGAGTCACCGTGCGCAGGGTCAGCGCGTCGGCGGTGGCGACAGGCCGGCCGGAGGTATCTGTGACCAGCACCGAGAAGGCGTCTCCACGGCCCTCGGCGGGCGTCAGACGTACCCGCAGCGCATCGGCGCCCTCGGCATGGAACGTCACCCCGCTCCAGGCGAACGGCACCATCGCACCGCCGTCACCCGCCTCACCCGTGTCCCGCCCGCCGACGAGCAGCGTCTGCACGGCCGCGTCGAGCAGCGCGGGGTGCAGCGTGAACCGGGCGGCGTCGGCGCGGTACGGCTCGGGCAGTGCGGCCTCGGCGAACAGCTCGCCGCCGCGCCGCCAGACGCGTCCGAGGCCCTGGAAGGCCGGCCCGTAGGCGAACCCCGCTTCGGCGAAGGCGTCGTACCACTCCCCCGCGCCGACCGGCTCGGCACCCTCGGGCGGCCAACTGGCCAGGGTGTCGGGCTCGTTCGCCGGAGCGGTGGCCAGGGTGCCTTGGGCGTGCCGGGCCCATGGCGCGGCGTCGTCCGCTGCCACGGGCCGGGAGTGCACGGTGAACGACCGGCACCCGGTGTCGTCGGGTGCGCCCACCACGACCTGGAGCTGGACCGCGCCCTGCTCCGGCAGGACGAGCGGCGCCTCCAGGGTGAGTTCGGCGAGATGGTCGCATCCGGTCCGGTCACCGGCGCTGACGGCCAGGTCGAGGTAGGCCGTCGCCGGCAGGATCACCCTGCCGAGCACCGCGTGGCCGGCGAGCCAGGCATGGGTGGCCGACGACAGCCGCCCCGTGAAGACCACGGATTCCGCACCGGCCACGGTGACCGCCGCGCCGAGCAGCGGGTGCCCGGCCGCGCGCAGCCCCACGGCGTCGAGGTCGCCCGCCGCGGCGACCGCGTCCCACCAGTAGCGCTTCCGCTGGAAGGCGTAGGTCGGCAGGTCGACCCGGCGGGCACCGGGGAACAGCGCGGCCCGGTCGAGTACGGCGCCCGAGGTGTGGAGAGCGCCGGCCGCGGCCATGACCCCGTGCGCCTCGGACCGGTCCTTGCGCAGCGCGGGGATCAGCATCCGTTCCCCGTCCAGGCACCCCTGTGCCATGGCGGTCAGGGTGCCGTCCGGCCCGAGTTCCAGGAACCGGGTCACGCCCTGCTGCGCCAGCCACCGGGCGCCATCGGCGAAGCGGACCGCCTCACGGACGTGCCGCACCCAGTAGCCGGGGGACATCAGCTCCTGCGGCGTGGCGAGTTCGCCCGTCAGGTTCGAGACCACCGGGATGCGGGGCTCCGCGTACGACACGCCCTCGGCGACGGCACGGAACGCGTCGAGCATCGGCTCCATCAGCGGGGAGTGGAAGGCGTGGCTCACCTGGAGCCGCCGCACCTTCCGGCCCTCGGACTCGAAATGCCCGGCGATCCCGGCAACCGCGGACTCCTCGCCGGAGACCACGATCGACCGCGGACCGTTCACCGCGGCGATGCTCACCTGCTGATCGCGGCCCGCCAGCAGCGGCAGCACCTCGGCTTCCGACGCCTGGACCGAGACCATGGCCCCGCCCGCCGGCAGGGCCTGCATCAACCGGCCGCGCGCCGCCACCACACGACACGCGTCCTCCAGCGACCACACCCCCGCCACATGCGCGGCCACCAACTCGCCGATGGAATGCCCCACCAGATAGCCGGGCCGCACACCGAACGACTCCATCAGCCGGAACAGCGCCACCTCCAGCGCGAACAACGCCGGCTGGGTGAAGCCCGTGCGGTTCAGCAGTTCGGCCTCCTCGCCGAACACCACCTCCCGCAGGGGCGACATCAGCTCGCCGTCGAAGTGGGCGCAGACGGCGTCAAAGGCCTCGGCGAATACCGGGAAGGCGTCATACAGCTCCCGGCCCATCCCCGGCCGTTGCGCGCCCTGCCCCGTGAACAGCAGGGCGGTCCGGCCCTCGCCCCGTACCACCCCGGTGACGGCGTGTGCCGGGGTCTCGCCGGCCGCGAGTGCGCTCAGGCCGCTCAGCAGCTCCTCACGGGTGCTGCCGACGAGCGCGGCGCGGTGCTCGAAGGCGGACCGGGTCGTGGCCAGGGAGAGTCCCACGTCCTGCGGGCCGCATTCGGGCCGGTGCTCCAGATGCGCGAGCAGTCGGCCGGCCTGGGCCCGCAGGGCGTCACGGGTGGTGCCGCTGAGCAGCCAGGTCACGGGGGTGGCCGGGGTGCCGGCCGGCGGCGGGGCAGGGGTGGCGGGGGCCTGTTCCAGGATGGCGTGCACATTGGTGCCGCTGATGCCGAAGGAGGACACCCCCGCCCGTCGGGGCCGGTCGGTGTCGGGCCACTCCACGGTGTCCGTGAGCAGCCGAACGTTCCCTTCCGACCAGTCCACGTGGGTCGACGGCCGGTCGATGTGCAAGGTGGGCGGCAGCGCGCCGTGCTGGAGCGCCAGCACCATCTTGATCAGGCCCGCCACGCCGGCAGCGGCCTGGGTGTGCCCGATGTTGGACTTGACGGAGCCGAGCCACAGCGGACGGTCGGCCTCCCGTCCCTGCCCGTAGGTCGCCAGGAGCGCCTGGGCCTCGATGGGGTCGCCGAGGGTCGTGCCGGTGCCATGGGCCTCGACGGCGTCGACGTCCGCAGCGGACAGGCCGGCGCCGGTCAGGGCCTCGCGGATCACCCGTTGCTGGGAGGGGCCGTTGGGGGCGGTGAGTCCGTTCGAGGCGCCGTCCTGGTTGACGGCGGAGCCGCGGAGCAGCGCCAGCACCGTGTGTCCGTTGCGCCGGGCGTCGGAGAGGCGCTCGACCAGAACGACGCCGACGCCCTCGGAGAAGCCGGTGCCGTCGGTCCGGTCGGCGAACGCCTTGCAGCGGCCGTCCGCGGCCAGGCCCTGCTGGCGGCTGAAGTCCAGGAAGAGCCCCGGGGTGGACATCACGGTGACGCCCCCGGCCAGCGCGAGGTCGCATTCGCCCGACCTCAGGGCCTGCGCCGCGAGGTGGAGGGCGACGAGCGAGGACGAGCAGGCGGTGTCGACGGTGACCGCGGGCCCCTCCAGGCCGAAGGTGTAGGAGAGGCGGCCGGACATGACGCTCGCCGCGTTGCCGGTGCCGAGGTGGGCCTCGGCGTCCGGTGCCGGGGCGAGGGAACGGGAGGAGTAGTCCTGGTAGTTGGTGCCGGCGAAGACGCCGGTGCGGCTGCCGCGCAGCGAGACCGGGTCGATCCCGGCCCGCTCGAACGCCTCCCACGACGTCTCCAGCAGCAACCGCTGCTGCGGGTCCATCGCCACCGCCTCCCGCGGCGAGATCCCGAAGAAACCCGCGTCGAAGCCACCGACATCGTCCAGGAAACCGCCGGCCCGGGTGTAACTGCGTCCGGGCGCCCCAGGCTCCGGGTCGTACAGCGCCTCCACGTCCCAGCCACGGTCCGCCGGCCACTCGCCGATCGCGTCCACCCCGCCCGCAAGCAACCGCCAGAACTCCTCCGGCGACCCCACCCCACCGGGAAAGCGGCAGCTCATCGCCACGATGGCGATCGGGTCGTCCTCGTGGGCCGTCGCCCTGTCGGGGGCGGGCGCGGGCGGGGCCTGCGCCTCGTCGAGGTCCAGTTCGGCACGCAGCCGGGTGGCCAGCGCCGCCGGGGTCGGGTGGTCGAAGATGAGCGTGGCCGGGAGCCGTTTGCCGATGGCGGTGCTGAGGGCGTTGCGGAGTTCGACGGCCATGAGGGAGTCGAAGCCCAGCTCGCGGAAGGCCCGGTGGGGGGCGATCTCGTCGAGGTCGGTGTGGTTGAGGACGGCGGCGATGTGGGCGCGGACGAGTGCCGACAGGGCCTGGCGTTGTTCCGCCTCGTCCAGAGCGGCGAGCTGCCGGGCGAGCGCGGGGCCTTCGGTCGTCTCCTCCGTCGCCGGTGCGGCGGTGGCGAGCACCCGCTGTGCGTCGGGGAGGTCGGCGATCAGGGGCCGGTGGCGGGCCGTGGTGTAGGCGTGGGTGAAGGTGTCCCAGTCGACGTCGATGACGGCCAGTGTGGTGTCGTCATGGTCGAGGGCGCGCTGGAGCGCGGTGACGGCCGACTGCGGGTCCATGAGGCGTACGCCGTGCCGGTGCAGTCGCTCGCCCACGGTGCCCTCGGCCATACCGGCTTCCGCCCATGGGCCCCAGGCGACGGAGGTGGCCCGGTGCCCGGCGGCGCGGCGCTGCTGAGCCAGGGCGTCGAGGTAGGCGTTGCCGGGGGCGTAGTTGGCGTGGCCCGGTGCGCCTATGGTGCCGGCGGTGGAGGAGAACAGCACGAAGGCCGACAGGTCGTGCGCTCTGGTCAGCTCGTCGAGGTTGCGTGCGCCGCCGGCCTTCACCCGGAGTACCCCGGCCAGTTGGGCGGGGGTGAGGGAGTTGATGGTCCCGTCGTCGAGGACGGCTGCGGTGTGCAGGACGGCGGTGAGCGGCCGGTCGGCGGGGATGGTGGCGAGGAGGGCGGCGAGCGCGTCGCGGTCGGCGATGTCGCAGGCCGCGAATTCGGCATGGGTGCCGAACTCGGCCAATTCGGCGGCGAGTTCCGCCGAGCCGGGGGTGTCGGCGCCGCGTCGGCTGACGAGCAGCAGATGGGGTGCGCCGTTGCGGGCGAGCCAGCGGGCCACGTGCCGTCCGAGAGCGCCGGTGCCGCCGGTGACCAGGACGGTCCCCTGGGGAGTCCACCGCCGGGTGGTGTCGAGTGCGCCGGTGGCGGCGCGGACCAGCCGGCGCGCGAGGACACCGTGCGGCCGGATCGCGAGCTGGTCCTCGTCGCCGATGCCGGCGAGCGCCCGGACCACGGTGGTGGCCGCGGCCGGGTCCAGGGTTTCGGGCAGATCGAGCAGTCCGCCCCAGCGCTCCGGCTGCTCCAGGGCGACCACCCGGCCGAAGCCCCACACCAGGGCCTGTTGGGGTGCGGTGACGCCGCGCAGCGGGTCGGTGGTGACGGCGCCGCGGGTGGCGAACCACAGCGGGGCCTCCACGCCGAGGTCGTCCAGTGCCTGGACGAGGGCGACGGTGGCGGCGAAGCCCCGGGGCAGGCCGGGGTGGGCGCGGTGCTCGTCCTCGTCCAGGGCGAGCAGGGAGACGATCCCGGCGACCGGGGGCAGCGGTGCGTCCGGGGAGGCCGTGCCGCGCAGGGCCGCCCCGATCGTCCCGGCGAGCGCGGCGCGGTCCGCTTCGGTGTCCACGGGCACGGTGACGGGGTGCGCTCCGGCGGCGGCGAGTGCCGTCGTCAGGTCGTCGGCCGGGGCGGGGTCGCCGGGGGTGAGGACCAGCCAGGTGCCGCGGAGGGTGGCGGGCGCGGCGTCGGCGGGGACGGGCTTCCAGGTGATGCGGTAGCGCCACGAGTCGGCCTGCGCGCCCTCGCGGTGGCGCCGGTGGTAGTCGGACAGGGCGGGCAGCAGCGCGTCGAGGGTGGCCGGGGCCACGTCCAGTGCGGCGCCGAGCGTGTCGGCGTCGCCGCTCTCGACGGCTTCCCAGAAGCGGGCGTCGGTGGCGTCGCCGGGGCCGCCGCGCAGGGCGGGGGCGGGCTCGGGCCAGTAGCGGCGGCGCTGGAAGGGGTAGGTCGGCAGGGCGATCCGCCGGGCGGCGCCGGACCCGTCGGGGTCGAGGACGGTGCGCCAGGTGACGGGCCCGACGGCGACGGAAAGTTCCGCGAGCGAGGTGAGGAACCGCCGCGGGCCGCCCTCGCCCTTGCGGAGGGTGCCGACGACGGCGGCGTCCGCGAGGTCGAGTGCGTCGAGCGTCTCGCGTACGGCGGTCGTCACCACGGGGTGCGGCGAGGTCTCGACGTAGGAGCGGTAGTCCTGTGCGGCCAGGGAGCGGACGGCGTGTTCGAAGCGGACGGTGCGGCGCAGGTTGCGGTACCAGTACTCGGCGTCGAGCCGGCCGGTGTCGATCCAGTCGCCGGTCACCGTGGAGAAGAACGGGGTGGCGCCGCTGCGCGGGCGCACCGGTGCCAGGTCGGCGAGCAGTTGCTCACGGATCTCCTCGACCTGCGCGGAGTGGGACGCGTAGTCGACCGGTATCCGGCGGACCTGGGCGCCGTCGGCCTGCAGCGCGCCGAACAGCTCGTCGAGGGCGTCCGCTTCGCCGGAGACGACGACGGAGCGGGGGCCGTTGACGGCGGCGACGGAGAGGGCGTCGCCCCAGGGGGCGAGGCGGTCCTCCACCTCGGACAGCGGCAGCAGGACGGACATCATGCCGCCGCGCCCGGCGAGCACGGTCAGTGCGCGGCTGCGCAGGACGACGACCCGGGCGGCGTCGTCGAGACTCAGGGCCCCGGCGACACAGGCGGCGGCGATCTCGCCCTGGCTGTGCCCCACGACGGCGTCGGGCTCCACTCCCCGGGTGCGCCAGAGACCCGCCAGCGCGACCATCACGGCGAACAGGGCGGGCTGGACGACATCCACCCGGTCCAGGGACGGCGCCCCCTCCGCGCCGCGCAACACCTCGTCGAGGGACCAGCCGGAGTACCGTTGCACGGCCTCGGCGCACTCGGTGAAGCGGGCCCGGAACTCCGCGTCGGTGTCGAGGAGTTCGGTGGCCATCCCCGCCCACTGGGAGCCCTGGCCGGGGAAGAGGAAGGCGGTCCGGCCGTCCGCGCCGCTCGTGCCGCGCACCACCCCGGAAGCGGGCACGTCGCGGGCGAGCAGGTCCAGGCCGCGCAGCAGCTCCTCGTGGTCGGCGGCGATCACGGCGGCCCGGTGCTCGAAGGCGGTGCGGGTGGTGGCCAGCGACCAGGCGAGGTCGCGCAGTGGCGGCGGGGTCGGGCCGGCGAGCCGCTGGTGCAGCCGGGCGGCGAGGGTGCGCAGCGATTCCGCGGTGCGCGCGGAGAGCGGGAAGGCGAGGTCCTGGGGGTCGGTGTCCGTCCCGGGGGCGATGGCCGGCTCCGGGGCTCCGCCGGTCTCGGGGGCGGGTTCCCGGACCGGGGCCTGTTCGAGGATGACGTGGGCGTTGGTGCCGCTGACGCCGAAGGAGGAGACCGCGGCCCGGCGCGGCCGCCCGTGGTCGGGCCAGGCGGTGGCCTCGGCCAGGAGCGACACCTTCCCCGCCGACCAGTCGACGTGTGACGAGGGCCGGTCGATGTGCAGGGTCGAGGGCATCAGCCCTTCCTGGAGGGCGAGTACGGCCTTGATGACGCCGGCCGCGCCCGCCGCTGCCTGGGTGTGCCCGATGTTGGACTTCACGGAGCCGAGCCACAACGGCTGCCCCTCGTCCCGGTCCTGCCCGTAGGTCGCCAGGAGCGCCTGGGCCTCGATGGGGTCGCCGAGGGTCGTGCCGGTGCCGTGGGCCTCCACCATGTCGATGTCCGCCGTGGCCAGGCCCGCGCCGGACAGCGCCTGCCAGATGACGCGTTGCTGGGAGGGGCCGTTGGGGGCGGTCAGGCCGTTCGACGCGCCGTCCTGGTTGACGGCGGAGCCGCGCAGCACGGCGAGCACCGGATGCCCGTTGCGCCGGGCGTCGGAGAGCCGCTCGACCAGCAGCATGCCCGCGCCCTCGCCCCATGCGGTGCCGTCGGCCGCGTCCGCGAACGCCTTGCAGCGGCCGTCCGCGGCCAGTCCGCGCTGCCGGCTGAACTCCAGGAACACGCCGGGCGTGGACATCACGGTGACGCCGCCGGCCAGCGCGAGGTCGCACTCCCCCGTCCGGAGGGCCTGTGCCGCCAGGTGGAGGGCGACGAGCGAGGACGAGCAGGCGGTGTCGACGGTGACCGCGGGCCCCTCCAGGCCCAGCGCGTAGGAGACCCGGCCGGACACCACGCTGGCGGCGTTGCCGGTGCCGATGTGGCCTTCCAGCCCTTCCGCGGCGCCGAGCAGCAGCGCGGTGTAATCCTGCCCGTTGGTGCCGGCGAAGACGCCGGTGCGGCTGCCGCGCAGCGCCGCCGGATCGATCCCGGCCCGCTCGAACGCCTCCCACGACGTCTCCAGCAGCAACCGCTGCTGCGGGTCCATCGCCACCGCCTCCCGCGGCGAAATCCCGAAGAAACCCGCGTCGAAACCGCCGACATCGTCCAGGAAACCGCCGGCCCGGGTGTAACTGCGCCCGGGCACCCCAGGCTCCGGGTCGTACAGCGCCTCCACGTCCCAGCCACGGTCCGCCGGCCACTCACCGACTGCGTCCACCCCGCCCGCAAGCAACCGCCAGAACTCCTCCGGCGAACCCACCCCACCGGGAAAACGGCAGCTCATCGCCACGACGGCCACCGGTTCCTGGCGCCCGGCCTCCACTTCCTGGAGACGCTGGCGCGTCTGGTGGAGGTCGTTGGTGACCTTCTTGAGGTAGTCGAGGAGCTTCTGTTCGTTCATACACCCTCATCCACGTGGCGGTTCCGGGGGTCCTGCGGTCGGCGCGTCATGACATGCCGAGGTCGTTGTCGATGAAGTCGAAGATCTCGTCCACGGTGGCGGAGTTGATCCGGTCGCTCACCCCGGCGCCGGTGTCCACCACCGGGTCGGTGTCCGCCCGCTCACTCCACTTCGCGAGCAGCGTCTGCAGCCGGGAGGCGATCCTGGCCCGCTGCGGATCGTCCTGCGCCACCTCGGCGAGCGCGTCCTCCAGCCGGTCCAGCTCGGCGAGCGCGGGCGGTTCCCCGGCCGTGTCGCCCGCCGCGACCTGCTGGCGCAGATGTCGAGCGAGGGCCGCCGCGGTCGGGTGGTCGAACAGCAGCGTGGCGGGCAGCTGGGTGCCGGTGGCCAGACAGAGTCGGTTGCGCAGCTCGACGGCCATGAGCGAGTCGAAGCCCAGCTCGCTGAAGGCCCGCTTCGGGTCGATCGCGTCCACCGCGTCGTACCCGAGGACACCGGCGACATGGGTACGCACGAGCGTGACGAGGACGCGTTCCTGGTCCGTCTCGCTCCGCCCGGCCAGCTGTGCCCGCACCGTCCGCGGACCGCTCTGTCCGTCGCTGTCTGCGGACTCGCGTTCCGGGGCCGCCTGCCGGGCCTCCGGCAGCTCGGCGAAGAGCGTGCTGGCCCGCACCGAGGTGGAGCCGGGTACGAAGCGCGCCCAGTCCACGTCGGCCACGGTCAGTGTGGTGTCGCCACGGGTGAGGGCCCGCTCCAACGCGTCGACCGCGAGCCGCGGGTCGAGCATGCCCATACCGCTGCGGCCGAGGCGCTCGGCCAGCTCCTCGTCGCCCGCGCTGCCGGCCGCCATTCCGGCGCCGGCCCACGGGCCCCAGGCGACGGAGGTGGCGGGGAGGCCCAGGGCGTGCCGGTGCTCGGCCAGGGCGTCCAGATAGGCGTTGGCCGCGGCGTAGTTGGCCTGGCCGGTCGCCCCCGCCGTGCCGGCGAAGGACGAGAACAGCACGAACGCCGTGAGGCCGTCGGTCAGCTCGTGCAGATGCGCGGCGGCCGTCATCTTGGACCGCAGTACGGCGTCCAGGCGGTCCCCGTCGAGTCCGGCGAGCAGTCCGTCATCGAGTACGCCCGCGGCGTGGAAAACCGCGTCGACGGGGTGTTCGGCCAGCAGCCGCGCGAGCGCGTCGCGGTCGGCGGCATCGCACGCGGCGAGCGTCACCCGGGTGCCCAGGGCGGTGAGTTCGGCCCGCAGCTCGGCCGCGCCCTCGGCCTGCGGTCCACGCCGGCCCGCCAGGATCAGGTGTTCGGCACCCCGGTCGGCCAGTCGGCGGGCGACGTGTGCGCCGAGCGCGCCGGTGCCGCCGGTGATCAGTACGGTGCCGGTGCACGCCCACGGCTTGTCGGCGCCGGGTGCGGCGTCCGGGGTCTGGGCGCGGACCAGCCGCCGGACGAACACGCCCGAGCCGCGTACCGCGACCTGGTCCTCGACCGGTCCGGCCGCCAGGACCGCGCACAGTCGTTGCACGGCCCCCTCGTCGGGCTCGGTGGGCAGGTCGACCAGACCGCCCCAGCTGTGCGGCTGCTCCAGCGCGGCGACCCGCCCCAGGCCCCAGACAGCTGCCTGGACGGGCGACGGCACGGCCTCGCCCTCGCGCACCGCGACGGCCCCGGTGGTCGCGCACCACAGGGGCGCGCCGGTGCCCAGGTCGTCGAGCGCCTGGACGAGGGCCATGGTCGCGGCGAGTCCGCCGGGCGTGGCGGGCCGGCTGCGGTGCGGTTCCTCGTCGGTGCCCAGCAGCGACAGCACCCCGTGCACGGGGCCCGACTCGTCCAGCAGTGTGCCCAGTTGGCCGGTGAGCGACCTGCGGTCGGCGCGGCCGCAGTCGACCTCGACCGGGACGACCGCGGCCGCGCCGTGGGCGGTGAGCCCGGCCGCGAGCGCCGTCTCCCAGGCACGGCCGGCGTGGCCCGCGGGGTGGGCGAGCAGCCAGGTGCCGGAGAGCACGGGAGCCGGGGTGTCGCCGGCCGGCCGCCAGGTGACCCGGTACTCCCAGCCGTCAGCGGCGGCGCGTTCGCGCTGCTGGTGGCGCCACGAGGACAGCGCGGGCAGGATCTCGCTCAGCGGGGCGTCACCGGCCAGGTGGAGACGCTCGGCCAGCTCGCCCGGGTCGGCGTGCTCCACGGCGGCCCAGAACTGGTCGTCGAGCGACTGTGCCGCCCCGTCCCCGGTCTGCGGGCCGGCCGGCTCCAGCCAGTACCGGCGCCGCTGGAAGGCGTAGGTGGGCAGCTCGACGCGGCACGCGCCCTCGCCGTACAGCGCGGCGGGTCCCGCGCCGAGACCGCGGGCGTGCAGGTTCGCCGCGGCGAGCAGGGCGCTGCGCGCCTCGGGCCGGTCGCGCCGCAGCACGGGCAGCGCGACGGCCTCCTCGCCGGGTTCGCGCAGGCTCTCCCACGCCATGGCGGCGAGGGTGCCGTCGGGGCCCAGCTCCAGGTAGGTCCGTACGCCGTCGGCCGCCAGCCGGCGGATGCCGTCGCCGAAGCGGACGGCCTCGCGGACGTGCCGCACCCAGTAGTCGGGCGACGTCAGGTCGGCGTCGGCCGCCGGTTCCCCGGTGAGGTTGGAGATGACGGGCAGGCGCGGCGGTGCGTAGCGCACACCGCGCGCGATCTCGTCGAACTCCGCCAGCATCGTGTCCATCAAGGGAGAGTGAAACGCATGGCTGACCCGCAAACGCCTAGTCTTTCGCCCGCGCTCGGCCAGCTGTGCGGCGATCTCGGTGACCGCTTCCTGCTCACCGGAGACGACGACGGCCGACGGCCCGTTCACCGCGGCGATCCCGGCCCGGTCCGCCAGGCCCGCCAACAGGGGCAGCACCTCCTCCTCGGCGGCCTGTACGGCGATCATGGCGCCGCCTTCCGGCAGTGCCTGCATCAGCCGGCCGCGGGCGGCGACCAGCCGGCACGCGTCCTCCAGGGTCAGCACCCCGGCGACATGCGCGGCGGCCAGCTCGCCGATGGAGTGGCCGATCAGGACGTCGGGCCGGATGCCCCACGAGGTGACAAGCGCGTGCAGCGCGGTTTCCACGGCGAACAGCGCGGGCTGGGTGTAGGCCGTGCGGTCGAGCAGCGCGGCCTCGGGCGTGCCCTCGTCCGCGAAGACGATCTCGTGCAGCGGCCGTTCGAGGTGGCGGTCGAACTCCGCGCAGGCCTCGTCGAAGGCCGCCGCGTAGGCGGGGAAGCGCGCGTGCAGCTCGCGTCCCATGCCGGCGCGCTGGGCTCCCTGGCCGCTGAACATGAAGGCGAGCTTCCCGCCGGTGTCCGCGCGGCCGCGCACCAGCTCGGCCGTGTCCTCGCCGCGGGCCAGCGCGGCGAGGCCCTTCAGGAACGTGTCCCGGTCCTCGGCGACCAGCGCCGCCCGGTGGTCGAAGGCGGCCCGGGTGGTGGCGAGCGAGTACCCGATGTCGCGGACCGGCAGGTCCGGGTGGCCGGTGAGGTGGACGCGCAGCCGCTTCGCCTGGTCGCGGAGTGCGGCGGCGGAGCGGGCGGACAGCGGCCAGACGACGGGCCCCGCCAGGTCACCGGCCCCGTCGTCCGCGGCCCGCACGGCGTCGGCGGACGCGGCGCCGTCGAGCGCGGTGACTCCCTCCGGCCCGCCGTCAACCGCCCCGTGCTGTTCGAGCACCACGTGCGCGTTGGTGCCGCTGATCCCGAACGAGGACACCGCGGCCCGGCGCGGCAGTCCGTGCTGCGGCCACTCCACGGCCCGGGTCAGCAAACGCACCTCACCCGCCGACCAGTCGACGTGCGAGGACGGCTCATTGACGTGCAGCGTGCGGGGCAGGACGCCCTTCTGGAGGGCCAGCACCATCTTGATCACACCCGCGATGCCGGCGGCGGACTGAGTGTGTCCGATGTTGGACTTCAGCGAGCCCAGCCACAACGGCCGGTCCGCCGCACGGTCCTGGCCGTAGGTGGCGATCAGTGCCTGGGCCTCGATCGGGTCGCCCAGCGACGTTCCGGTGCCGTGTGCCTCGACCGCGTCCACCTCATGGGCGTCGAGCCCGGCGTTGGCGAGCGCGGCCCGGATGACCCGCTGCTGGGAGGGCCCGTTGGGGGCGGTCAGACCGTTCGACGCGCCGTCCTGGTTGACCGCCGAGCCGCGGAGCACGGCGAGCACCGGGTGCCCGTTGCGGCGTGCGTCGGAGAGCCGCTCGACGAGGACGATGCCCGCGCCCTCACCCCAGCCGGTGCCGTCCGCACCGTCGGCGAACGCCTTGCACCGCCCGTCACCCGCCAGCCCTCCTTGCCGGCCGAATTCCACGAAGGCGCCCGGAGTGGCCATCACGGTCACCCCGCCCGCGAGGGCGAGATCGCACTCCCCGAGCCGCAGGGCCTGTGCGGCCAGATGCAGCGCCACCAGCGACGACGAGCACGCCGTGTCGACGGTGACGGCGGGACCTTCGAGACCGAAGGCGTAGGAGATCCGGCCGGACGTCACACTGGTGGCGTGGCCGGTGAGCAGCTGCCCCTCGGCGCCCTCGGGCAGGGTGTGTGCGGCCGAGCCGTATCCCTGGTAGTTCGTCCCCGCGAACACCCCGGTGCGGCTGCCGCGCAGCGCCGCCGGGTCGATGCCGGCCCGCTCCAGCGCCTCCCACGAGATCTCCAGCAGCAGCCGCTGCTGCGGGTCCATGGTGACCGCCTCACGCGGCGAGATCCCGAAGAAGTCCGCGTCGAAGTCGCCGCTGTCGTAGAGGAATCCGCCCGCGCGCGTGCGGCTCGAACCCAGGTGGCCGGCGTCGTTCCCGAAGAGGGAACCGAGGTCCCAGCCACGGTCCGTCGGGAAGCCGGAGATCGCGTCCTCGGCTCCCGCCACCAGCCGCCACAGATCCTCCGGGCCGGCCACCCCACCGGGAAGCCGGCAGCTCATCCCGACGATGACCACCGGATCGTCGGAGGTGGACGCCGGCACCGGCAGACCGGCCGACGTGTCCTTCCCGGTACCGAACAGTTCAGCGTCCAGGAAACCGGCCAGGTCTCTCGGCGTCGGATAGTCGAAGGCCAGAGTGGCGGGGAGCCGAAGGCCGGTCTCGACTTTCAGTCCGTTGCGCAGCTCGACCGCGGTGAGCGAGTCGAAGCCCAAGTCGCGGAAGCTGGCGCCGATTTCGAGATCTGCGGGCTTGTGGTGGCCGAGGACCGCGGCGGCGTGCGTACGCACCAGCTCCAGCAGCGCCCGCTCGCGCTCGACAGCCGGCAGCCCGGAGAACCGCTCCCGCGTCACGCCGGCATCGGCATCCTCACTGCCGGCGTCGGCAGCCAATGCCGCCCGCACCTCCGGCAGGTCCTCCAGTAGCGGGCTCGGACGGGCGCCGGTGAATGCCGGAGCGAAGCGTTCCCACTCCACGTCCGCCACGACCACCGAACCCTCGCCCGCACCGACGGCCGACTCCAGCGCCGACACCGCGAGAGCCGGATCGAGCGGCCTCAGCCCACGGCGCAGCAGGTGTTCCTCCGCGCCCTCCGTGCCGGCCATGCCGCCGCCGGCCCACGGGCCCCACGCCACCGCGCAACCGACCGCGCCCCGGGCACGACGCGCCGCCACCAACCCCTCGACGAAGGCGTTCCCCGCCGCATACGCCGCCTGACCACCGCTCCCCCACACACCAGCGATCGACGAGAACACCACAAAGGCATCCAGGTCCCGGTCGCCCAGCACCTCATCCAGCACCACAGCACCGGAGACCTTCGCCCCCATCACCTCGGCAAAATGCTCCGCATCCGCATCGCCCAACGGCACGGAATCCACCACACCCGCCGCATGGACCACGGCGTCCACCGCGCACCCGGACAGCAAAGCCGCGACCGCGTCCCGGTCAGCGACATCGCAGGCCGCCACCGTCACCTGAACACCCAGGCCGGACAGCTCGGCCTCCAGCTCCATCGCGCCAGGAGCCTCCCGACCACGGCGACTGGTCAGGACCAGATGCTCCGCACCACGTTCGGCCGCCCAACGTGCCACACGAGCGCCCAGCGCACCCGTGCCACCCGTGATCAGCACCGTTCCGCGCGGTTGCCAACCACCGCCCACGTCCCCAGCCGGAGCCGGAGCGTGCACCAGTCGCCGCCCGAACATCCCAGAAGCCCGCACCGCAACCTGATCCTCGGCACCGTGCGCGAGTACCGCGACCAACTGGTCGAGCACCCCGCGGTCCACGGCCTCCGGGAGATCGACCAGACCGCCCCAACGATGCGGCAGCTCCAGCGCAGCCACCCGGCCGAGGCCCCACACCGCCGCCTGCGCGGGAACCGGCCCGCCATCCGACGCACCGACGGCGACAGCCCCCCGCGTCACCACCCACACGCGCCCACCCACACCCGCATCACCCAGCGCCTGCACGAGCACCGCGGTACCCGCCGTGTCCGCCGCACCCACCACCAGCACCCCGGCGACCGGCTCCCCGCCCGCCACCTCACGCACCCGCTCGGCCAACAGCCCCCGGTCCCTCTCCCCCGCGGCACACTCCACCCGCTCAACCGCCACACCACACGCCGCCAGCCCCTCCACCACGGCCTCGGACCACACCTCACCCGGAGCCACCACCGCAAGCCAACGACCACCCAGCACCCCACCCGACGGCGCCGTCAGTGGCTTCCACTCCACCCGATAGCGCCAGTTCTCGGACGGGTCCGCGGCAGGTGCAGGCGTCGGCCAGTAGCGCTCCCGCTGAAATGCGTACGTGGGCAGATCCACTCGCCGGGCGGCAGGGAAGCACGTAGCCCAATCCACGTCCGCGCCGAGCACAAACGCATGCGAGACAGCGGTCAGCAGGGCTTCCGTCTCGGCGCGGTCCTTCCGCAGGACGGGGAGCAGAAGCAGGTCAGATGCCGAGAGGCAGAGCTGTGCCATGGCGGTCAGGGTGCCGTCCGGCCCGACCTCCAGGAACCGGGACACCCCCTGCTGCTCCAACCACCGCACACCGTCGGCGAATCGGACCGCCTCCCGCGCATGCCGCACCCAGTAGTCGGGCGAGGTCAACTGCTCCGCCGTGGCGAGTTCACCGGTCACGTTCGAGACCACCGGGACATGTGGCTCCGCGAACGACACACTCTCCGCGACCGCCCGGAACTCCTCCAGCACCGGCTCCATCAACGGGGAATGGAAAGCGTGGCTGACCTGGAGCCGCTTCACCTTCCGGCCGTCGGACTCGAAGTGTCCGGCGATCTCGGCAACAGCCGACTCGTCACCGGAGACCACGACCGACTGCGGGCCGTTGACCGCCGCGATGCTCACCCACCGCTCCTGGCCCTCCAGCAGCGGCGACACCTCGGCTTCCGATGCCTGGATCGAGACCATCGCCCCACCCACCGGCAACGCCTGCATCAACCGGCCGCGGGCAGCAACCAGACGGCAGGCGTCCTCCAGCGACCACACCCCTGCCACATGCGCAGCCACCAGCTCACCAATGGAATGCCCCATGAGGTAGTCGGGGCGGATGCCGAACGACTCGACGAGCCGGAACAGCGCCACCTCCACCGCGAACAACGCCGGCTGAGTGAAACCCGTCTGATCCAGCAGCTCGGTCTCGTCACCGAACACCACACCCCGCAGCGACGACTCCAACTCGCCGTCGAAGTGCGCACACACCTCATCAAACGCATCCGCGAACGCCGGGAAAGATGCGTACAGTTCGCGGCCCATTCCCGGCCGCTGGGCGCCCTGCCCCGTGAACAGCAGAGCCAGTGGGCCCTCCGCACGGGTGCCACTGATGACACCGGGTGTGCGGTGGCCGTCGGCGAGCGCGGCCAGGCGCTGGAGTACCGATGCCTGGTCGTCCGCCAGTACCACCGCGCGGTGGTCGAAGCGCAGCGAACGGGTGGCGGCGAGGGAGAAGCCCAGGTCCGCCAGGTCGAGTGCGGGGTCGGCCTTGTAGACCGCGCGCAGGCGAGCCGCCTGCGCGCGGAGGGCGGGCTCGGTACGTGCCGCGAGCACCAGCGATGTGAGGGAAAGCCGTTCAGACACGGCGGCCGGGACGACCTCAGTGGTGGCTTGCGGCTCGGGGGCGCTTTCGAGGACCACGTGTGCGTTGGTGCCGCTGATGCCGAACGAGGACACACCTGCCCGACAGACATGGGCTGCCGCTGCGCCGTCGAGCGGCCAGGCGACCGGCTCCGTGAGCAGCCGTACGTTGCCCTCCGACCAGTCCACATGGGGTGAGGGGGCGTCCACGTGCAGGGTCCGCGGCAACACGCCGTGCTGGAGTGCCAGCACCATCTTGATCACACCCGCCACACCCGCGGCGGCCTGGGTGTGTCCAATGTTCGACTTCACCGAACCCAGCCACAACGGCCGGTCCTCGGCCCGGTCCTGGCCATAGGTGGCGAGGAGTGCCTGTGCCTCAATGGGGTCACCGAGTGCCGTTCCCGTGCCGTGCGCCTCGACCGCGTCCACATCCGAGGCCGCCAGGCCGGCGCTCGCCAGTGCCTGCCGGATCACCCGCTGCTGGGACGGGCCGTTGGGCGCCGTCAGACCGTTCGACGCGCCATCCTGATTCACCGCGGAACCGGCCACGACAGCCAGTACGCGGTGTCCGTTGCGGCGGGCGTCCGACAGCCGCTCCACGACCAGCACCCCAACGCCCTCGCCCCAGCCGGTGCCGTCGGCGCCCGCGGCGAATGCCTTGCACCGGCCGTCCGGAGCGAGTCCGCGCTGCCGGCTGAACTCCACGAACGCTCCGGGCGTCGACATCACCGTCACACCGCCCACCAGCGCCAGGTCACACTCGCCGGAACGCAGGGCCTGCGCTGCCCAGTGCAGCGCCACCAGCGACGAGGAGCACGCCGTGTCCACGGTCACCGCCGGGCCCTCCAGGCCGAGCGTGTAGGCCACACGCCCGGACACCACACTCGCGGCATTTCCGGTACCGACATAACCGTCGAAGTCGTCCGGGGAACTGGCCAGCAGCGCCGGATAGTCCTGACCGTTCGTGCCCACGAAGACGCCCGCCCGGCTGCCCCGCACGGAATGCGGATCGATGCCGGCGCGCTCCAGGGCTTCCCAGGAAACTTCGAGCAGCAGACGCTGCTGCGGATCGGTCGCCACCGCTTCCCTGGGGCTCATGCCGAAGAAAGCAGGCTCGAACTGGTCCACGTTCTTCAGGAAGCCACCGACATTGACGTACGTGGTCCCCAGGTGTTCCGGGTCGGGATCGTAGACCGCGTCCAGGTCCCAGCCTCGGTCAGCCGGGAAGGCTCCGGCAGCGTCCGCACCGTCCGACAGCAGCTTCCAGAAAGCCTCCGGGGAGTCAACACCGCCCGGGAAGCGGCAGCTCATCCCCACAATGACGAGCGGGTCACCGGCGACCGCGGAGGAGGGCACGGCCTGTCCGGTGTCCACGTGGGACGGTGCGACGATCCGGGTGCGCAGGAAGCCAGCCAATTCCGCCGGCGTCGGATAGTCGAAGACCACCGTCGCGCTCAAGGCGATCCCGCACGCCAGGCTCAGGGCATTCCGCAGCTCCACGGCGATCAGCGAATCGACACCGAGGTCCCGGAAGGACCGGTCCGGCGCTACCTGAGCGGGACCCGCGTAGTGCAGCACCCCGGCGGCATACGACCGGACGAGATCGGTGAGCACGCGCTCCTGCTCGGCCGGCTCCAGCCCCGCGAGCTGCCGGTGCAGCTCGGACCGGGGGTCGTCGCCGCCCGTCTCTGCGGCCTGCTCGACCGCGGCACGCATCTCCGGAAGATCGCCAATCAGCGGGCTCGGCCGGACCATGGCGAAGCCAGCACGGAAGTCCGTCCAATCGATGTCGGCAATCACCAGACCGGGTGCACCGGAGCGGATCGCGCTCCCCATCGCCTCGACGGCGAGGTCCGGCTGCAGCGGACACACTCCACCCCGGCGCATCCGCCGGGCCATCGACTCATCACTCGCCATGCCCGTCTCGCCCCAGGGCCCCCAGGCAAGGGACGTCGCGGCAAGCCCTTCGCCCGCCCGCCGCTCGGCAAGGGCATCCAAATAGGCATTGGCCGCCGCATAGTTGGCCTGTCCGGCGGCGCCGATGACACCGGCGACGGACGAGAACAGGACAAAGGCCGACAGGTCACGACCGCGAGTCGCCTCGTGCAAGTTCCAGGCCGAGACGGCCTTGGCCCGCAGCACAGCGGCGAACCGCTCCGGCGTCAGGGAGTCCAGTACGCCGTCATCGAGTACGGCCGCGGCGTGGAAGACGGCGTCCACCGGATGTTCGCACAGCAGTGCCTCGACCGCGTCCGGATCGCCGACATCGCAAGCCACCACGGTCACGCATACACCGAGGGCAGACAGCTCCGCCTCCAGCTCCGAGGCACCAGGCGCCTCCCGACCACGACGACTGGACAGGACCACATGCTCGGCACCGCGTTCGGCCACCCAGCGCGCCACCCGGGCACCCAACGCACCCGTACCACCCGTGATCAGCACCGTCCCACGCGGCCGCCAACCCTCGACCGCGTCATCGGATGCGGGAGCCGGAGCGTGTGCCAGCCGACGCCCGAACACCCCCGACGCCCGCACCGCCACCTGATCCTCACCACCATCGGCAAGCACCCCGGTCAAGCGGTCGAGCGCCCTACGGTCCACCGCCTCCGGCATGTCCACCAGACCGCCCCAACGATCCGGGTACTCCAGCGCCGCCACCCGACCCACACCCCACACCGCCGCCTGCACCGGATCGGGCCCACCATCCGACCGACCGACCGAAACAGCCCCCCGCGTCACCACCCACACATGCCCACCCACAGCGGCGTCCCCCGTCGCCTGCACCACCACCGCAGTGCGCACAGCGTCCCCAGCACCCACCACCAACACACCGGCGACCGGCTCCGCACCAGCCACCTCACGCACCCGCGGGGCGAGCACACCCCGGTCCCACTCCCCCGCGCCACACTCCACCCGCTCAACCCGCACACCACACGCCGCCAGACCCTCCACCACAGACTCGGCATACACATCCCCGGCAGCCACCACTGCAAGCCAACGACCACCCAGCACGCCACCGGGCTGTCCCGCCAACGGCTTCCACTCCACCCGATACCGCCAGCCGTCCACGGCGGACTGCTCGTGCGGCTCGGGGGTGGCGCCCGTCGGCTCCAGCCAGTAGCGCTCGCGCTGGAACGCGTAGGTGGGCAGGTCCACCCGCCGTGCCCCGGTGCCTGCGAAGTACGCGGCCCAGTCGATCGGTGCGCCCGACGCGAAGGCGCCGGCCACCGCCGACATCAGCGACAGGGGCTCGGGCCGGTTTGCCCGCAGGGAGGCGAGGAACACCCGCTCGGTGCCATCGTCGGCGGAGTCCGCGAGGCAGGCCTGTGCCATCGCGGTGAGGGTGCCTCCGGGGCCCAGCTCCAGGAGCCGCGTCACGCCGTGCTCTGCGAGCCGGCGGACGCCGTCGGCGAACCGGACGGCCTCCCGTACATGCCGCACCCAGTAGTCAGCAGAGGCCAACTCCTCCGCCGTGGCGAGTTCGCCGGTCACATTCGAGACCACGGGGATGCGCGGCTGCTCGTATGTGACGCTCTCCGCGACCGCACGGAACTCGTCGAGCATCGGCTCCATCAGCGGGGAATGGAAGGCATGGCTCACCTGGAGCCGCTTGACCTTCCGCCCCTCGGACTCGAAACGCCCGGCGATCTCGGCAACCACCGACTCGTCACCCGAAACCACCACCGACTGCGGACCATTCACCGCAGCAACACTCACTCGCTGCTCCTGGCCCTCCAGCAGCGGCAGCACCTCCGCCTCCGACGACTGAAGCGACACCATCGCCCCACCCGCCGGCAGCGCCTGCATCAACCGGCCACGGGCGGCGACCAGTCGGCAGGCGTCCTTCAGGGACAGCACGCCCGCCACATGCGCGGCCGTCAACTCGCCGATGGAGTGCCCCAGCAGGTATTTGGGCTTGAGGCCCCAGGACTCGACCAGCCGGTAGAGCGCCACCTCGACGGCGAAGAGCGCGGGCTGGGTGAAGGCCGTCCGGTGGAGGGCGTCGGGGTCCTCGCCGAAGAGGACGTCGCGCAGGGGGCGTTCCAGCTGGGTGTCGAGGAGCGCGCACGCCTCGTCGAGCGCTGCGGCGAAGGCCGGGTACGCGGCATACAACTCGCGTCCCATTGCGGCACGTTGGGCACCCTGGCCCGTGAAGAGGAAGGCGGTGGCACCGCGCATCGTGCGGCCGCCCACCACGTCGGCGTTCGGGCCCTCGGCTCCCGTGGTGGCCAGTTCCTCCAGGCCGCGCAGGGCGGCGGCCCGGTCCTCGGCGAATACCACGGCGCGGTGTTCGAACGCGGTCCGTGTGGCGGTCAGGGAGTGGCCGACGTCGGTCAGGTCCAGTTCGTCCTGCTTGACCCGGGTCAGCAGCTGTGCCGCTTGTGCGCGAAGGGCTTCCGCGTTACGGGCGGACACCACCCAGGGGACGAGGGGCAGAGCACGGGCGGGCTCGTTGTCAGCCTCCGGTGCGGGTGCCTCCTCGTTCGCCGGTGCCTCCTCCAGGATGGCGTGTGCGTTGGTGCCGCTGATGCCGAACGAGGAGACACCGGCCCGGCGCGGGCGCCCGTCCGGCTGCCAGGGCCTCGCCTCGGTCAGCACCTCGACGTCTCCTGCCGTCCACTCGATGTGGCGGGACGGCTCGGAGATGTGGAGGGACTTGGGCAGCGTCCCGTGGTGCATGGCCATGACCATCTTGATGACGCTGCCGACGCCGGCCGCCGACTGGGTGTGGCCGATGTTGGACTTGAGCGAGCCGAGCCGCAGCGGCCCGTTGTCCGCGCGGTCCTTTCCGTAGGTGGCGAGGAGCGCCTGTGCCTCGATGGGGTCACCCAGCGAGGTACCGGTGCCGTGGGCGTCGACGGCGTCGACATCGCTCGGGGCGAGGCCTGCCCGGGACAGTGCGGAGCGGATGACCCGCTGCTGGGAGGGGCCGTTGGGGGCGGTGAGGCCGTTGGAGGCGCCGTCGGAGTTGATGGCGGTGCCCCGGACGACGGCCAGCACCGGATGGCCGTTCTTCCGTGCGTCGGAGAGCCGCTCGACGAGCAGCATGCCGGCGCCCTCGGACCAGCCGGTGCCGTCCGCGTCGTCGGAGAACGGCTTGCAGCGGCCGTCCGCGGCCAGGCCGCGCTGCCGGCTGAACTCGAAGAACATCGCCGGTGTGCACATCACGGCGACTCCGCCGGCCAGCGCCAGATCGCATTCGCCGCGGCGCAGTGCGTGGCAGGCCCAGTGCAGGGCGACCAGCGAGGAGGAGCAGGCCGTGTCGACGGTGACGGCGGGGCCTTCGAGGCCGAGGGTGTAGGCGATCCGGCCGGACGCGACGGAGGTGGCGTTTCCGGCGAGGAGCAGTCCTTGTACGCCTTCGGGGAGGTCGGCGACGCCGATGCCGTACCCGGAGGTGGCCGCGCCGACGAACACTCCGCCGTTGGCGCCGCGCACCGAGGTGGGGTCGATACCCGCGCGTTCGAAGGCCTCCCAGGCCACTTCGAGCAGCAGTCGCTGCTGTGGGTCGGTGGCCAGTGCCTCCCGGGGGCTCATCCCGAAGAACGCCGGGTCGAAGTACCCCGCGTCGTGGAGGAAGCCGCCTTCGCGGACAGAGATCGAGCCCGGCTTGTCCGGGTCCGGGTCGTAGGCCGCGTCGACGTCCCAGCCCCGGTCGACCGGGAAGCCGGAGACGGCGTCCCCGCCTTCGGCGACCAGCTGCCAGAGGTCTTCGGGAGTACGGACGCTGCCGGGGTAGCGGCAGCTCATCGCGACGATGGCGATGGGCTCCTGGTCTCTGCCCTCGGCTTCGCGAAGCTGGCGACGGGTCTGCCGAAGCTCGGTCGTCACCCGCTTCAGGTACTCCATGTACTTCTCGTCGTCAGCAGCCACCAACGTCACATCCTTGAGCAAAGCCGAGCGGTTCCCCGCGTCCGGTCACGACGTTCCCAGTTCCTTGTCGATGAGGTCGAACAGCTCACCGGCGGTCGAGGCCGATGCCAGCTCCCCGTCTTCCTCATCGTTTTCCGCGTACGGACCCGCGCCTTGCGCCTGCTCGCCGTCGCCCTGCCAGTGCGCGGCCAGTGCCCGCAGCCGGCCGGCGATCTCGGCCCGTTCCTCGTCCCCGACCGTGGCCCCGGCCAGCGCCGCCTCCAGCCGGGTGAGCTCGCCGAGGACCGGCTGCGCACCCGAGATCTCGGGCAGGTCGATCTCGTCCAGGACATGGCGCACCAGGACGAGCGGTGTCGGGTAGTCGAAGACGAGGGTGGCAGGCAGCCTCAGCTGTGTCGCCGCGTTGAGGTGGTTGCGGAGTTCCACCGCCGTCAGCGAGTCGAAGCCCAGTTCCTTGAAGGCCTGGTCGGGTTCGATGTCCTCGGCGGCTCCGTGTCCGAGGACGAGGGCCACCTGTGTGCAGACCAGGTCGAGCAGATACTGTTCGCGGTCCGCCGGAGGCAGTGCGGCCAGGCGCGCCGCGAGATCCTGCGCCGCCTCCGTTCCCTTCGCCGCCGCGGCGGCCGCGGTCTGGTGGCGGGCCGGTGCCCGGACCAGGCCGCGCAGCAGCGGCGGTACGGCCTCGGGGTGGGCGCGCAGGGGCGCCGTGTCGAGGTTCATCGGCAGCAGCAGCGGCCGGGCCAGGTCCCGTGCGGTGTCGAGGAGACCGAGCCCCTGTTCCGGGGTGAGCGCGAGCATGCCGCCGCGTGCCATGCGCTGCAGATCGGCCTCGCTCAGCTCGCCCGTCATGCCGACGCCGGGAGCCCAGGCGCCCCACGCCAGTGACTGTGCGGGGAGCCCCAGTCCACCGCGCCGGCAGGCCAGCGCGTCCACGAAGGCGTTCGCCGCCGCGTAGTTGGCCTGTCCGGCACTGCCGAACGTCCCCGCCACGGAGGAGAAGACGACGAACGCCGCCAGGTCCTCGTGCCGGGTCAGCTCGTGCAGGTTGCTGACCGCGTCCGCCTTCGGAGCGAGCACCGTGTCCAGCCTCTGCGGTGTCAGCGAGGACAGGATGCCGTCGTCGAGCACTCCGGCCGTGTGCACGACCGCGGTGAGCGGGTGCTGCGGCGGTACGGAGGCCAGCAGGTCGCGCAGTGCCTCACGGTCGGCGCTGTCGCAGGCGGCGACGGTGACCTCGGCGCCGAGGGCGGTGAGTTCCTCGCGCAGCGCGTCGACGCCCGGAGTCTGCGGCCCCCGGCGACTGGACAGCAGCAGATGCCGGACCCCGTGCTCGGTCACCAGGTGCCGGGCCACCAGCGCGCCCAGACCGCCCGTGCCACCGGTCACCAGCGCCGTGCCCTGCGGGTCGAGGGGAGCCGGCACGGTCAGCACGACCTTGCCGACGTGCCGGGCCTGGCTGAGGTACCGGAAGGCTTCCGGTGCTCTGCGTACGTCCCAGGCCGTCACGGGCAGGGGCTGCAAGGCGCCCTGCTCGAAGAGGTCGAGAAGCGCGGTCAGCATCTCCCCGATCCGCTCGGGGCCTGCCTCCCAGAGATCGAACGCCCGGTATCGCACGCCCTCGTGCGCGGCCGCGACCTCCCACGCGTCACGGACATCGGTCTTCCCCATCTCCAGGAACCGCCCACCGCGCGGCAACAACCGCAACGAGGCATCCACGAACTCCCGCGCCAGGGAGTCCAGCACCACATCCACACCCCGGCCACCGGTCGCCGCCAGGAACGACCGCTCGAAGTCCAGATCACGCGACGAAGCGATATGCGCCTCGTCCAGACCCGAACCGCGCAGCGTCTCCCACTTCCCCGGACTCGCCGTACCGAACACCTCCGCCCCCAGATGCCGCGCCAACTGCACCGCGGCCATACCGACACCACCCGCGGCGGAGTGCACCAACACCGACTCGCCCGCCTGCACCGCACCGAGTTCCACCAGCGCGTAGTACGCCGTCAGGAACACGACGGGTACCGAGGCGGCCTGCGCGAAGGACCAGCCCTCGGGGATGCGGGCCAGCAGTCGGCGGTCGGCCACCGCGAGCGGGCCGAAGGCGCCGAAGAACATACCCATCACCCGGTCACCCGGTTGCAGGTCCGTTACTCCGGGTCCGACCTCCAGCACCACTCCGGCGCCCTCACTGCCGAGTGCGCCGGCCTCGCCGGGGTACATCCCCAGCGCGTTGAGCACATCGCGGAAGTTGACACCTGCCGCACGCACCCCGATGCGCACCTGTCCGGCCGCCAACTCGGCTTCTGCGTCCGGGCATTCGGCCAGCAGCAGATTGTCCAGGGTGCCCTTCTCGGCGATGTCGAGCCGCCAGGCGTCCCCGTCCGTGTCGGGCCGGCGCAGCGCGTCCGCGGTCGAGACCCGGGCCAGCCGCGGTACGTGCAGCGTTCCCGCCCGTAGCGCGGCCTCGGGCTCGCCGCTCGCGAGGGCGCCGGGCACGGCCGCGGCCGAGGCCGCCGTGCCGTCGAGGTCGAGGAGCGTGAACCGTCCCGGGTTCTCCACCGCGGCTGCCCGCACCAGGCCCCAGACCGCGGCCTGCGCCGGGTCCGGGTGGTCCGCGTCCGAGGTGCTCACCGCGCCGTGCGCGAGGATGACCAGCCGGGAGGCGGCGAAGCGCTCGTCGGCCAGCCACGTCTGGAGCAGTGCGAGCGTGTCGTGGGCAGCGGTGTGCGCCCCGGCGGCAGCGTCCGACGGGTCCGTCGTCCTGGTGGCGCTGACCAGCACCACGGCGGGGACCTCATCGGCCAGGTCGGTCAGGCTGTCCGTCGCTTCCACCCGTACGCCGGTGCCGTCCAGGGCAACGGCCGGCGCCATGTCCCCGACGACCGCCCACCGCTCGCCGGACGGTGCGGTGGGCATCGGCACGGTGTTCCAGTCCACCTGGAACAGCGCGTCGTGGTAGGCCGCGCCGCCGCTCACCTGCCCACCGGATACCTGACGGAGCGTCAGGGACTCGATGGAGGCGACCGCGCCTCCTGCGGGGTCGGCCAGTTCGAGGGAGACCGACTCGGGCCCGGACTGGACCAGGCGGACCCGCAGGGCGGTGGCTCCGGCGGCGCGCAGGGAGACGCCGTTCCAGGAGAACGGCAGCCGTCCCCGGCCGACATCCTCCATGGACACGAACATCATCGCGTGCAGTGCGGAGTCGAGCAGCGCGGGATGCAGCCCGAAGGCTCCGGCCGGCCCGTGGTGGTCCTCCGGCAGTCCGACCTCGGCGAAGATCTCGTCGCCGCGCTGCCAGACGGCCTTGAGTCCGCGGAAGACCGGGCCGTAGGCGAATCCGGCCTCGGCGAACCGGCCGTAGAAGTCGTCGACCGAGGTGGCCTCGGCGCTGGGCGGGGGCCAGACCGTGAAGTCGTACGGCTCGCCCTGGTCCGCGGCCGCCCCGGAGGACACCACACCGCTGGCGTTACGCACCCACGGCTGTTCGCCGAGGTCGTCCTCCGGCCGGGAGAACAGGTTCAGCGTCCGCCGCCCGGACTCGTCCGGCGCCTCCACCGCCAGCTGCAACTGCACCGCCCCGCGCTCCGGCAGGACGAGCGGCGCGGCGATGGTGAACTCCTCCACCCGGTCGCAGCCCACCTCGTCGGCCGCGCGTACGGCCAGTTCGAGGAAGCCCGTACCGGGGAACAGAACGGTCCCGGTCACCGCGTGGTCGGCGAGCCACGGGTGGGTGCGCAGCGAGAGCCTGCCGGTGAAGAGGAAGGCATCGGAACCGGCCACTTCGACCGCCGCACCGAGCAGGGGATGGTCGGCCGAACCGAGCCCCGCCGAGCTGATGTCCCCGGTCGGCATGACGGGCGGCTTGGGCCAGTAGCGGTGCCGCTGGAACGCGTAGGTCGGCAGACCGACGCGCCGGGCGTTGCCGCCCTTGAAGGCGGCCTCCCAGGTCAGCGGTGTCCCGGCGGTGAACATCTGGGCGAGGGCGGCGAGCAGGCCGGACACCTCCGGACGGTCCTTCCGCAGCGCGGGGACGAGGAGGTGGCCGGGTTCGTCGAGGCAGCTCTGTGCCATGGCGGTCAGCGTGCCGTCCGGCCCGATCTCCAGGAAACGGGTGACCTCGTGCTCCTCCAGCCACCGGACCCCGTCGGCGAAGCGGACAGCTTCACGGACATGGCGCACCCAGTATTCGGGGGAGGTCAGTTCCGCTGCCGTGGCGAGTTCGCCGGTGACGTTCGAGACCACCGGGATGCAGGGTTCCTCGTACGACACACTTTCCGCGACGGCACGGAACTCATCGAGCATCGGCTCCATCAGCGGCGAGTGGAAAGCATGACTCACCTGGAGCCGCTTCACCTTCCGCCCCTCGGACTCAAAACGCCCGGCGACGTCCGCGACCACGGACTCCTCACCGGCTATGACGACCGAGTTCGGACCGTTCACCGCGGCGATACTCACCTGCTGCTCTAGGCCTTCCAGCAGCGGAAGTACCTCGGCCTCAGCGGCTTGCAGGGAAACCATGGCGCCACCGGCCGGGAGAGCCTGCATCAAGCGGCCACGCGCCGCCACCAAACGACAGGCATCCTCCAGAGACAGGACGCCCGCCACATGGGCAGCCACCAACTCACCGATCGAATGACCCATGACGTAGTCGGGCCGCACACCGAGCGACTCGAAGAGCCGGAACAGCGCCACTTCCACCGCGAACAACGCCGGCTGAGTGAAGCCGGTCCGGTTCAGCCGCTCCACATCCGAGCCCTCATCCTGGCCCTCATCCGAACCGAACACCACACCCCGCAACGGCGACACCAACTCACCATCGAAGTGCGCACACACCGCATCAAAGGCATCCGCGAAGACAGGGAACGACTCGTACAACTCCCGGCCCATCCCCAGCCGCTGCGCACCCTGCCCCGTGAAGAGCAGAGCCAGTCGGCCGGCCGTCCGGACGGCCCCCGTGACGGCATGCGGAGAGGGACCGTCAGCCGCCACGGCAGCCAGGCCTCCGAGCAGCTCGTCCCGGTCCGAACCGAGAACCACGGCCCGGTGCTCCATGACCGAGCGCGTGGTGGCCAGCGACAGGCCCACATCGGCAGTGCGCAGAGCCGGGAAGGTCTCCATGTGTGCGAGCAGCCGTGCGGCCTGTGCGCGGAGCGCGGACCTGGTCTTACCTGTGATCACCCAGGGGACGGGAGAGGACTCCGTAGACGTCCGGGCTCCCTCGGCGTCCTCTTCCGCAGGCGCGGGTGAGGTACCGGGTTCCGTGGACGGGGCTTCCTCCAGGATGGTGTGGGCGTTGGTGCCGCTGATGCCGAACGAGGACACGCCGGCCCGCCGAGGCCGCTCCGACTCGGGCCACTCCACCGCCTCCGTCAGCAGCCGCACCTCCCCCGCCGACCACTCCACATGCGACGACGGCTCATCCACATGCAGCGTCCGCGGCAGAACACCATGCTGCAACGCCAGCACCATCTTGATCACACCCGCCACACCCGCAGCCGCCTGCGTATGCCCAAGGTTCGACTTCACCGACCCCAGCCACAACGGCCGATCGGCCTCCCGGCCCTGGCCATACGTCGCAATCAGCGCCTGCGCCTCAATCGGGTCACCCAGCGACGTCCCCGTACCATGCGCCTCCACCACATCCACGTCGGAGGACGAGAGCCCCGCACCGGCCAACGCCTGCCGGATCACCCGCTGCTGCGAAGGACCATTCGGCGCCGTCAGACCGTTGGAGGCGCCGTCCTGGTTCACGGCGCTGCCGCGTACGACCGCCAGCACCCGGTGACCCTTCCGCCGGGCATCCGACAACCGCTCCACCACCAGCACACCCACACCCTCGGAGAACCCCGCACCATCCGCAGCATCCGAGAACGCCTTGCACCGACCATCAGCAGCCAACCCCCGCTGCCGACTGAAATCCACAAACAACCCCGGCGTCGACATCACCGTCACACCACCCGCCAACGCCAGATCACACTCACCCGCACGCAACGACTGCACCGCCAAATGCAACGCCACCAACGACGCCGAACACGCCGTATCCACCGTCACCGCAGGCCCCTCAAGACCAAACACATACGACAACCGCCCCGACACCACACTCGCCGCATTACCCGTACCGATGTAGCCGCCCAAGTCCTCCTCTCCGGAGGCCACCAACAACCCGGTGTAGTCCTGGCCGTTGGTGCCGGCGAAGACGCCGGTGCGGCTGCCGCGCAGCGAGGTCGGGTCGATCCCGGCCCGTTCGAACGCCTCCCATGACGTCTCCAGCAGCAGCCGCTGCTGCGGGTCCATGGCCACCGCCTCCCGCGGCGAGATCCCGAAGAAGCCCGGGTCGAACTCATCCACTCCCGGCAGGAACCCGCCCTCGCGTGTGGAGACCTTCCCGGGACGGCCCGGCTCCGGGTCGTACAGCCCCTCGACATCCCAGCCACGATCCTCCGGGAACGGCACCACACCGTCCCCGCCCTCGGCCAGCAAGCCCCACAGCTCCTCCGGCGACGCCACACCACCGGGGAACCGGCAGCTCATCGCCACGATCGCCACCGGCTCGTCATGCTCCGGCTGTCCTGCGGGCGCGGTGGCCGGCACGGTGGCCGATGCCGTCGCGGCTCCGTCGTGGGCTGTCGTGTCGGACAGTTCGGCCAGCAGGAAGTCCGCGAGTACCGCGCAGGTCGGGTAGTCGAAGACGAGGGTGGCGGGCAGCCGCAGACCGGTGATGCCGTTCATGCCGTTGCGCAGCTCGACGGCGCTGAGCGAGTCGAAACCGAGGTCGCTGAAGGCCCGTTCGGGATCGACCGCCGAGGGGCCGGCGTAGCCGAGCACGGTGGCGACATAGCTGCGGACGACGTCCAGGATCATGCCGGCGCGTTCGGACTCGGCGAGTCCCGCGAGGTGCTGGAGCAGCTTGGCGGCGTCCGAGCCGGTGTCGTCGCTCTCCTGTGCCGTGTCCAGGAAGCGTTGCGCATCCGGCAGGTCGCGCAGCAGTGCGCTGGGCCGGGAGGCGGTGAAGGCGGGGGTGAACTTGTCCCAGCCGAGGTCGGTGACGGAGATGTAGGTCTCGTCGTGGTCCAGGGCCTGCTGGAGTGCTCCGCAGGCGAGTTCGGGCTGCATGTCGTAGACGCCGTAGCGCCGGAGCCGGTCGCCGACGGCGCCCTCGCCCATTCCGTCTCCGGACCAGTGGCCCCAGGCGACGGCGGTGGCGGGGAGTCCTTCGGCGCGGCGCCGGTCGGCGAGTGCGTCGAGGAAGGCGTTGCCGGGGGCGTAGTTGCCGAGGCCGGGGCCGCTGATGGTGCCGGACGTGGAGGAGAACAGCACGAACGCGGACAGCTCGCGTTCCCGGGTCAGATCGTCGAGGTTGAGCGCCGCGGTGACCTTGGCGCGCAGCACGGTGTCCATCCGGCCGGGGTCGAGGGAGTCGATCACGCCGTCGTCCAGCGAACCCGCGACATGCATGACCGCGTCGAGGGGGTACTCCTCGGGCACGGCTGCCAGCAGGTCGTGCAGCGCCTCGCGGTCGGCGACGTCGCAGGCGGCGAGGGTGACGCGGGAGCCGAGCGCGGTGAGTTCGGCCTTGAGTTCCGCTGCGCCGGGTGCCTCGGAGCCGCGGCGGCTGGTGAGCAGCAGATGCTCGGCGCCCTGGCGGGCCAGCCAGCGGGCGATGTGGCCGCCGACGGCTCCGGTGCCGCCGGTGACGAGGACGGTGCCGCGGGGCCGCCAGGTGCGCCGTGCGGGTGTGCCGGCGAGCGGGGCGCGTACCAGGCGGCGGCCGTAGGCTCCGGAGGCGCGCAGGGCGATCTGGTCCTCGCCGTCCGGGCTCGCGAGCAGGGCACAGAGCCGGTCAGCGGCCCGCCTGTCGAGCGTCTCGGGCAGGTCGAGAAGGCCTCCCCAGCGGTCGGAGTGTTCCAGGGCGGCGACCCGGCCCATGCCCCAGACCAGGGCCTGGTGGGTGTGGGTGACGGACTCGGAGCGGCCGATGGCGACCGCCCCGCGGGTGGTGCACCACAGGGGTGCCTCGATGCCCAGGTCGCCGAGTGCCTGGAGGAGGGACAGGGTCCCGGCCAGTCCCACGGGGACGGCGGGGTGGGCGGGATGGGCGCGCTCGTCCAGCGGGAGCAGCGACAGCACTCCGGTGAGGTCGCCGCCGTCGAGCGCCTCACGCAGCCGGCCCGCGGTCCGCTCACGGCAGGAGCCGTCCTCGGCGGGCAGCTGCACGAGGCGCACCCGGGCGCCGTGTGCGGTGAGCGCTTCCTGTACGGCGGCCACCCGGTCATCGGCGGTTTCCGCCGCCGGGGCGACCAGCAGCCAGGTGCCGTGCAGGGCGGCGGCGGTGCGCTCGGCGAGCGGCGACCAGCGCACGGTGTAGCGCCAGTTGTCGACGGTGGACCTTTCGCGGCTGTTCCTGCGCCACGACGACAGGGCGGGCAGTACGGCGCTCAGCGGCTCGTTGCCGTCCAGGGCGAGGGTGTCGGCGAGGGCCTGGAGGTCCTCCTGTTCGACGCTCTCCCAGAACTTCGCCTCGACGGCGTCGGACAGCGGCTTCTCCTGGCCGTCGGCGGCCGCCAGTTCGCGTGCCTGGGGCCAGTACCGCGCACGCTGGAAGGCGTAGGTCGGCAGGTCGACGCGGCGGGCGCCGGTGCTCGCGTGGACGGCGGTCCAGTCGACGGTCACGCCCTGCGCATGTGCTTCGGCGAGGGAGGTGAGGAGCCGGCGGAGGCCGCCGTCGTCCCGCCGCAGGGTGCCGAGCACGGCAGCGTCCGTGCCGAGTGCGTCCACGCAGTCGCGGAGCCCGCCGGACAGCACGGGATGCGGGCTGACCTCGATGAAGGCACGGTGTCCCGCGGCCACCAGACCGCGGATGGCATCCTCGAACCGCACGGTCTGCCGCAGGTTCGTGTACCAGTAGTCGGCGTCGAGGCCGGTGGTGTCCTGCCACTGGCCGGTGACGGTCGAGAAGAAGGGGATGGTGGCGGCGGCCGGGCCGATGCCGTCGAGTGCGTCGAGCACCTGGGCCCGCACCGGCTCGACCTGCGCCGAGTGGGAGCCGTAGTCGACGGAGACCTTGCGGGCCTGCACGCCGTCCGCGGTCAGCGCGGCGAACAGCTCGTCGAGCGCGTCCGCGGCGCCGGAGACGACGACGGACGCGGGGCCGTTCACGGCGGCGACGGACAGCCGCTCGCCCCACGGCCCGAGGCGCGCACGCACCGCTTCGGCGGGCAGCTGGACGGACATCATGCCGCCGCTTCCCGTGACGGCGGTCAGGGCCAGGCTGCGCAGGGCCACCACGCGCGCCCCGTCGTCCAGGGTCAGCGCCCCGGCGACGCAGGCGGCGGCGATCTCCCCCTGGCTGTGTCCGACGACCGCGTCGGGCTCCACTCCGTATGAGCGCCACAGCTCGGCGAGCGACACCATGACGGCCCACAGTGCGGGCTGGATGACGTCGACCCGTTCGAGGTCCGGTGCGTCGGCGTCGCCGCGCAGGACGGCCGTCAGTGACCAGTCGACGAAGGGGGCGAGGGCGCGTGCGCAGTCGGCCACTCGATCGGCGAACACCGGTGAGCTGTCGAGCAGTTCGCGTGCCATGCCCGCCCACTGGCTGCCCTGGCCGGGGAAGACCAGGACGGGGCGGGCACTGCCGTCGCGGGCGACGCCGCGGGGCACGTCGGAGACCATCGTGCCCTCGGCGATCTCGCGCAGGCCGCGGTCGAGGTCGTCCCGGTCGGCCGCGACGAGCACCGCCCGGTGCTCGAAGGCGGAGCGCGTGGTGGCGAGCGAGAAGCCGAGCCCGGCGAGGTCGCAGTCGTCCGGCCGGGCGAGCAGGTGGGAACGCAGCCGTGCGGCCTGGTCGCGCAGCGCGTCCTCGGTACGCGCCGACAGGGGCACCGGCACGACGGGGAGCGCGGTTGCCGCGGAGGTGTCCGGACGCGTCCGCTGCCGGGGTGCCTCCTCGACGATGACGTGCGCGTTGGTGCCGCTCATCCCGAACGAGGAGACACCGGCCCGGCGGGGCTCGGCCGCGTCCGGCCACGCGACAGCCTCGTTGAGCAGCCGTACGTTGCCCGCCGCCCAGTCGACGTGCGGGCTGGGCTCGTCGGCGTGCAGCGTCCGGGGCAGCAGCCCGTTGCGCAGCGCCATGACCATCTTGATGACGCCGCCCACGCCGGCGGCGGCCTGGCTGTGTCCGATGTTCGACTTGAGCGAGCCGAGCCACAGCGGGCGGTCGTCGTCGCGGTCCTGCCCGTAGGCGGCGATCAGGGCCTGGGCTTCGATCGGGTCGCCGAGTGTGGTGCCCGTGCCGTGCGCCTCGACGGCGTCCACCTGCTGCGGGCCGAGCCCGGCGGCGGCCAGTGCCCGCCGGATGACGCGCTGCTGGGACGGGCCGTTGGGCGCGGTCAGGCCGTTCGAGGCACCGTCCTGGTTGAGGGCGCTGCCGCGGATGACGGCCAGTACGGGATGCCCGTTGCGCCGGGCGTCGGACAGCCGCTCGACGGCCACCATGCCGACGCCCTCGGCCCAGCTCGCGCCGTCGGCGTCGGCCGAGAACGGCTTGCAGCGGCCGTCCTCGGCGAGCGCCCGCTGCCTGCTGAACTCGATGAGCGAGCCGGGGGTGGACATCACCGTCACACCGCCGGCGAGCGCGAGATCGCACTCACCCTGACGGAGCGACTGGACGGCCAGATGCAGGGCCACCAGGGACGAGGAGCAGGCGGTGTCGACGCTGACGGCCGGCCCTTCGAGGCCGAGGGTGTAGGCGATCCGCCCGGACAGCACGCTGGGCGAGTTCCCGGTGCCGATGTATCCCTCGAAGCTCTCCTGCGCTCCGCCGAGGATGCCGATGTAGTCCTGGTAGGTGACACCCGCGAAGACACCGGTGAGGGTGCCGCGGGCGGCCGCGGGGTCGATCCCGGAGCGTTCCAGGGCCTCCCACGACGTTTCGAGGAGCAGCCGCTGCTGCGGGTCCATCGACAGCGCCTCGCGGGGGCTGATGCCGAAGAAGCCCGGGTCGAAGTGGCTGGCGTCGTGCAGGAAGCCGCCTTCGCGGGTGTAGCAGGTGCCCGGGTGGTCCGGGTCCGGGTGGTACAGGCCGGCGAGGTCCCAGCCACGGTCGTCGGGGAACGGGGAGATCCCGTCGCCACCCGCGGCGACCAGCTCCCACAGCTCCTCGGGGGTACGGATGCCGCCCGGGTAGCGGCAGCTCATCCCGACGATGGCGATGGGGTCGTCGTCGACGGGCACACCGGACGACGTGGGCACCAAGTCGCCCGCGTCTCCCGTGAGTTCGCCGTCCATGTAGCGGGCGAGTGCCACCGGGGTCGGGTAGTCGAACACGAGCGTGGCGGGCAACGCCATACCCGTCGCTTCCCTGAGCTGGTTGCGCAGCTCGACGGCGGTGAGGGAGGTGAATCCGAGGTCGGTGAAGCTCCGGGAGGGCTCGACCTCGTCGGGGCCGGCATAGCCGAGGACATGGGCGATTTGGGTACGCACGAGCGTCAGCAGCACTCGGCCGCGCTCGGCCGTCCCCTTCCCGGCGAGCTGCCGCGCCAGGCCGGAGGCTGCCGTCGCCTGCGCACGTGTGGCAATCCGCCGCCCGGAGCCCTGCACCAAGGCGCTGAGGACCGCCGGCAGCGGGGCCGGGGAGCCGCGCAGTGCGGCGCGGTCCACCCGCGCGGGCAGCAGCACGCTCCGGCCCGTCGCCTGAGCGGCACCCACCAGCGTCGCGATCTCCTCGGCCGGCACCGCGGAAAGCCCCGGAGTACCGGCACCGGGCGGCGGCAGCAGTGCCAGGGCGGGCAGCCCGGCGGCGGCACGCCGGTGAGCGAGCGCGGCCAGCCGCCCGCCCGCCGGAGCGTCGGCCGGACCGACGCCGATGAGAACGAACGCGGGCGGCGCACCGTCTCCGTCGGTCCCGCGGGTCAGCTCGTCGAGGCGCTCTGCCGTGTCTATGTCGCGGCTGCGGCTGAGATCGGCGGTGTGGAGGATGGCGCTGATGGGTCGTGCGGTCGCCTGGAGCGCGGCGATGGTCGACTCCAGGGGGGTCGGGGTCTGGTCGCCTTCTCCGTCTTTTTTGTCTTCTCCGTCTTCTCCGTCTTCCTGGTCCTGGTCCTGGTAAGCAACGGTCTCAACCTGGGCCTCGACCTCAAGGGCGGCGGCGAACTGCCCGGCGAACGGGCCGGTGACCAGGACCGTTCCGCCGGGATTCACATCCAGCGCGGTGAGGGCGGTCGGCGCACACCTCACCAGCCGCGCCGCCGACACCTCACCCCCACGAACAGCGATCTCGGACTCGCCCGTGGCAACCGCGGCGGGCAGCACACGGAGGGAGTCGAGTTCGTCGTCGATGTCCACGAGGACTATCCGGCCGGGGTGTTCGGCCTGGACAACGCGGAGCTCGTGCCAGAGGGCGGTGGCCTCCGCGTCCGGTGCCTCGTCACCGATGGCAACGGCGCCCCGGGTGACGCACACCAGACGGGCCGCCGGCTCCTGGGCCAGTCGGTCGCCCAGTGCCGTGAGGGTGCTGTGCGCTTCGGCCGCGGTGGCGACACTGGTCACGAACACCGTGTCGGCAGTCGGGGAATCGGCAGGAGCCGTGGGGTCGGCGGCCTCGGCTGTGGTGGTGCCCAACGTGTCGGCCAAGCCCCAGCGGTCGCTCCTTACTACGGTCATCCGCGACGTATGGGCATCCGCTATGGCTTGCACGGCCTGCACGTCGATCGGCGCCCAGTGGAGACGGAGCAGCGAGGCCGGGAGCGCGGGTGTCCGGTGGTCCCGCAGCTCGCCGGTCTTGCGCATCAGCATCGAGTCGACCGCGAGCACCGGCTGCCCGGAGCCATCGGCTGCCTGGAGGGACACCTCGTCAGGTCCGCGGCGGGTCAGTCGGATGCGCAGTGCGGTCGCGCCGGTGGCCTGCAAGGACACCCCACGCCACGCGAACAGCATGGTCTCCGTCGCCACACCCTCCAGCGCGCCGAGGCCGAGGGGATGGAGCGCCGCGTCCGACAGCGCCGGGTGGAGAGAGAACCCCTCGGTCCCGGCCCCGGCCTCCGGCAGCTCGACCTCGGCATACACCCCGTCGGTGGCCTGCCAGACGCTTCGCACGCCACGGAAGGTCGAGCCGTATGCGAACCCGGCCGCCGCCAGCCCGTCGTACAGGTCGTCGATGTCCACGGGCTCCGCGCCGGCAGGCGGCCATTCCGCGAAGTCGAAAGGCTGCGACGAACCGCTCTCCGCCAGGACGCCGCTCGCATGCCGCGACCAAGGCGCATCGGCCGATGCCTCCGCAGGACGCGCGTACACGCCAAGTGCCCGGTCACCGGAAGCGTCCGGGTCCTCGATGCGCAATTGCAGTTGCACCGCACCGTCCTGGGCGAGCACAAGCGGTGCTTCGAGGGCGAGTTCGCGGATGTGAGAGCAGCCGACCTCGTCCCCTGCGCGCACCGCAAGCTCCAGGAGCGCCGTACTCGGTACGACGATCGCGCCCGCCACCTGGTGCTCGGCGAGCCACGGCTGTGTCCGGGGGGAGAGTCGCCCGGTCAACACCACCTCGTGGCCACCGGCCAGTGACACCGTCGCGCCCAGGAGCGGGTGTCCGGCGGCGGCAAGGCCTATCGACGAGGCGTCCGCGGTGGTGGACGGTATCTCCAGCCAGTAGCGCTGGTGCTGGAAGGCGTAGGTGGGCAGGTCGACGGGCGTGGGGGCGGGGGCAGCGGTGGCAGGGGCAGGGGCAGGGAAGAACGCCTGCCAGTCGATGGCGATGCCGTGGACGTACGCCCGCCCGGCGGCCGACAGCACCGCGGACACCTCACCACGGTCATCGCCACGCAGAGCAGGGATGAGGACCTGATCCGCATCCACGTCACCGTCGAGGCACCCCTGCGCCATGGCGGTCAGGGTGCCGTCCGGGCCGACCTCCAGGAAACGGGTGACCTCGTGCTCCTCCAGCCACCGGATGCCGTCAGCGAACCGGACGGCTTCACGGACATGGCGCACCCAGTATTCGGGTGACGTCAGTTCCGCTGCCGTGGCGAGAGTGCCGGTCACGTTTGAGACCACCGGGATGCGGGGTTCCTCGTACGACACGCTTTCCGCGACGGCACGGAACTCCGCGAGCATCGGCTCCATCAGCGGCGAGTGGAAAGCATGACTCACCTGGAGCCGCTTCACCTTCCGGCCCTCCGACTCGAAACGCCCGGCGACGTCCGCGACCACGGCCTCCTCACCGGCTATGACGACCGAGTTCGGACCGTTCACCGCGGCGATGCTCACCTGCTGCTCATGGCCCGCCAGCAGCGGAAGTACCTCATCCTCGGCGGCCTGGAGGGAGACCATGGCCCCGTCAGTCGGAAGAGCCTGCATCAACCGCCCACGGGCAGCCACCAAACGGCAGGCATCCTCCAGCGACCACACCCCCGCCACGTGAGCAGCCACCAACTCGCCGATGGAATGACCCATGACGTAGTCGGGCCGCACACCGAGCGACTCGAAGAGCCGGAACAGCGCCACCTCCACCGCGAACAACGCCGGCTGAGTGAAGCCGGTCCGGTTCAGCCGCTCCACATCCGAGCCCTCATCCTGGCCCTCATCCGAACCGAACACCACACCCCGCAACGGCGACACCAACTCACCATCGAAGTGCGCACACACCGCATCAAAGGCATCCGCGAAGACAGGGAACGACTCGTACAACTCCCTTCCCATTCCCAGCCGCTGCGCACCCTGCCCAGTGAAGAGCAGAGCCAGCCGACCTCCGGCGTCCACCGCACCCGTACCCGTTACCGCATGGACTGCAGCAGTTCCCTCTGCCACAGCGGTAAGGCCATTGAGGAGTTCCGCGCGCTCGGTGCCGAGGACGACGGCCCGGTGTTCAAACGCCGCACGTGTCGTGGCCAGGGCGAACCCGACCTCCGGCAGACCGAGTTCAGGCCGCGCCTCCTCCACATGCGCCAGCAACCGCTGCGCCTGCGCCCGCAGCCCCTCCCGGCTCCGCGCCGACACCACCCACGGCACCACACCCCCGACCACACCCACCGGGCCGGCCTCCGAACCCTCTTTCACCGGAGCCTGCTCGATCACCACATGGGCATTGGTCCCGCTGACGCCAAAGGCAGAAACCGCCCCCCGCCCCGGTCGGCCGCTCTCCGGCCATCCCATGGCTTCGGTCAGCAGTCGTACGTTGCCGGCCGACCAGTCGACGTGTGACGACGGCTCATCGGCGTGCAGAGTCTGCGGAAGGACGCCGTGCTGGAGCGCCAGCACCATCTTGATCACACCGGCCGCACCCGCAGCCGCCTGCGTGTGCCCGATGTTCGACTTCACCGAACCCAACCACAACGGCCGGTCGGCGTCTCGGCCCTGGCCGTACGTCGCAATCAGCGCCTGCGCCTCGATCGGGTCGCCCAGCGACGTCCCCGTGCCATGCGCCTCGACCGCGTCCACATCCGACGCCGACAGCCCCGCACTGGCCAGCGCCTGCCGGATCACCCGCTGCTGAGAAGGACCATTCGGCGCCGTCAGACCGTTCGACGCGCCATCCTGATTCACCGCACTGCCACGCACCACGGCCAACACCCGATGACCGTTCCGCCGGGCATCCGACAGCCGCTCCACCACCAGCACACCAGCGCCCTCGGCCCAACCGGTGCCATCCGCAGCGTCCGAGAACGCCTTGCACCGGCCATCAGCAGCGAGACCGCCCTGGAGACTGAACTCGACGAAGGCTCCGGGGTTACCCATGACCGTCACACCACCGGCGAGGGCGAGGTCGCATTCGCCCGAGCGCAGGGACTGCGCCGCCAGGTGCAGGGCGACCAGCGACGAAGAACACGCCGTGTCCACCGTCACCGCAGGTCCCTCAAGACCCAGCGCATACGACACCCGGCCCGACACCACGGCGCCCGAGCTTCCGGTGAGCAAGTGCCCCCCGAGGCCTTCCGGAGCCTCCCGCAGCCCGGCCCCGTAGCCCGATGCACTGGCCCCGACAAAGACACCCGTTCGGCTGCCCTTGACCGAAGTGGGGCTCACGCCAGAGCGTTCGAGAGCTTCCCAGGAGGTTTCCAGCAGCAGCCGCTGCTGCGGGTCGATCGCGACCGCTTCACGTGGGCTGATACCGAAGAACGCCGGATCGAACTGGGCGGCATCACGCAGGAAACCGCCCGACTGCGTGCGGCTCCCGCCTGCCTGGTCGTCGTCGTTCCCGAAGAGGGATTCGAGATTCCAGCCACGGTCCGTGGGGAATCCGGAGATGGCGTCTTCGGCTCCGGCCACCAGCCGCCACAGGTCCTCGGGACTGGCCACACCCCCGGGAAGCCGGCAGCTCATCCCGACGATGACCACCGGATCGTCCGACGTGGAAGCCCTCACCGGCAGGTCGGACGCCACACCCGACGCCGCCCCGAACAGCTCACCCTCCAGAAAACGCGCCAGGTCGACCGGCGTCGGGTAGTCGAAGACCAGGGTGGCGGGAAGCCGCAGACCGGTCTCGGCATTCAGTCCGTTGCGCAGCTCGACGGCAGTGAGCGAGTCGAAGCCCAAGTCACGGAAGGTGCCGCCGCTTTCGAGGCCGGCAGATGTGGTGTAGCCGAGGACTGCCGCGGCGTGGGTACGCACCAACTCCAGCAGCGCCCGCTCCCGCTCCACAACCGACAGTCCCGCCAAATGCTCCCGCACCACCCCGACACCGGAACCCTCGCCACCGGCACCGGAAGCCAACGCCGCCCGTACCTCCGGGAGGTCCTCCAGCAGTGGGCTCGGGCGAGCGCTGGTGAACGCGGGGACAAAGCGTTGCCACTCCACATCGGCGACCACTACCGAAGCCTCGCCCACTGCCCTCTCCAACGCTGACACCGCCAACGCCGGGTCCAACGCCTTCAGCCCGCGACGCAGCAGATGCTCCTCCGCGCCCTCTGTGCCGGCCATGCCGCCGCCGGCCCACGGGCCCCACGCCACCGCGCAACCGACCGCACCCCGGGCACGACGCGCCGCCACCAACCCCTCAACAAACGCATTCCCCGCCGCATACGCCCCCTGGCCACCACTGCCCCACACACCAGCAATCGACGAGAACACCACAAACGCATCCAACTCACGATCGTGCAAGGCCTCGTCCAGCACCACGGCACCGGCAACCTTCGCCCTCATCACGTCAGCGAAATGCTCCGCATCCGCCTCACACAACGGGACGGAATCCACCACACCCGCCGCATGAACCACGGCATCCACCGCACACCCGGACAACAACTGCTCAACCGCACCACGATCGGCCACATCACAGGCCGCCACCGTCACCCGCACCCCGAGGGCGGACAGCTCCGCCTCCAGGTCGGCCGCACCAGGCGCCGCAAGACCCCGACGACTCGTCAGAACGAGATGCTCGGCACCCCGCTCAGCCGCCCAACGCGCCACACGAGCACCCAACGCACCCGTACCCCCCGTGATCAGCACCGTCCCACGCGGCCGCCATCCATCAGCCGCATCACCGACCGGAGCCGGGGCGTGCACCAGCCGCCGTCCAAACACTCCCGACGCCCGCACCGCCACCTGATCCTCGCCACCATCAGCGAGAACCCCAACCAGGCGGCCAAACGCCCTACGATCCACCGCCTCCGGAAGGTCCACCAGGCCACCCCAACGGTCCGGCAACTCCAAAGCAGCCACCCGACCCAAACCCCACACCGCCGCCTGCACCGGATCGGGCCCAGCATCCGACCCACCGATCGACACAGCCCCCCGCGTCACCACCCACACACGCCCACCCACACCCACATCCCCCAATGCCTGCACCACCACAGCAGCCCGCACCACATCCCCCACACCCACCACCAACACACCGGCAAACGACTCCACACCAGCCACCGCACCCACCCGCTCAGCCAACAGCCCCCGGTCCCACTCCCCCGCACCACACTCCACCCGCTCAACCGCCACACCACACGCCGCCAGCCCCTCCACCACAGCCCCGGCAAACGCATCCCCCGCAGCCACCACCGCAAGCCAACGACCATCCGGCACCCCACCGGACCGCGCCGCCAACGGCTTCCACTCCACCCGATACCGCCAGTTCTCACTGGGGTCGGCATGAGGTGCTGGCGTCGGCCAGTAGCGCTCACGCTGGAACGCGTAGGTGGGCAGATCGACCTGCCGCGCCCCGGAGAAGCACGTACGCCACTCCACGTCCATGCCGAGCACGAACGCATGCGATACGGCGGTCAGCAGGGCCTCGTCCTCGGAGCGGTCCTTGCGCATCGCGGGAAGCAGACAGTGATCGGATGCCGAAAGGCAGAGCTGTGCCATGGCGGTCTGGGAGCCGTCCGGCCCGATCTCCAGGAACCGGGTCGCCCCGTGCACCTCCAGCCACCGCACACCGTCAGCGAAACGGACCGCCTCACGCACATGGCGCACCCAGTAGTCAGCAGAGGCCAGCTCCTCCGCCGCAGCGAACTCACCGGTCACATTCGAGACCACCGGGATACGCGGCTCCGCGTACACCACACTCTCCAGAACCGCCCGGAACTCCTCCAACATCGGTTCCATCAGCGGGGAGTGGAAGGCATGGCTGACCTGGAGCCGCTTCACCTTCCGACCCTCGGATTCAAAGCACCCGGCGATCTCGGCAACAGCCGACTCGTCACCCGAAACCACCACCGACTGCGGACCATTCACCGCAGCAACACTCACCCGCTGCTCCAGGCCCTCCAGCAGCGGCAACACCTCCGCCTCCGACGCCTGAAGCGACACCATCGCCCCACCCACCGGCAACGCCTGCATCAACCGCCCACGCGCCGCCACCACACGACACGCATCCTCCAGCGACCACACCCCCGCCACATACGCAGCCACCAACTCACCAACGGAATGCCCCATGAGGTAGTCGGGGCGGATGCCGAACGACTCGACGAGCCGGAACAGCGCCACCTCCACCGCGAACAGCGCCGGCTGAGTGAAACCGGTCCGGTGCACCGTCTCCGTATCCGCCTCGGCAAGCGCCTCGTCACCGAACACCACACTCCGCAGCGGCGCCGCCAACTCACCGTCGAAGTGCGCACACACCGCATCAAACGCATCCGCGAAGACCGGGAAGGTCTCGTACAACTCCCTTCCCATTCCGAGGCGTTGCGCACCCTGGCCCGCGAACAGCAGAGCCAGTCGGCCGTCGGCCGGGGACCCCTTTATGACACCGGGGGTCCGGAGGCCGTCGGCGAGCGCGGCCAGGCGCTGGAGTACCGATGCGGGGTCGTCCGCCAGTACCACCGCGCGGTGGTCGAAGCGCGTGGAGCGGGTGGTGGCGAGGGAGTAGCCCAGGTCCGCCGGGTCGAGTGCGGGGTCGGCCTCGTAGGCCGCGCGCAGGCGAGCCGCCTGTGCGCGGAGGGCGGGCTCGGTACGTGCCGCGAGCACCAGCGGTGTGAGGGAGAGCCGTCCAGACACGGCGGCCGGGACGACCTCGGTGGTGGCTTGCGGCTCGGGGGCGCTTTCGAGGACCACGTGTGCGTTGGTGCCGCTGATGCCGAACGAGGACACACCTGCTCGACAGACATGGGCTGCCGCTTCGTCGTGGAGCGGCCAGGCGACCGGCTTCGTGAGCAGCCGTACGTTGCCCTCCGACCAGTCCACGTGAGGTGAGGGGGCGTCCACGTGCAGGGTCCGCGGCAGCACACCGTGCTGGAGCGCCAGCACCATCTTGATCACACCCGCCACACCCGCAGCCGCCTGGGTGTGGCCAATGTTCGACTTCACCGACCCCAGCCACAACGGCCGGTCCTCGGCCCGGTCCTGGCCATAGGTGGCCAGGAGTGCCTGTGCCTCAATGGGGTCACCGAGTGCCGTTCCCGTGCCGTGCGCCTCGACCGCATCCACCTCCGAGGCCGCCAGGCCTGCACTGGCCAGTGCCTGCCGGATCACCCGCTGCTGGGACGGGCCGTTGGGCGCCGTCAGACCGTTCGACGCGCCATCCTGATTCACCGCGGAACCAGCCACGACAGCCAGTACCCGATGACCGTTGCGCCGGGCGTCCGACAGCCGCTCCACGACCAGCACCCCAACGCCCTCACCCCAGCCGGTCCCGTCGGCGCCGGCGGCGAACGCCTTGCACCGGCCGTCCGGAGCGAGTCCGCGCTGCCGGCTGAATTCCACGAACGCCCCGGGCGTCGACATCACCGTCACACCGCCCACCAGCGCCAGGTCACACTCACCGGAACGCAGCGCCTGCGCCGCCCAGTGCAGGGCCACCAGCGACGAGGAGCACGCCGTATCCACGGTCACCGCCGGGCCCTCCAGGCCGAGCGTGTAGGCCACACGCCCGGACACCACACTCGCGGCATTTCCCGTACCGATGTAACCGTCGAAGTCGTCCGGGGAACCGGCCAACAGCGCCGGATAGTCCTGACCGTTCGTGCCCACGAACACACCCGCACGGCTGCCCCGCACGGAATGCGGGTCGATGCCGGCCCGCTCCAGCGCCTCCCAGGACACTTCCAGCAACAGACGCTGCTGCGGATCGGTCGCCACCGCTTCCCGGGGACTCATCCCGAAGAAGACCGGGTCGAACTGGTCGACGTTCTTGAGGAATCCACCGACCTTGACGTACGTGGTCCCCAGGTGTTCGGGGTCGGGATCGTAGACCGTGTCCAGGTCCCAGCCGCGGTCAGCCGGGAACGCGCCCACGGTATCCGCACCATCCGACAGCAGCTTCCAGAAAGCCTCCGGAGAGTCAACACCACCCGGGAAGCGGCAGTTCATGCCCACGATGGCAAGGGGGTCACCGTCAGCCGCGGAGAGAGTCGCCGGTGACTGCTCGATGTCGTGCTGGACCGGCGCGATCCTGGTGCGCAGAAGGCCGGCCAGTGCTGTCGGGGTCGGATAGTCGAAGACCACCGTTGCGCTCAGCGTGATCCCGCATGCCAGGCTCAGGGCGTTCCGCAGCTCCACGGCGAGCAAGGAGTCGACACCGAGGTCCCGGAAGGACCGGTTCGGCGGGACGTCAGCCGGGCCCGCGTAATGCAGCACCCCGGCGGCGTAGGACCGGACGAGATCGGTGAGTACGCGCTCCTGCTCGGCCGGCTCCAGGCCCGCGAGCTGCCGGTGCAGCTCGGACCGGGGGTCGTCGCCGCCCGTCTCTGTGGTCTGCTCGACCGCGGCACGCATCTCCGGAAGATCGCCGATCAGCGGGCTCGGCCGGACCGCGGCGAAGGCGGCACGGAAGTCCGTCCAGGTGATGTCGGCGATCACCAGACCGGGTGCACCGGAGCGGATCGCGCTCCCCATGGCCTCGACGGCGAGGTCCGGCTGCAGCGGGGACACTCCGCCCCGGCGCATCCGCCGGGCCATCGACTCATCACTCGCCATGCCCGTCTCGCCCCAGGGCCCCCAGGCAAGGGACGTCGCGGCAAGCCCTTCGCCCACCCGCCGCTCGGCAAGGGCATCCAAGTAGGCATTGGCCGCCGCATAGTTGGCCTGGCCGGCGGCACCGATGGTGCCGGCGACGGACGAGAACAGGACAAAGGCCGACAGGTCACGACCGCGAGTCGCCTCGTGCAGGTTGGCGGCCGAATCGGCCTTGGCCCGCAGGACGGCGGCGAACCGTTCGGGTGTGAGGGAGTCGAGAACGCCGTCGTCGAGTACAGCGGCGGCGTGGAAGACGGCGTCCACGGGATGCTCGGAGAGCAGTGCCTCGACCGCGTCCGGATCTGCGACATCGCAGGCCGCCACCGTCACCCGTACACCGAGGGCGGACAGCTCCGCCTCCAGGTCGGCCGCACCAGGCGCCTCCGGGCCACGACGGCTCGTCAGGACCACATGCTCGGCACCGCGTTCGGCCACCCAGCGCGCCACCCGGGCACCCAACGCACCCGTACCACCCGTGATCAGCACCGTCCCACGCGGCCGCCAACCCTCGACCGCGTCATCGGACGCGGGAGCCGGAGCGTGTGCCAGCCGACGCCCGAACACCCCCGACGCACGCACCGCCACCTGATCCTCACCACCATCGGCAAGCACCCCAACCAGGCGGTCGAGCGCCCTACGATCCACCGCCTCCGGCATGTCCACCAGGCCACCCCAACGATCCGGATGCTCCAGCGCCGCCACCCGGCCCACACCCCACACCGCCGCCTGCACCGGATCGGGCCCACCATCCGACCGACCGATCGAAACAGCCCCCCGCGTCACCACCCACACACGCCCACCCACAGCGGCGTCCCCCAACGCCTGCACCACCACCGCAGTACGCACGGCGTTCCCGGCACCCACCACCAACACACCGGCGAACGGCTCCGCACCAGCCACCTCACGCACCCGCGCGGCGAGCACACCCCGGCCCCACTCCCCCGCGCCACACTCCACCCGCTCAACCCGCACACCACACTCCGCCAGACCCTCCACCACGGCCTCGGCGTACGCGTCCCCCGCAGCCACCACCGCGAGCCAGCGACCGTCCGGCACCCCGCCGGACCGCGCAGCGAGCGGCTTCCACTCCACCCGATAGCGCCAGCCGTCCACCACCGACCGCTCACGCCGCTGCCGCCGCCACGACGTCAGCGCAGTGCGCGCCTCCGCCCACGAGGCATCACCGGCGATCGCCAGTTCCCCGGCCGCCGCTGCCGCATCACCACGCTCGATCACGTCCCAGAGCTGCGCGTCGACTCCCTCGATCGCGGGGGACGCGGCCCCCTCCGTCTCCGTCTCCGTACCCGTCGCCGCCAGCCAGTAGCGCTGACGCTGAAAGGGATAGGTCGGCAGATCGACGGGGCGTGTCCCGGGCAGCAGCGCGGCCCAGTCGAGTACGGCGCCGTGCGCGTGCAGCTGCGCAAGAGCCGTCACCACGTGCTGTGCCTCGGAACGGTCCCTTCGCAACGCGGGAACCGCCAGGTGCGCGGGGCCCTCCACACACATCTGAGCCATCGCGGTGAGCGTGCCGTCGGGCCCTATTTCGAGATAGCGGGCGACGCTGTGCTCCTCCAGCCAGCGGATACCGTCCGCGAAGCGGACCGCCTCGCGGACATGTCGCACCCAGTAGTCGGGGGAGGTCAGCTGCTCCACCGTGGCGAGTTCACCGGTGACATTCGAGACCACGGGGATGCGCGGCTGCTCGTACGTGATGCTCTCCGCGACGGCACGGAACTCGTCGAGCATCGGCTCCATCAGCGGGGAGTGGAAGGCGTGACTCACCTGGAGCCGCTTCACCTTCCGGCCCTCGGACTCAAAACGCCCGGCGATCTCCGTCACGGCGGACTCCGCGCCGGAGATCACGACCGCCTGCGGACCATTCACCGCGGCGATACTCACCTGCTCCTCGCGGCCCTCCAGCAGCGGACGTACCTCGTCCTCGGCGGCTTGGAGGGACACCATCGCGCCGCCCGTCGGCAGCGCCTGCATCAACCGCCCACGCGCCGCCACCAGCCGGCACGCGTCGTCCAACGACAGCACGCCCGCCACATGCGCAGCCACCAGCTCACCGATGGAATGCCCCACCAGGAAATCCGGCCGCACGCCGAACGACTCCACCAACCGGAACAGCGCCACCTCCACGGCGAACAAGGCCGGCTGAGTGAACTCCGTCCGACTCAGCGCCTCGGCATCGTCACCGAACACGACATCCCGCAGCCGCGCCCCCAACTCGCCCTCGAAGCACGCACACACCGCGTCAAAAGCGTCCGCGAACGCCGGGAATGCGTCATACAACTCACGCCCCATTCCCAGGCGTTGGGAGCCCTGTCCCGCGAGCAGAAAGGCCGTCTTCGCGCCGGGCAGGTCCGTGCCCCGCACGGTGCCTTCGGCGTACTCGTCACGGGCGAGGGCGTCTAGTGCCGCGACCAGTTCCGCGCGGCTGCTGCCGAGGACGACGGCACGGTTCTCCAGCGCGGCGCGGGTCGAGGCGAGCGAGCGGGCGAGGTCGCGTATGTCGTACCCGGGGTGGGCCTCGACGTGTGAGAGCAGCCTTCTGGCCTGCTCGCGGAGGGCGGAGTCACCGCGCGCCGAGAGGACCCAGGGCACGATCGGCAGCCGCGCTGACGCGGCCGTGCCGTCCTGCGGCCCTTCTTCGGGCGCGGGCTCCGCCTCGGGTGCCTGCTCGATCACCGCGTGCGCGTTGGTGCCACTGACACCGAAGGCGGAGACCGCCCCGCGCCCCGGTCGCCCGTTCTCCGGCCACCCGAGGGCCTCGGTCAGCAGTCGTACGTTGCCGGACGACCAGTCGACGTGTGACGACGGCTCATCGGCGTGCAGGGTCTGGGGGAGGACGCCGTGCTGCAGAGCCAGCACCATCTTGATGACACCCGCCACACCCGCGGCCGCCTGGGTGTGTCCGATGTTCGACTTCACCGAGCCCAGCCACAACGGCCGGTCGGCGGCCCTGTCCTGGCCGTACGTCGCGAGCAGCGCCTGCGCTTCTATCGGGTCGCCCAGCGACGTCCCCGTACCGTGCGCCTCTACCGCGTCCACATCCGACGGCGCGAGTCCCGCACCGGCCAGTGCCTGCCGGATCACCCGCTGCTGCGAAGGACCATTCGGCGCCGTCAGACCGTTGGACGCACCGTCCTGATTCACGGCACTGCCGCGCACGACCGCCAGCACCCGGTGGCCGTTCCGCCGGGCGTCCGACAGGCGCTCCAGTACCAGCATGCCGACGCCCTCGGCCCACCCCGTGCCGTCCGCGGACTCCGCGAACGCCTTGCAGCGGCCGTCGGCGGCAAGGCCGCGCTGCCGGCTGAACTCGATGAACGCCCCGGGGGTGGCCATCACCGTCACCCCGCCCGCCAGCGCGAGCGTGCATTCGCCGGACCGGAGGGCCTGTGACGCCAGGTGCAGCGCGACCAGGGAGGAGGAGCAGGCCGTGTCCACGGTCACGGCAGGGCCCTCAAGTCCCAGTGTGTACGCGACACGACCCGACACGACCGAGGTCGAGTTGCCCGTCAGGAGATGGCCCCGCACATCGTCGGGGACATCGCGAAGGCCGGCACCGTATTCCTGGCCGCTGGCCCCGACGAACACACCGCTGCGGCTTCCCCGCAGGCCGAGGGGGTCGATTCCGGCGCCCTCGAAGGCCTCCCAGGACGCTTCGAGCAGCAGTCGCTGCTGCGGGTCCATCGCGAGCGCTTCGCGCGGCGAGATCCCGAAGAAGCCGGGGTCGAATTCGGTGGCCTCGTAGACGAAGCCGCCCTTGCACGAGTAGCTGGTGCCCGATCCGCCCGCCTCCGGGTCGTACAGCGCATCGGCATCCCAGCCGCGGTCCTGCGGCCACTCGGAGATGGCGTCCTCCCCGCTGTGCAGCAGGCGCCAGAACTCCTCCGGCGACCGCACACCCCCGGGAAGGCGGCAGCTCATTCCGACGATTGCGACCGGCTCCTGCTGCTGCGATTCCAGCTCCTGCAGGCGCCGACGGGTCTCATGCAGGTCCGCGGTGACCCACTTGAGGTAGTCCCGAAGCCGTTCTTCATTCGCCATGTGGAACTTGCCCCATACGTTGTAGACCGGAACGGTTCACCAGCGGCGTTCAGGAACGGCCGAGCTCCTGATTGATGAAATCGAAGATCTCGTCGTCCGAGGCCGCATCCAGCTGCTGGGACACGGCGGACTTCGCCTCGCCCTCGGCCACCCCGCCCAGCTCAGCCAGGATGCTCCGAAGACGGGCCTCGACGAGCCCCCTGGCGGCGTTCTCTGGGGAAAATCCTGAAATCGCGCCGGCGAGACGGTCCAGGTCAGCGAGTACGGCGGCCTCCGGCTCGGCGTCCGCGGCACCGAACAGCGTGTCCTGCACATGCTCCGCGAGAAGCTGTGGCGTGGGGTAGTCGAAGACCAGGGTGGCGGGGAGCCTCATCCCGGTGTCGGCGTTCAGCCCGTTCCGCAGCTCGACCGCGGTGAGCGAGTCGAAGCCCAGATCCCGGAATGCCCTGACAGGCTCCACGGCCTTCATATCGCGGAACCCGAGAACGGTGGCCGTGTGGCTGCGTACGAGGTCGAGTACGGCTTGCGCGCGCTCCACCGCAGAAAGGCCCGCGACCTTACCGAGGAAGGGCTGTCCCGCGTCCTGGACCTCCTCCTGGGACGTACCAGCTACCGCGTCAGCGACCTCCGGGAGGTCCTCCAGCAGCGGACTCGGGCGAGCGCTGGTGAACGCCGGGGCAAAGCGCTCCCATTCCACATCGGCGATCACTACCGAAGCCTCGCCCGAAGCCATCCCCAACGCCGAAACCGCCAACGCCGGGTCCAACGCCTTCAGCCCGCGACGCAGCAGATGCTCTTCCGCGCCCTCTGTGCCGGCCATACCCCCACCGGCCCACGGACCCCACGCCACCGCACAACCCACCACACCCCGCGCCCGACGCGCCTCCACCAACCCCTCGACGAAGGCATTTCCCGCCGCATACGCCCCCTGACCACCACTGCCCCACACACCCGCAATCGACGAGAACACCACAAACGCATCCAACTCACGATCGTGCAAGGCCTCGTCCAGCACCACGGCGCCCGCAACCTTCGCCCCCATCACGTCAGCGAAATGCCCCGCATCCGCCTCAGCCAACGGGACGGAATCCACCACACCCGCCGCATGGACCACGGCGTCCACCACGCACCCGGACAGCAGCTCCTGGACGGCGTTCCGGTCCGAGACATCGCAGGCCTCCACCGTCACCTGAACACCCAAGCCGGACAGCTCCGCCTCCAGGTCGACCGCACCAGGCGCCTCAAGACCACGACGACTCGTCAGAACGAGATGCTCCGCACCCCGCTCAGCCGCCCAACGCGCCACCCGCGCCCCCAACGCACCCGTACCACCCGTGATCAACACCGTCCCACGCGGCCGCCACCCATCAGCCGCATCCCCAGCGGGAGCGTGAACCAGCCGACGCCCGAACACCCCCGACGCCCGCACCGCCACCTGATCCTCACCACCATCAGCGAGAACCCCGACCAGCCGGTCAACCACCCCACGGTCCACCACCTCCGGAAGATCCACCAGACCACCCCAACGATCCGGCAACTCCAACGCAGCCACCCGACCCACACCCCACACCGCCGCACCCGCCGCGTTCGGACCATCATCAGACTGACCCGTGGCAACAGCGCCCCGCGTCATGACCCACACACGCCCACCCACACCCGCATCCCCCAACGCCTGCACCACCACCGCAGTACGCACCACGTCCGCCGGCACCCCCTCGCCAGAGGGCTCGCCCGCCAGGCCGCCCGGCAGCACCAGCACGCCCGCGACGGCGTCACCCTCGAACCCCGCAAACCGCTCGGCCAGCGCAACCCGATCCACATCCGGGCCGCAGTCCACCCGCTCGACCCGCACACCACACCCCGCCAGACCCTCCACCATCGAAGAGGCCCAGCCCGAGTCCGCCGTGCCCTCCGGCGCCACCACCAGCCAACGCCCGGACAGCTTTTCCCCGGCTTCCACACCGACCGGCTTCCACTGCACCCGGTACCGCCAGCCGTCCACCGCCGACCGCTCACGCCGCTGCCGCCGCCACGAGGACAACGCGCTCAGAGCCTCATCCCACGAGGCATCCCCGGGTATCGCCAGTTCCCCGGCCAGGGCGTCCGGATCTTCGCGCTCCACGGCCTCCCAGAACCACGCGGTCCCGTCGTCCGCCGACTGAGTCACGACGTCCCCGGCCTCGGTCACCGGGTTGCTCGGCCAGAAGCGCTCACGCTGGAATGCGTACGTGGGCAGATCGACCTGCCGCGCCCCCGGGAAGAGCGCCCGCCACTGCACCTCCGCACCGTCGACGAACATGCCACTCACCGCAGCCACCAGGGCTTCTGACTCCAGCCGACCCTTACGCAACACTGGCGACAGCAGCAGGTCCGCACTGTCTGTGCATGCCTGCGCCATGGCGGTCAGGGTGCCGTCCGGCCCGATCTCCAGGAACCGGATCACCCCATGCACCTCCAACCACCGCACACCGTCAGCGAAACGGACGGCCTCACACACATGCCGCACCCAGTAGTCGGGGGACCTCAGTTCTTGCGGTGTGGCGAGTTCACCGGTCACATTCGAGACCACCGGGATACGCGGCTCCGCGTACACCACACTCTCCAGAACCGCCCGGAACTCCTCCAACATCGGTTCCATCAGCGGGGAGTGGAAGGCATGGCTCACCTGGAGCCGCTTCACCTTCCGACCCTCCGCCTCAAAATGCCCAGCGATCTCGGCAACAACCGACTCATCACCCGAAACCACCACCGCCTGCGGACCATTCACCGCAGCGATACTCACCTGCTCCTCGCGGCCCTCCAGCAGCGGACGTACCTCGTCCTCGGCGGCTTGGAGGGACACCATCGCGCCGCCCGTCGGCAGCGCCTGCATCAACCGCCCACGCGCCGCCACCACACGACACGCATCCTCCAGCGACCACACCCCCGCCACATAGGCAGCCACCAGCTCACCAACCGAATGACCCACCAGGAAATCCGGCCGCACACCGAACGACTCCACCAGCCGGAACAGCGCCACCTCCACCGCGAACAACGCCGGCTGAGTGAACTCCGTCCGATGCAGAACCTCCGCGTTCTCACCGAACACCACACCCCGCAGCGACGACTCCAACTCAGTGTCAAAGCAGGCGCATACAGCGTCAAAGGCGTCCGCAAAAACCGGGAAGGTGTCATACAGCTCCCAGCCCATACCCAAACGCTGCGCCCCCTGCCCCGTGAACAGGAATGCGGACCGCCCCTGTTGCTTGGTCCCACGCACCACACCGGCGGCCTTTCGACCCTCCGCGAGTGCGGTCAGCCCCTGTACCGCCGTCTCGTGACCGTCGACGAGCACCACAGCGCGGTGGTCGAACATTTCCCTTGACGTCGCCAAGGAGAGGCCCACGTCAGACGGATCAAGCAGGAATTCGTCCAGATGCGCCAGGAGCCGTTGTGCCTGGGCCTGCAAACCTGATGCGTCACGCGCTGAGATGACCCAAGGGACTGCGGGCAGTTTGAGCGTCTCCTCGCTGCCGGGCAATTCTTCGGATGCCGGCGCCTCTTCAATGATGGTGTGGGCGTTGGTGCCGCTGATGCCGAACGAGGACACACCGGCCCGCCGAGGCCGCGCCGACTCCGGCCACTCCACCGCCTCCGTCAGCAGCCGCACCTCCCCCGCCGACCACTCCACATGCGACGACGGCTCGTCCACATGCAGCGTCCGCGGCAGAACACCATGCTGCAACGCCAGCACCATCTTGATCACACCCGCCACACCCGCAGCCGCCTGCGTATGCCCAAGATTCGACTTCACCGAACCCAACCACAACGGCCGGCCAGCCTCCCGACCCTGCCCATACGTCGCAATCAGCGCCTGCGCCTCGATGGGGTCACCCAGCGACGTCCCCGTACCATGCGCCTCCACCACATCCACATCCGACGGCGCCAGCCCCGCACCCTCCAACGCCTGACGGATCACCCGCTGCTGCGAAGGACCATTCGGCGCCGTCAGACCATTCGACGCACCGTCCTGATTCACCGCACTGCCACGCACGACCGCCAACACCCGATGCCCCTTCCGCCGCGCATCCGACAACCGCTCCACCACCAGCACACCCACACCCTCGGAAAACCCCGCACCATCCGCAGCATCCGAGAACGCCTTGCACCGACCATCAGCAGCCAACCCCCGCTGCCGACTGAAATCCACAAACAACCCCGGCGTCGACATCACCGTCACACCACCCGCCAACGCCAGATCACACTCACCCGCACGCAACGACTGCACCGCCAAATGCAACGCCACCAACGACGCCGAACACGCCGTATCCACCGTCACCGCAGGCCCCTCAAGACCAAACACATACGACAACCGCCCCGACACCACACTCGCCGCATTACCCGTACCGATATAGCCCCCCAACTCCTCCTCACCGGAGGCCACCAACAACCCGGTGTAATCCTGGCCGTTCGTGCCCGCAAACACCCCCGTACGCGACCCCCGGAGCGAACCGGGAACGATGCCCGCCCGCTCAAACGCCTCCCACGACACCTCCAGCAGCAACCGCTGCTGCGGGTCCATCGCCACCGCCTCACGCGGCGAAATCCCGAAGAAGTCCGCATCGAACTCATCCATCCCCGGCAGGAACCCTGCCTCACGCGTGGAGACCTTCCCGGGACGGCCCGGCTCCGGGTCGTACAGCCCCTCAACATCCCAGCCACGATCCTCCGGGAACGGCACCACGCCCTCCCCGCCCTCAACCAGCAACCCCCACAACTCCTCCGGCGACCCCACACCACCGGGGAACCGGCAACCCATCGCCACAATCGCCACCGGCTCATCCGGATCGGTGTCTGCGGCCGTGGAGGTGATGACACCCGCGTCAGGTGCTTCGTCCCCACCGGACAGCTCGTCTTCCAGATGGCGAGCCACCCGCTGCGGAGTGGGGTAGTCGAAGACCAGGGTGGCGGGCATCGTCAGTCCGGTGGCCGCCTGAAGTTGGTTGCGCAGCTCCACGGCGGTAAGTGAGTCGACACCGAGTCCCCGGAAGTCGCGGGTGGGCTCGATCGCTTCGGGGCCGGGGTGTCCCAGCACCAGTGCGGCCTGAGTCCGTACGAGTTCCAGGACCGCTGCTCGTCGCTCGTCCTGGGACAGGGGGGAAAGCCGCGACCGCAGGGCGTCCGCCGGCGTCATCTCACCCGAGGAGGAGACGGCGGTTCGACGCGTACTCCTCCCCAGGAGACCTCGCATGAGCGGAGGAAGGACTCCGGCGGCATGCTGCTCCCGCAACATCGTGTGATTCAGCTGGACCGGGACGACCACGGGCACTGCGGTGTGGCGGGCGGCATCGAAGGCCTCCACACCACGCTCCTCGGTGAAGGGGGTGATGCCGCCACGAGCCATGCGCTGCAGATCGGCTTCGCTCAGCTCACCCGTCATTCCCGCGCCCGGAGCCCAGGCACCCCACGCCAACGACCGTGCGGGGAAGCCCGATCCACTACGCCGGTGCATCAGGGCATCCACGAAGGCGTTCGCCGCCGCATAGTTGCCCTGGCCCGCGCTGCCGAATGTTCCCGCCACCGACGAGAACACCACGAACTCCGCCAGATCCTCCGCATGCGTCAACTCGTCCAGGAGCAGCAGCGCATCCGCCTTCGGCGCCAGCACGGCGTCCATGCGAGCGGGCGTCAGTGAGGACAGCGTGGCGTCGTCGAGGACGCCTGCGGTGTGCACGACAGCGGTGAGGGGATGCTGCTTCGGCACCGAGTCCAGCAGCCTGCTCAGCGCACCGCGATCGGACACGTCACACGCCACGACCTCGACCTCGGCACCCAGCCCCGCCAGCTCCTCCACCAGGGCATCCGCCCCCGGAGCCTGCCGACCCCGACGACTCGCCAGCAGAAGATGACGTATGCCGTGCTCGGTGACCAGATGCCGGGCCACCAGCGCCCCCAGACCACCCGTCCCACCCGTGACCAGCACCGTCCCCTCCACATCGAGGGGCACCGGCATCGTCAGCACGACCTTGCCCACATGCCGCGCCTGACTCAGGAACCGGAACGCCTCCGGAGCCTTCCGCACATCCCACGCCGTCACCGGCAACGGCTCCAGCACACCCCCCTCGAACAACTCCCGCACCTGCGCGAACATCTCCCCGATCCGGTCCGGGCCCGCCTCGATCAGATCGAAGGCCTGATACCGCACCCCCTCGTGGCCGGCCGCCACCTCCCCCGGCTCACGGACATCCGTCTTGCCCATCTCCAGGAAGCGCCCACCCCGCGGCAACAACCGCAGCGACGCATCCACGAACTCCCCCGCCAACGAATCCAGCACCACATCCACGCCCCGGCCACCGCTCGCCGCCAGGAAGGCTTCCTCGAAGTCCAGATCACGCGACGAAGCGATATGCGCCTCATCCAGCCCCAAAGCCCGAAGCGCCCCCCACTTCCCCGGACTCGCGGTCGCGAACACCTCCGCACCCAGATGCCGCGCCAACTGCACCGCCGCCATCCCCACACCACCCGCACCGGCATGCACCAACACGGACTCACCAACCTGGAGACCGCCCAGCTCCACCAGCGCGTAATACGCCGTCAAAAACACCACCGGAACCGACGCCGCCTGCGCGAACGACCAACCCTCCGGAACCCGGACCACCATCCGCTCATCAGCCACCGCCACCGGACCGAACGACTGGGGGAACAACCCCATCACCCGGTCCCCCGGCGCCAGCCCAAGGACGCCCGGACCGGCCTCGGTGACCACGCCGGCGCCCTCGATGCCCAGGGCCCCGGCGTCGCCCGGGTACCTGCCGAGCACGTTCAGCACATCGCGGAAGTTCACCCCGGCCGACCGCACCGCGATACGCACCTGGCCGGGCTCCAGGTCGTCCGCTGCCTCGGGTCGCCGCACCAGGCGCAGGCTCTCCAACGGGCCGTCGGCGGCGTTTTCGAGGCACCATCCGTCCTGCGGCAGGCCCGGCATCGTCAGCTCGTCCCGCCGGATGTTCATGCTCAGCCTCGGCAGATGGGCCGTGCCGTCCCTCAGGGCGAGTTCGGGCTCTCCCGTGGCCAGGGCAGTCGGCAGTGCTGCCAGTGAGGCTTCCGTGCCGTCTACATCCACCAGTACGAAGCGGTCGGGGTGCTCGATGCGTGCGGCGCGGACGAGGCCCCAGACCGTGGCTTGTGCGGGGTCGGGGTGCTGGTTTTCCGCCGGGACGGCGTTCCGGGTCACCACCACGAGGCGGGCGTCGGAGCGGTGGTCGGATTCCGTCCATTGTTGTATGCAGGCCAGAGTGCGGTGCGCCGCTGCCCGCGCGGCCGCCGGAGTCGCGGCGGACTCGTCGGTGGTGGTGTCGAGCCGCAGCGCGACGAACGGCGGCAGGTCATCGCCCGGTGCGGCGCCGAGGTCGTGGAGGTCGACGGCTTCCGCGGCGGTCTCGGGCACCGGGGTCCAGTCGACCCGGTACAGCGCGTCGGAGTGGGTGCCGCCCTGCCGGGCGCGGCTGAACAGTTCCGCCGTCATCGGCTGGCGGGTGAGGGAGTCGATCTCCGCCACCGGTTGTCCAACGGCATCGGCCAGTTGGAGCGACACGCCGCCGTCGGCGCTCGTCGATATGCGTGCCCGGAGCACGGTGGCTCCCAGGGCATACAGCTGCACGTTCTGCCAGGAGAGCGGCTGCTGTGCGAGGTCGGCGGTCTCGTCCGCTTCGAGTGCCAGCGCGTGGAGGACGGTGTCCAGCAGGGCGGGGTGCAGCCCGAAGGACGAGGCTTCCGCCGCTTCGGGGATCTCCACCGTGGCGAAGAGGTCACCGTCACGCCGCCATACGGCGCGCAGACCGCGGAAGGCGGGACCGTAGACGATCCCGGCGTCGGCGAAGGCCTCGTAGAGTCCGTCGGTCGGGACGGGCCGGGCTCCTTCCGGGGGCCACACGGCGAAGTCGAAGGCCTCGCGGTGCCGGCCTGCTCCGAGCACGCCGGTGGCGTGCCGGACCCATGGTTCCTCCGCGACACCGGTGCTCCCGATGCGGCAGGAGTGGACGGTGAGTGCGCGGGCGCCGTGGAGGTCCGGCTCCTGGATGCGCATCTGCAGCTGGACGGCTTCGTGTGCCGGGAGCACCAGGGGGGCTTCGACGGTCAAGGACTCGATGTGGTCGCAGCCGGCGTGGTCGGCGGCGCGGAGTGCGAGTTCCAGGAAGGCCGTTGCGGGCACGAGGAGGGAGCCGTCGACGACGTGATCCGCCAGCCACGGGTGGTCCTGCGCGGTGAGCCGTCCGGTGAAGACGACGGAGTGCGAGTCGGCAAGCGTCATGGTGGCCGCGAGCAGTGGGTGTTCGGCCGCCTGCAATCCCGACGAACCGAGGTTCGTGGCGTTGGTGTGGCCCAGCCCGATCCAGTAGCGCTGGTGTTGGAAGGCGTAGGTGGGCAGATCCGTGTGGTGGGCGCCGGTGCCGGTGAAGAAGGCGGCCCAGTCGACGGTGACTCCGCGGGCGTGGGCGTGGCCGAGGGCGGTGAGGAGCCCCGTCACCTCCGGGCGGTCCTTGCGGAGGGCGGGCACGAGGAGGTGGTCAGCGGGACCGTCGAGGCATCCCTGCGCCATGGCGGTCAGGGTGCCGTCCGGCCCGATCTCCAGGAACCGCGTCACCTCGTGCTCCTCCAGCCACCTGATGCCGTCGGCGAAGCGGACGGCGCCGCGGACATGCCGCACCCAGTAGTCGGGGGAGGTCAGTTCCGCTGCCGTGGCGAGTTCGCCGGTGACGTTCGAGACCACCGGGATGCAGGGTTCCTCGTACGACACGCTCTCCGCGACGGCACGGAACGCGTCGAGCATCGGCTCCATCAGCGGGGAGTGGAAGGCATGGCTGACCTGGAGCCGCTTCACCTTCCGGCCCTCGGACTCGAAACGCCCGGCGACGTCCGCGACGGTGGTCTCCTCGCCGGAGACCACCACTGCCTGCGGGCCGTTCACAGCGGCGATGCTCACCCGCTGCTCTTGACCTTCCAGCAGCGGAACCACCTCGGCCTCGGTGGCCTGGAGCGACACCATCGCGCCGCCCGGCGGCAACGCTTGCATCAGCCGGCCGCGCGCCGCCACCAGACGGCAGGCATCCGCCAGCGACAGGACGCCCGCCACATGGGCGGCCGCCAACTCACCGATGGAGTGGCCCACCAGGTAGTCCGGCCGGACACCGAAGGACTCCACCAGCCGGAACAGCGCCACCTCAACGGCGAACAGCGCCGGCTGCGTGAATTCCGTCCGGTGCAGCGCCGCCGCGTCCGCCGCCCTGTCCGCCTCTGGGGCTCCTTCGGCGGCGAAGACCACACTCCGCAGGGGCGACGTCAGCTCAGCGTCGAAGTGGGCGCACACCGCGTCGAAGGCCTCCGCGAACACCGGGAAGTCCTCGTACAACTCCCGGCCCATTCCCGCGCGTTGAGCGCCCTGGCCGGTGAAGAGAAAGGCGAGGCCGCCTTCCGAGGTGGCCAGGTCCGCGACGATGTTTCCCTGCGGCTCGCCGCGGCCGAGCGCGTTCAAGCGGTCGAGCAGGGTTTCCCGGTCCTCGCCGAGGACGACGGCCCGGTGTTCGAGCGGCGACCGGGTGGTGGCGAGCGACCGTCCCACGTCCCGCGGGTCCAGTTCGGGCCGGTCCCTGAGATGCGCCGACAGGCGCGCGGCCTGCGCCCTCAGCGCCGCCTCGCTGCGTCCGGACAGAACCCAGGGCACGAGGGACGGTGCGGGTGTCGGCGAGGGCGCTTCGTGCGGTTCCTCCACAGGGGGCTGTTCGAGGATGACATGTGCGTTGGTGCCGCTCAGGCCGAAGGACGACACACCTGCCCGGCGGGGCCGGTCTCCTTCCGGCCACCGCACGTCATCGGTGAGCAGCCGGACGTGGCCTGCCGACCAGTCCACGTGGGAGGACGGCTCGTCCGCGTGCAGCGTCCGGGGCAGCACTCCGTGCCGGAAGGCCTCCACCATCTTGATGACGCCGGCGACACCCGCCGCCACCTGCGTGTGCCCGATGTTGGACTTCACCGAACCCAGCCACAACGGGCGGTCCGCGTCGCGGTCCTGGCCGTAGGTGGCCAGGAGTGCCTGTGCCTCGATCGGATCGCCCAGCCTGGTGCCCGTGCCATGGCCCTCGACCGCGTCCACGTCCGACGCCGACAGCCCCGCGCCGGCCAGTGCCTGCCGGATCACCCGCTGCTGGGAGGGGCCGTTCGGTGCCGTCAGGCCGTTCGAGGCACCGTCCTGGTTCACGGCGCTGCCGCGTACGACGGCCAGCACGCGGTGGCCGTTGCGCCGGGCATCCGAGAGCCGTTCCACCAGCACCATGCCGGCGCCCTCGCCCCAGCTGGTGCCGTCCGCGGCCTCCGCGAACGCCTTGCAGCGGGCGTCCGCGGCAAGGCCCCGCTGCCGGCTGAACTCGATGAACGCACCCGGTGTGGACATCACGGTCACTCCGCCGGCGAGGGCGAGGTCGCAGTCGCCCGAGCGCAGGGACTGCACCGCCAGATGCAGGGCGACCAGCGACGACGAGCATGCCGTGTCCACGGTCAGGGCAGGCCCTTCCAGGCCCAGTGTGTACGCCACCCGGCCCGAGACCACCGCGCCGGAGCTTCCGGTGAGCAGGTGGCCCTGGAGGTCGTCGGGCATGTTGCCGGCGCCCGACCCGTAGCCCTGGTAGCCGCAGCCCACGAAGAGTCCGCTGCGGCTGCCCCGTAGCGACAGCGGGGCGATGCCGGCCCGTTCCACGGCTTCCCAGGAGATCTCCAGCAGCATCCGCTGCTGGGGGTCCATGGCCAGTGCCTCGCGTGGTGAGATGCCGAAGAAGCCGGGGTCGAAATCGCCGGCGCTGCGGACGAATCCGCCCTCGCGCACATAACTGGTGCCCGGGCAGCCGGAGTCGGGGTCGTAGACGGCGTCGAGGTTCCAGCCGCGGTCCTCGGGGAAGGGCGTGATGGCGTCGCCGCCGTCGGCGATCAGCTTCCAGAGGTCCTCCGGCGACCGTACGTCCCCCGGGTAGCGGCAGGCCATGCCCACGATGGCGATCGGTTCCCCGTCCGCCTCTACGGGGTGCGCGAGTGCGGCGGTGTGCTGCTCCCCGAGGTCACCCAGGAGTGCGGTGCGCAGGTGACGTGCCAGTGCCGACGGCGTCGGATGGTCGAAGACGAGTGTCGGGGACAGGGGAAGCAAGACGGCCGCGGAGAGGGTGTTGCGGAGTTCGACCGCGGTGAGGGAATCGGTGCCGAGTTCCTGGAAGGTGCGGGTTGTCCCGACGTCTTCGGGGCCCGGGTATCCCAGCACGGTGGCGGTGGTCCGGCGTACCAGACGGAGCAGGTGTTGTTCCTGTTCGGCGGGGGTGCGCAGGGCGGCGAGGAGGCTGCGGACGCCTTCGGCCCCGGTGGCCTGGCCGGGGCTCTGGGCGGCGGCTTCGGGCAGTTTGCCGAAGAGCGCGTTGCGGCCTGCGGGGAAGGTGTCCCAGTCGATGTCGGCGATGACGAGGTGGGTCTCGCCGTGGTCGAGTGCCTGCTGCAGCGCGACGAGTGCGGTGTCCGGCTCCATGGGTGGCAGGCCGGCGCGGGTCAGCTTCGCGCGCAGGGTGGGGTCGGCGGCCATGCCGTCGTGTGCCCAGGGGCCCCAGGCGATGCTGGTCGCGGGCAGGCCGTGGGCGCGGCGGTGCCGGGCGAGGGCGTCCAGGCCGGCGTTGGCCGCCGCGTAGTTGGCCTGTCCGGCCGCGCCGAGGGTGCCCGCGAGGGAGGAGAAGAGGACGAACGCGGTCAGGTCGTGTGCGCGGGTCAGTTCGTGGAGGTGGGCCGCGGCCTCGGTCTTGGGGCGCAGGACGGTGGCGAACCGTTCGGCGTCCATGGTGGCGAGGGTGCCGTCGTCGAGGACGCCTGCGGTGTGGAACACGCTGGTCAGCGGCTGGTCTTCGGGGAGGGAGGCGAGGAGCCGGGCCAGTGCGTCGCGGTCTGCGGGATCGCAGGCGGCGACGGTGGCGCGGGTGCCGTGGGTGGCGAGTTCGGCGATGAGGTTCTGGGCGCCCGGGGCGTCGGGGCCGCGCCTGCTGATGAGCAGCAGATGTTCGGCGCCTTCGCGGGCCAGCCGGCGGGCGAGGGCGGAGCCGATGGTGCCGGTGCCTCCGGTGATCAGGGTGGTGCCGGCCGGGGCCCAGGCGGTCGATCCGCTGGGCTGCTCGGGGTGGGGGGCCCGGACCAGCCGGCGGGCGAAGAGGCCGGAGGCGCGGAGGGCGAACTCCTTGCCGTTCCCGGTGTCGTGGCCGGGGCCGTGGAGCACCACGCACAGGCGGTCCAGGGCGCGGTCGTCGAGCTGTTCCGGCAGGTCGACGAGGCCGGACCAGTGGTCGGGGTGTTCGATGGCCGCGGTGCGGCCGAGGCCCCAGAGAGTGGCCTGTCCGGGGGCGCTGAGCAGGTCGGAGCGGCCGATGCTGACGGCGCCGCGGGTCGCGCTCCACAGTCGTACGGGGGCGTCGGTGCCGAGCAGTGCCTGGAGGAGCGCACCGGTCAGGGCGAGGGCGGCGGGGGTCTCGGGGTGGTGGGGGTCGCGGGCGGTGCCCAGGCCGAGGAGGGAGAGGACGTTGATCTCGTCCGGGGCCCGGTCGCGGCCCCGGTCGCGGGCCTCGTCGAGGCGTTGCGCGAGGTGGTCGGCGTTCGGGGGCAGGTTCAGGGTGGTGACGGTCGCGCCGTGCCGGGCGAGCGCGGTCGTGAGGGCGTCGGCGACGGGCTGGTGGTCCTCCGGGCCCTCAGCGGGGACGACGAGCAGCCAGTGGGCCGGTGCGGTCGGGGTGGCGTGGGGCTCGACCGGCTCCCAGTGCTCCGCGTACCGCCAGGTCCGGGCGGTGGAGTGCTGCTGCTGGTCGCGGTGGAAGGCCGCGAGTGCGGGGACGACCGGTTCGAGGAGGGAGCGGTCGAGGCCGATGCTGTCGGCGAGTTCGGGCAGGTTCTGCTGCTCGACGGCGGTCCAGAAGGCGGAGTCGGCCGGCCGGCTGCCGGGCACGTCGTCGGGGGGTGTGGCGTGGAGCCAGTAGCGGGTGCGCTGGAACGCGTAGGTGGGGAGGTCGACGCGGCGCGCGCCGGGCAGCAGGGCGGCCCAGTCGAGGGGGGCGCCGGAGAGGTGCAGTCTGCCGACCGCGGTGAGCAGGCTCTCGGCCTCGGGGGTGTCCTTGCGGAGGAGGGGGGTCAGCAGTCGGTCGCCGTCGGGCAGGCAGGCCGCGGCCAGTGCGGTGAGGGTGCCGTCGGGGCCGAGTTCGACGAGCCGGGTGACGTGGCGTTCGGCGAGGGCCCGGACGCCGTCGGCGAAGCGTACGGCCTGGCGGGCGTGGCGTACCCAGTAGTCGGGGCTGCACAGTTCGTCGGGGGTGGCGAGGCGGCCGGTGACGTTGGAGATGACGGGGGTCTGCGGCTGCCGGTAGGTGAGGTCGCGGGCGGTGGCGCGCAGGTCCGCCAGCATCGGTTCCATCAGCGGCGAGTGGAAGGCGTGGCTGACCCGCAGTCGGGAGACCTTGCGTCCCAGGTCCCTGAAGTGGCCGGCGAGGGTGTCCACGGTGGCTTCGTCGCCGGCGATGACGGTGGCCTCGGGGCCGTTGACCGCGGCGATGCTCACCCGGTCCGCGGTGTCCGTCAGCAGCGGCCGCACCTCGGCTTCGGTCGCCTGGAGGGAGGCCATGGCTCCGCCGGGCGGGAGTGCCTGCATCAGCCGTCCGCGGGCCGCCACCAGCCGGCAGGCGTCCGGGAGGGACAGCACGCCGGCGCAGTGTGCGGCGGCCAGTTCGCCGATCGAGTGGCCCATCACGACGTCGGGCCGGATGCCCCACGAGGTCAGCAGCCGGAAGAGGGCCACTTCGAAGGCGAAGAGCGCGGGCTGGGTGGTGCCGGTGCGGTCCAGCAGTGCCGGGTCGTCGCCGAAGACGGCGTCCCGCAGCGGCAGTTCGAGCTCCGGGTCGAGGTGTCCGCAGGCGGCGTCGAAGGCCTCGGCGAACGCGGGGAACGTGTCGTACAGCTCGCGGCCCATGCCGAGGCGCTGGGCGCCCTGCCCGGTGAACAGGAACGCGGTCTTGCCGCGGAGGGGGGAGCCGGTGAGCGCGCCTGCGGCGTCGGGGCCCTCCTCGGCGAGTGCGGCCAGCTTGCGGTGGAGTTCGTCGGGGCCGGTGCCGAGGAGGACCGCGCGGTGTTCGAAGGCGGACCGGGAGGTGGCGAGCGAGTAGGCCAGATCCCGCGGGTCCGTGTCGGGGTGGGTCTCCAGGTGGGTCAGCAGACGGCCGGCCTGTGCCCGCAGGGCCTCCGCGCTGCGGGCGGAGAGCACCCACGGGAGGTGCGGAAGGCGGGCCGCGATGTGGTGCGGGACTGCTTCGGCGGCCTGTTCCCGGCCCGCCGCGGCCGGTTCCGGGTCGTCCGGGGAGGGAGCCGGGGCCTCCGGGGCCTGTTCCAGGATGGTGTGCGCGTTGGTGCCGCTGATGCTGAACGACGAGACGGCGGCGCGGCGCGGCCGGGCAGCTTCCGGCCAGGTCACGGGCTCGGTCAGCAGCCGGACGTGGCCCGCCGACCAGTCCACGTGGCTGGAGGGCCGGGCGCTGTGCAGGCTCTGCGGCAGGACGCCGTGCCGGAGGGCCAGCACCATCTTGATCACACCGGCCACACCCGCGGCCGCCTGGGTGTGCCCGATGTTCGACTTCACCGAACCCAGCCACAACGGCCGGTCGGCGTCCCGGTCCTGGCCGTACGTCGCGAGCAGCGCCTGAGCCTCGATCGGGTCACCCAGCGTCGTGCCGGTGCCATGTGCCTCGACGGCGTCCACGTCGGCGGCGGTCAGCCCGGCGCCGGTGAGCGCGGAGCGGATCACCCGTTGCTGGGCGGGGCCGTTGGGGGCGGTGAGGCCGTTGGAGGCACCGTCCTGGTTGAGGGCGCTGCCGCGGAGCAGGGCGAGCACCGGGTGGCCGTTGCGGCGGGCGTCGGAGAGCCGTTCGACCAGCAGCATCCCGGCGCCCTCGCCCCAGCCGGTGCCGTCGGCGTCGTCGGAGAACGGTTTGCACCGGCCGTCGCCGGCGAGTCCGCCCTGCCGGTCGAACTCGACGAAGGCGGCGGGAGTGGACATGACCGCGACCCCGCCGGCCAGGGCGAGGTCGCATTCGCCCGCCCGGAGGGACTGTGCAGCGAGGTGCAGAGTGACCAGCGAGGAGGAGCAGGCGGTGTCGACGGTGACGGCGGGGCCTTCGAGGCCGAGGGCGTAGGCGACCCGGCCCGAGACGACGCTTCCGGTGGTGCCGGTGAGGATGTGCCCTGCGACGCCCTCGGGGACGTTGCCGCGCAGCCCGGCGCCGTACTCCTGATTGCTGCAGCCGGCGAAGACGGCCGTGTTGCTGCCGCGCAGCGTCGTCGGGTCGATGCCCGCCCGCTCCAGTGCCTCCCAGGACACCTCCAGCAGGAGCCGCTGCTGCGGGTCGGTGGCCAGTGCCTCGCGCGGGCTCATACCGAAGAACTGCGGGTCGAACGCGTCGGCGGTGTGGACGAAGCCGCCGCGGGTGGCGGCCGCATCGAGTGCGCTCAGGTCCCACCCACGGTCGGCGGGGAACTCCGACAGCGCGTCGACTCCCCCGGCGAGCAGCTGCCAGTACTCCTCGGGGGTCTGCACACCGCCCGGGAACCGGCAGCTCATGGCGACGATGGCGAGGGGTTCACCGGCGGCGTCGACCAGCTGCTGATTCTGTTTGCGCAGCCGGTCGTTCTCCCGCAGCGAGGCCCGCAGGGCTTCGACGATCTGATCCGCGGACGTGGCCATTGGTCAGCTCTCCATCATTCCGGCTTCGTCAGGTGGGGTGCGTCGTGGCAGCGGTGCTCAGCCGTCCGCTGCGCCGAACGCGAGGCGTACGAGGTCGTCGACTTCCATGCTTTCGAGGGCGTCCGGGGCGGGGGCGGAGTCGACGCCGCCCCCGCCACCGGTGCCGGACCTCGTCTGCTCTGCCAGCGCCAGCAGGTCATCGAGCAGTCCGGCCGCCCGCAGGCGTTCGAGGGGGATGGCGGCCAGGGCCTCCCGTACCGCTGCGTCGTCCTCCGGTGCGGCGGCCTGCCCCGCAGGATGACCAGGGGCCAGCTCCGCGCACAGGTGGTCGGCGAGGGCCAGCGGCGTGGGGTGGTCGAACACGAGCGTGGCGGGCAGCAGGGCGCCGGTCGCGGTACCGAGCCGGTTGCGCAGCTCCACCGCGGTCAGCGAGTCGAAGCCGAGGTCCTTGAACGACTGCTGGTCACCGACCTCGGCCGCGGAGGCATGACCGAGTACGGCGGCGACCTGGGTGCACACCACGTCGAGCAGGGCGTGGTGTGCCTCGTCGCGGGTCAGGGTGGCGAGCGTGCGGGTCAGGGTCTCGGCGGAGCCCGCTCCGGCCGGTGCCGCCGCAACCGCGGCCGCTGTGCGGCGAGGTGCGGTCGGCAGAAGGCCGCTCAGCAGCGGGGGTACGGGCCCGCCCGAGCCCAGGGCACGGCGGTCGACCAGCATCGGCAGCAGGGCCGCCTCGGGCCGACCGAGCGCCGCGTCGTGCAGGGCGAGCCCACGGTCGGGAGGCAGGGCAGGCAGGCCGGCGCGCGCCATGCGCTGCAGGTCGGCTTCGGTGAGTCCGCTGGTCATGCCCGTCGTTTGGGACCACGGCCCCCAGGCGAGCGAAGTGGCGGGCAGCCCGGCGGCCCGTCGCTCGGCGGCGAAGGTGTCGCAGAAGGCGTTGGCGGCGGCGTAGTTGGCCTGTCCGGGTGCACCGAACACACCGGCGGTCGAGGAGAAGACGAGGAACGCCGCCAGGTCCTCGTCACGGGTGACTTCATGCAGATGGACCGTGGCATCGGCCTTGGGGCGCAGGATCGCGGACAGCCGCTGCGGGGTGAGCGAGGTGACGACGGTGTCGTCGAGGACGCCTGCGGTGTGCACGACGGCGGTGAGCGGGTGCTCCTTCGGCACCGAGTCCAGCAGCCTGCTCAGCGCACCGCGATCGGACACGTCACACGCCACGACCTCGACCTCGGCACCCAGCCCAACCAGCTCCTCCACCAGGGCATCCGCCCCCGGAGCCTGCCGACCCCGACGACTCGTCAACAGGAGGTGGCGTACGCCGTGCTCGGTGACCAGATGCCGGGCCACCAGCGCCCCCAGACCACCCGTCCCACCCGTGACCAGCACCGTCCCCTCCACATCCAGCGGAACGGGCATCGTCAGCACGACCTTGCCCACATGCCGCGCCTGACTCAGGAACCGGAACGCCTCCGGAGCCTTCCGCACATCCCACGCCGTCACCGGCAACGGCTCCAGCACACCCCCCTCGAACAACTCCCGCACCTGCGCGAACATCTCCCCGATCCGGTCCGGGCCCGCCTCGATCAGATCGAAGGCCTGATACCGCACCCCCTCATGGCCGGCCGCCACCTCCCCCGGCTCACGGACATCCGTCTTGCCCATCTCCAGGAAGCGCCCACCCCGCGGCAACAACCGCAGCGACGCATCCACGAACTCACCCGCCAACGAATCCAGCACCACATCCACGCCCCGGCCACCGCTCGCCGCCAGGAAGGCTTCCTCGAAGTCCAGATCACGCGACGAAGCGATATGCGCCTCATCCAGCCCCAAAGCCCGAAGCGCCCCCCACTTCCCCGGACTCGCAGTGGCGAACACCTCCGCACCCAGATGCCGCGCCAACTGCACCGCCGCCATCCCCACACCACCCGCACCGGCATGCACCAACACGGACTCACCAACCTGGAGACCGCCCAGCTCCACCAGCGCGTAATACGCCGTCAAGAACACCACCGGAACCGACGCCGCCTGCGCGAACGACCAACCCTCCGGAACCCGGACCACCATCCGCTCATCAGCCACCGCGAGGGGGCCGAAGGACTGGGGGAACAGCCCCATCACCCGGTCACCTGGCGCCAGCCCAAGGACGCCCGGACCGGTCTCGGTGACCACGCCCGCCCCCTCCAGGCCGAACGCTCCCGCATCGCCCGGGTACATGCCGAGCACGTTCAGCACATCGCGGAAGTTCACCCCGGCCGCCCGCACCGCGAGACGCACTTCGCCTCGACCCAGCGGTCGTGCGGCCTCGTCGTGCGGCATGAGGGTGAGGTGGTCGAGGGTGCCCTTGCCGGTCATGCCGAGGCGCCAGCCGGTGCCGTCGACGGGCTCGCGCAACGCGGTGCCGTCGTGGACCGGGGCGACCTTGGGCAGGTGCACGGTGCCGCCGCGGACGGCGAACTGGGGCTCGTGGGTCGCCAGTGCGGCGGGCAGTGCGGCGTACGAGGTGTCCTGGCCGTCGAGGTCGGCGAGGACGAACCGGCCGGGGTGCTCGGACTGTGCCGAGCGCACCAGGCCCCAGATGGGGGCGGCGGCGGAATCATGGTGGGTGGTGCCGGGGGCGTCGACGGCTCCCCGGGTGACGAAGACGAGGCGGGCCGCGGCGGGCGGGTCCGTCAGCCATCGCTGGACCAGTGCGAGTGCGCCGGTCGCCGCCTCGTGCGGGTCGCCGGCGGGGAGCTCCACGAGGACGGTGCCGGTGGTCTCGTGGAGAGCGGCCGGACCGGTCAGCCGGGTCACGGTCCGGCCCGCGCCGTCCAGGTCGGCGGCGAGGGCCTCGCTGTCCAGGACGAGGAGGTGGGCCGGCTCCTCGGGCGGCGTCGTGGGCATCGGGGCCACGGGCCAGTCCAGGTGGTAGAGGGGACCGGAGGGCCGGGCGGAGAGCGCGAGGTGGTCGGTGGACATCTCGCGCAGTGTCAGTGCCGCGATGTCGGCGACGGGCCGGCCTTCGGCGTCGGCGAGGGTGAGGGCCACGGTGCCGGGTGCGGACAGGTCGCAGCGGACCCGCAGCTGCGTCGCCCCGGTGGCGCGGAGCTGCACCCCGCGCCAGGAAAAGGGCAGCCGTCCGCTCTCGGCGTCCTCCATCGGCAGGAACGCGGACACGTGGAGCGCGGCGTCGAGCAGCGCCGGGTGGAGCGCGAAGCGGTCCGCGTCCTCGTCTGCGGGCTGGGGCAGGGTCACCTCGGCGAGTACCTGGTCGCCGTGGCGCCAGGCGGCACGCAGTCCCTGGAAGAGCGGTCCGTAGTCGAACCCGCCCGCGCTCAGTCGCGCATAGAGATCCTCGACCGGGAGTGGCTCGGAGCCGGCGGGCGGCCAGGCCGACGGGGCCGGGGCCGTGGGCTCCGGGTGGGCGGCGGAGAGGGTACCGGTGGCATGCAGGGTCCAGGGCTCTCCGGGAGCCGGGTCGACGTGGCGGGCATGGACGGTGAACGGCCGGCGGCCCTGGCCGTCGTCGGCGCCGAGGACCGCCTGCAGGTCCCTCGTGTCCCGCTCGGCGAGTACGAGGGGGCTGACCAGGGTCAGGTCCTCCACGTGGGGGCAGTCGGCCCGGTCGCCCGCCAGGAGGGCGAGTTCGAGGAAGGCGGTGCCGGGGACGACGGCGGTGCCCGCGAGGGCGTGGTCGGCGAGCCACGGCTGGTCGCGTACCGAGAGCCGGCCGGTGAACAGGTGGCTGCCGTCGGCGAGTTCGACGGCCGCGCTCAGCAGCGGGTGGCCGGCCGGGCTGATGCCCGCGGTGGCGTGGGCGCGCGGGGTCGGCCAGTAGCGCTGCCGCTGGAAGGGGTAGGTGGGCAGGTCGGTGACGGCCGTGTGTCCAGGGCGGGAGTTGGCGACGGCGGACCAGTCGAGGTCCGCGCCGTGGACATGGGCGCGGGCGAGGCCGTCGAGCAGTGAGCGGGACTCGGACGTCCGGTCGCGGAGCAGCGGGATGACGGCCGGGCCGGTGGAGTCGGGCGGCAGGCAGCCGGCCGCCATGGCGGCGAGGGTGCCGTCGGGGCCGAGTTCGACGTAGCGCTGTACGCCCTGTCCGGCGAGTGCGCGGACGCCGTCGTGGAAACGGACGGCGCCCCGCGCCTGACGTACCCAGTAGTCGGGGAGGTGCAGTTCGGTGGCGATCTCGCCGGTCAGGTTGGACACCACGGGGATGCGCGGCTCGTGGTAGGTGAGCGCCTCGGCGACCGTGCGGAACGCGTCGAGCATCGGGTCCATGTGCGGTGAGTGGAAGGCATGGCTGACCCGGAGCTGCTTGGTCCTGCGGCCCTCGGCGGCCAGCCGTTCGGCGATCCGGGTCACCGCGGGACGGTCACCGGAGATCACGACGGAGCCGGGGCCGTTGACGGCGGCGATACACACCTGCCGGCCGAGTCCGTCGAGCAGCGGCAGCACCTCGGCCTCCGTCGCCTGGAGGGCGACCATGGCACCGGTCTCCGGGAGTTCCTGCATGAGCCGGCCGCGGGCGGCGACCAGCGCGCAGGCGTCGGGCAGGGAGAACACCCCGGCGAGGTGCGCGGCGGTCACCTCGCCGATGGAGTGGCCCAGCAGGTAGTCGGCGCGCAGTCCGGCCCTTTCGCCGAGGCGGTGGAGGGCGGTCTCCATGGCGAAGAGTGCGGGCTGGGTGTACTCCGTCCGGTGGAGCAGACCGTCGGTGTCGTGGAACATGACGTCGCGCAGCGGTCGGCCGAGAGGGCCGGCGAAGTGCTCGCAGACCTCGTCGAGGGCCTGGGCGAACACCGGGAAGGTCTCGTACAACTCCCGTCCCATTTCGGCCCGTTGTGCGCCCTGCCCGGTGAGCAGGAAAGCGGTGGGGGCGCCGGGACGGACCACGCCGTGGGCGGCTCCGGTTGCCGGCTCCTCGCCGTCGGCCAGTCCGCCGAGGGCGGACAGCAGGGTGGCGCGGTCGGTGCCGTGGACGACCGCGCGGTGCTCGAAGGAGGCGCGGGTGGTGGCCAGGGCGTGGCCGACGGCCGCGGCGGGCAGGTCGGCGTGGCGTTCGGCGTGGGTGTGCAGGGCCGTGGCCAGGGCGCGGAGCGCCTCGGGGCTGCGGGCGGACAGCGGCCAGACGACCGGCAGCGGGGTGGTGTCGGCGGCGTCCGGCGTGTCCGGCTGCGCGGCGCGTGCCGGATCGGCGGGCCCGGCCGGTTCCGGGGAGGCCGGTGCGCGTTCCGGATCGGCCTGTTCGAGGATGAGGTGCGCGTTGGTGCCGCTGAAGCCGAAGGAGGAGACGCCGGCTCTGCGGGGGCGGCCGTGATCGGGCCACGGGAGGGGGGCGGCCAGCAGTTCCACGGCGCCTTCGGCCCAGTCGACGTGGGACGAGGGCGCATCGAGGTGCAGCGTCCGCGGCAGCAGGCCATGGCGCATGGCCTGCACCATTTTGATCACTCCAGCCACGCCGGACGCGGCCTGGGTGTGCCCGATGTTGGACTTCACCGACCCGAGCCGGAGCGGCCGGTCCGCGGGGCGCTCCTGGCCGTAGGTGGCGAGCAGCGCCTGCGCCTCGATCGGGTCGCCGAGGGTGGTGCCGGTGCCATGTGCCTCGACGGCGTCGACCTCACCGGCCGTGAGCCGGGCGTCGGCGAGCGCCGCCCTGATCACCCGTTGCTGGGAGGGGCCGTTGGGTGCCGTGAGGCCGTTGCTCGCGCCGTCGGAGTTGATGGCGCTGCCGCGGACGACGGCCAGTACCGGGTGTCCGTTGCGCCGGGCGTCGGACAGCCGCTCGACCAGCAGCATCCCGGCGCCCTCGCCCCAGCCGGTGCCGTCGGCACCGTCGGCGAAGGCCTTGCAGCGGCCGTCGGCGGACAGCCCGCGCTGGCGGCTGAACTCCAGGAACGCGGCGGGGGTCGACATCACGGTGACACCGCCCGCCAGGGCGAGCGAGCACTCCCCCGACTGGAGGGCGCGTACGGCCCAGTGCAGGGCGACGAGAGAGGAGGAGCATGCCGTGTCGACGGTGACGGCCGGTCCTTCGAGGCCGAAGGAGTAGGCGATCCGGCCGGAGACCACGCTCGCCGCGTTGCCCGTTCCCAGGTATCCGCCCACGGCCTCGGCGGCGTTGCCCAGGACGGTGGTGTAGTCCTGCCCGTTGGTGCCCGCGTAGACGCCCGTACGGCTGCCGCGCAGGGAGTGCGGGTCGATCCCGGCCCGCTCGAACGCCTCCCAGCAGACCTCCAGCAGGATGCGCTGCTGCGGGTCCATGGCGAGGGCCTCGCGGGGCGAGACGCCGAAGAATCCGGCGTCGAAGCGGTCGGCTTCGGTGAGGAAGCCGCCCCGGCGGGTGTACGTCGTTCCCTCGTGCTCCGGGTCGGGGTCGTACAGTGCCGCGGTGTCCCAGCCACGGTCTTCGGGGAACTCCCCGATGGCGTCGCCGCCGGCGGCCAAGAACTCCCAGAACGCGTCCGGTGTCCGGATGCCGCCCGGGAAGCGGCAGCTCATCGCCACGATGGCGACGGGCTCACCGGCCGTCGATGCGTCGACCCCGGATGCGGTCAACTCCTGCTCATCGCCGAGCAGTTCGCCCAGCAGGTAGGTGGCGACGGCCGAGGGTGTGGGGTGGTCGAAGACCAGGGTGGCCGGCAGCCGGAGTCCGGTCCGGCGGCCGAGCGCGTTGCGCAGTTCGAGGGCGGTCAGGGAGTCCAGGCCGAGATCCTCGAAGGCCCGGCCGGTGTCGACCCGGCCCGCCGAGCTGTGGCCGAGGACGGTGGCGATCTCGGTGCGTACGAGGTCGAGGATCTGGGCGTGGCGCTCTTCCGGTGTCAGGGCGGCCAGTTCCCGGGCTGCCGGGGCCCCGGCGCCCGTGCCCTGTCCGATCACCGGGGCCGCGGTCCGCTTGGCGGGACGGCCGGCGAGTTCCCGGAGCAGGGGGGCTGCCGCGGGGCCGCTCCTGCGGATCGCGGCGACATCGAGCGGCACCGGCACCGGTACCGCCCGGTCCTGGGACAGACAGCGGTCGAACAGGGCGAGTGCCGCCTCGGTGGACAGCGCACCGACGCCGCCCCGGTCCATCCGCCGCTGGTCCGTCTCGTCGAGGCCGGCGCTCATCTCGCTGCGCTCCGCCCACATCCCCCAGCCGAGGGCGAGGGCGGGGCGGCCTTCGGCGCGGCGGCGGTGGGCGAGCGCTTCCAGGAAGGCGTTGCCGGCGGCGTAGTTGCCCTGGCCGGGGCCGCCGAAGGTGGCGGCCGCCGAGGAGAACAGAACGAAGGCCGACAGGTCGAGATGCCGGGTGAGCCGGTCGAGGTTGACCGCGGCGTCGGCCTTGGGGCGCAGGACGGTGGCCATCCGCTCGGGGGTGAGGGAGGAGATCACCCCGTCGTCGAGCACACCGGCGGCGTGCACGACCGCTCCCAGGGGGTGTGCTTCGGGGAGGGTGGCCAGCAGGTCGGCGAGGGCCGCGCGGTCGGCGACGTCGCAGGCGGCGAGGGTCACTCGGACACCCAACTCACGCAATTCGGCAGCTAGTTGGACCGCGCCGGGCGCGGCGTCCCCGCGCCGTCCGACGAGCAGCAGATGCCGGACGCCGTGGCCGGTCACCAGGTGTCGGGTCACGGCGGCGCCCACGGTCCCGGTGGCCCCGGTCACCAAGACGGTTCGGAAAGCGTCGAAGCGGGCCGCGGCTGTGGGGTGCTCGGCGGTCCGGGAGGGCTGGGGAAGCCGGGTCAGACGAGGAGCCAGGATGCGCGCGGCACGGACGGCGAGCTGCGTCTCCCCCGACTCCACGGCCGCGCTGACCACTGCGGCGGGCAGGGCATCGCCGCCGGTGTCGGTGTGGGCGTCCGCATCCGCATCCGCGTCCGTGTCCGTGTCCGTGTCCACCAGCAGGAAGCGGTCGGGGTTCTCCGACTGCGCCGAGCGCACCAGGCCCCATACCGCGGCGGCGGGCAGGTCCGTGACGGTCTCGTCCAGGGAGGTGGCGACGGCGCCCCGGGTGAGGAAGACCAGGCGTGCGGCGGCGAGGCCCGGCCGGGCGAGCCAGTTCTGCAGCAGCTTCAGGGCGTGCGCTACCGAGGTGTGGGCGGCGTCAGCCGGTTCACCGGACTCGGCGACCGGGGCCACGTCGGCGGTCCGCCAGGGCACGACGACCAGGTCGGGGGCGTCGGCACCCCGTTCCACGGCCGTGGCGAGCGCGTTCAGCTCACTGTGGAACGTGGGGTCGTCAGCGTCGACCCCGGTCCCTTCCGCGTCGGCCTCGGTCGTTTCCGCGCCGAGGACGGCGACCCGGCAGGGCCGCTGCTGTGGGGTGGGCGGCCGCAGCCCGGTCCACTCGACGGTGAAGAGATCGTCACGGCCGTCGTTGTCCTGTGGCGGTCCGAACTCGGTGGCGGGTACCGGCGTGACGGAGCCGAACGAGGCGACCGGCTCGCCGAGTTCGTCGGTGAGGTGGATGTCCAGACCGCCGTCGTCAGCGGGCGCGAGGCGGGCGCGCACCGATTCCGCGGCCACCGCGTGCAGCACGCAGTCACGCCAGGACACGGCGACGGCATCGGGGTGCCCCGCCGCCGGGAGCGCCTGGAGCACGGCGTCGAGCAGCGCCGGGTGGAGGGCGAACCGGGCCGCGTCGCCGCGGTACTCCTCGGGCAGTGCGGCCTCGGTGAACACCGTGTCGCCCTGCCGCCAGACGCTTCCCGGACCGCCGGACGGGAGGCCGTGCGGGCCCGCGTCGTCCGCCCGCCCCGCGCGGAGCGGGTCGGTGTCGACGGGCCGGGCGTCGGCGGGCGGCCAGGTCCGCAGGTCGTGGCCGGGGAATGGGGGCGGCTGCGCGGTGAGCGTGCCGTGGGCGTGCCGGGTCCACGGCGTCTCGTCGTCCGGCCGGTCGGCGGGGCGGGAGTGCACCGTGAGGGTGCGCTGCCCGTCCGGTTCGGCGGCGGCGTCGAGTACCACCTGGATCTCGACGGCGGAGTGCTCGGGCAGGACGAGGGGGGCATCCACCCTGAGTTCGGCGAGGTGCTCGCAGCCGGCGACCACACCGAGGTGCAGGGCGAGGTCAAGGAAGGCGCTCGTGGGGAGCTGGATACGGCCGTCGGCGGCGTGGTCGGCGAGCCAGGGGTGTGCGGAGGGCGTGAGGCGTCCGGTGGAGACGAGGGCGCCGCGGTCCGCCAGGGTGATGGCCGTCGGCAGCAGGGGGTGTTCGCCCTTGCGCTGCGCGGTGGCCGCGTCAGGCGCCAGCCAGTAACGCTCGCGCTGAAAGGCGTAGGTGGGCAGGTCGACACGGTCAGCGGCAGGGAAGAGCCGGTCCCAGTCGGGGCTCGCGCCGCGGGTGTGCAGCGCGCTCAGGGCAGTGAGGACGCTGTGGGTTTCGGCCCGCTCCTTGCGCAGGGCGGGGACGAGAAGGTGGCCGGTGTCCGCGTCGAGGCAGCCCTTTGCCAGGGCGGTGAGGGTGGCGTCGGGGCCGATCTCAAGGAAGCGGGTGACGCCGCGCCTCTCCAGTGCCCGGACGCCGTCCGCGAACCGTACGGCCTCGCGTACGTGCCGCACCCAGTACTCGGCGGTCCCCAGGTCGGTAGCCGGCTCCCCGGTCACGTTCGAGATGATCGGAAGTTTTGGCTGATGGAACGTCATGCCCTCTGCCACCGACCGAAATTCAGCGAGCATGGGGGTCATCAGCGGGGAGTGGAAGGCATGGCTGACCCGGAGTCGTCTGGCCTTGCCGCCCTGCTGCTCGAAGTGCCGGACGAGCCGGGTGAGCGCGTCCTCGTCGCCGGCCACGACGGTCGCCCGGGGCCCGTTGACAGCAGCGATGCTCAGCCGTTCGCCGGCGTCGGCCAGCAGCGGCAACACCTCGTCCTCGGCGGCCCGGAAGGAGAACATCGCGCCGCCGGGCGGCAGTTCCTGCATCAGGCGGCCGCGGGCGGCCACGAGCCGGCAGGCGTCCGGCAGCGAGAGGACACCGGCGACCTGCGCGGCGGCCAGCTCCCCGATGGAGTGGCCGAGGACGAAGTCGGGCGCGAGGCCCCAGGATTCGACGAGCCGGAAGAGTGCCACCTCGAAGGCGAACAGAGCGGGCTGGGTGTAGCCGGTCCGGTCCAGCGCGGCCGCGTCCCGGCCGAAGACGACATCCGCGAGAGGCTGGGGCAGCTCCGGGTCGAGGTGGGCACAGATCTCGTCGAAGGCCGCCGCGAAGACGGGGAACGCCGCGTGGAGCTCACGGCCCATCCCGAGGCGCTGGGCCCCCTGGCCGGCGAAGAGGAACGCCGTCTTGCCCCGGCCCGCCGTGCCCCGGACGGCCGCGGTGTCGTCGCCCTGCGCGAACCGGGCGAGGCGCTGCAGCAGTTCCTCGCGGGTCTCGCCCAGCACCACCGCGCGTTCCTCGAAGGCGGTACGGGTGGTGGCGAGCGAGGCGGCGATCTCCATGACGCCGACGGTCTCGGGCAACTCGCTGGCGTGGGCGCGCAGTTGATGGGCCTGCGCCCTGAGGGCCGGTTCGCTGCGGGCGGAGAGCACCCAGGGCACGACCGGGAGCGGCGCGGCGGGGCGCGGCGTCTCGGCGTCCTGCTCGGCGGAAAGGGCGGGCGCCGCCGCGTCCGGGCCGTCGGGCTGCGGCGCGGTCTCGGCGGGCGGGGCCTGTTCGAGCACGGCATGGGCATTCGTCCCGCTGACCCCGAAGGCCGAGACCCCTACGCGCCGTGGCCGGTCGGTGTCGGGCCAGTCGACGGCGTCGCTGAGCAGCCGGACCTCGCCCTCGCTCCAGTCGACGTGGGTGGCGGGCCGCTCGGCGTGCAGCGTGCGGGGCAGCACGCCGTGCTGCATCGCCTGCACCATCTTGATGACCCCGGCGACACCGGCCGCTGCCTGGGTGTGGCCGATGTTGGACTTGACGGTGCCGAGCCAAAGCGGGTGGCCGGCTTCCCGCTCCTGGCCGTAGGTGGCGAGCAGCGCCTGTGCCTCGATGGGGTCGCCGAGGGTGGTGCCGGTGCCGTGCGCCTCCACGGCGTCCACGTCGGACGCGGTCAGCCCGGCGGCGGTGAGCGCCGCGCGGATGACCCGCTGCTGGGACGGCCCATTGGGGGCGGTCAGTCCGCTGCTCGCCCCGTCCTGGTTGACGGCGGTGCCCTGTACGAGGCCGAGGATGCGACGGCCGTTGCGGCGGGCGTCGGAGAGCCGTTCGAGCAGGAGCAGGCCGGCGCCCTCGCCCCAGCCGGTGCCGTCGGAGTCCTCGGAGAAGGCCTTGCAGCGGCCGTCCGCGGACAGCCCGCGCTGGCGGCTGAACTCCAGGAAGGTGACGGGGGTGGACATCACCGTCACACCGCCGGCGAGGGCGAGGGAGCACTCGCCCTGGCGCAGTGCGTTGCAGGCCAGATGCAGGGCGACCAGTGAGGAGGAGCAGGCGGTGTCGACGGTCACCGCCGGGCCTTCGAGGCCGAAGGTGTAGGCGATCCGGCCGGAGGCGATGCTGGCGGCGCTGCCGTTGCCCAGGTGTCCTTCGAGGCCGGCGGGCGGCTCGGGGAACCGCGAGCCGTAGTCGTTGTACATGACGCCGACGAACACCCCGGTGGGGCTGCCCTTCAGGGTCTGCCGCCGCAGACCTGCCCGTTCGAACGCCTCCCAGGAGGTTTCGAGGAGCAGGCGCTGCTGCGGGTCGGTCGCCAGCGCCTCGCGGGGGGACATGGCGAAGAAGTCCGGGTCGAAGTCGGCGGCGTCGTGGAGGAAGCCGCCTTCCCGGGTGTAGCAGGTGCCGGGGTGGGCGGGGTCCGGGTGGTAGAGGGAGTCCACGTTCCAGCCGCGGTCCTCCGGGAAGGGGGTGATGCCGTCGGTGCCGTCGGCGACCAGCTGCCAGAGGTCTTCCGGCGAGCGCACTCCGCCGGGGTAGCGGCAGCTCATGGCCACGATCGCGATGGGCTCGCGCTCGCGGGCCTCCTTGTCCCGCAGACGCTTGCCGGTGCGGTGGAGATCCGCTGTCACCCGTTTCAGATAGTCGCGGAGCTTTCCCTCGCTCACAGTTCAGCTCCCTTCCCCGGACCGCTCGGCGGACCGGCGGCCTGCCGCACACCGGCGGCCGCCACACTGGAATCCTCTATTCGCTGATCACATTCTGTGGGCGTGGATCGGCCGGACAGCGCGTCGGCCGGTGACTCTAAGAGAACCCCTAGGACGTACTCCGGCAGCTTCGACGGCATGCCCGGGAGCCCGTCGGCACCGGCTCCGGGTGTCCTGCGGGAAGGGGGCCCGGCCTGGGCCTGCCTGCTGAGGTGCTGCCGGACGGCACCGGCTCCGGCGGCGCCTCAGGGGGCGGCCGGAGCCGGTGTGCGGGCGGGCGGTCAGCCCGTCATGACCCGCCGAGTTCCTGCTCGATGAAGTCGAACAGCTCCTCGTCCGATGCCTGGTCCAGGCGGTTCTCCAGCCCGGCGTCCGGGTCCTCGGGGAGGCTGTCGAGCCGGTCCATGAGTCCCTGCAGCCGGCTGCGCAGCGAGGACCTGGCGGCCGTGTCGTCCATGAGCCGCTCGGTCTGTGCCTCCCAGGCGTCGAGCGAGCCGGGTGCGGGGTCCCCGTTGGCCGGCGGCTGCTGCACCGCGGGGCCCAGCCTGCCGAGCAGATGGTCGGCGAGGTCGCCCGGTTCAGGGTAGTCGAACAGCAGGGTCGCGGGCAGCCTCGCCCCGGTCACGGTGGTGAGCCGGTTACGCAGCTCGACGGCGGTCAGCGAGTCGAAGCCCAGCTCCAGGAAGCCGCGCTCGGGGTCGATCGCGTCGGCCGAGGTGTGACCCAGCACCAGCGCGGCCTGGCCCAGGACGGCGTCGAGGACCGCCTGACGCCGGTCCGTCTCCGGCAGCGCGGCGAGGCGGGTGCCGAGCTGATCGGCTTCGGCGGCGGGCGCGGGGCCCGGCCGTCCGGTCGCCGGCCGGGGCCGCGGGCCGGCCAGCGACCGCAGCAGCGGGGGCACTTCGCCGGCCGCGGTCCGCAGCGCCGCCAGATCGAGCCGGGCCGGGACGAGGAACGGCTCGCCCGTGGCGAGTGCCGCATCGAGCAGCGCCAGGGCCTGCTCCGAGGGCATGGGGCGCACCCCGCCCCTGGCCATCCGGTGGAGGTCGGTCTCGTCCAGCTTGGTGGTCATCCCGCTGCGTTCGGCCCACAGGCCCCAGGCGAGGGAGACCGCGGGACGGCCGGCGGCGCGCCGGGAGTGGGCGAAGGCATCGAGGAACGCGTTGGCCGCCGCGTAGTTGCCTTGTCCGACCCCGCCGAAGGTCCCGGCGAGCGAGGAGAACAGGACGAACGCCGTCAGGTCGAGGTCGCGGGTCAGCTCGTCGAGGTGGAGTACGGCATCGGTCTTGGCCCGCAGCACGGTGTCCACCCGGTCCGCGGTCAGGGACCCGAGCACCCCGTCGTCGAGGACTCCCGCGGTGTGGATCACCGCGCTGAGCGGGCGTTCGGCGGGTACGGAGGCCAGCAGCCGGGCGGTGTCGGCCCGGTCGGTGAGATCGCAGGCGGCGATGTCGACCTCGGCGCCCAACTCGCGCAGTTCCTTCTCCAGTTCGGGCATCCCCTCCGCTGTCCGCCCACGGCGGCCGGCGAGCAGCAGGCCGCGTACGCCATGAGCCGTCACCAGGTGACGGGCGACGAGCCGGCCGAGCATGCCGCCGCCCCCGGTGATCAGTACCGTGCCGTCGGCGCCGAGGCCCCGGAACGGCTCGGCCGTCCGGGCCCGCACCAGACGCGGCACCCGGGCCCCGCCCTCGCGCAACGCGATCTCGGGTTCGCCGGTCGCCAGGGCAGCGGGCAGCGCGGCTGCCGACCGTGCCGTGCCGTCGTGGTCGAGCAGCGCGAAGCGGCCGGGGTTCTCGGCCTTGGCGGTGCGGATGAGGCCCCAGACGGCGGACTGCGCCAGTCCGGGAACCGCCGCGCCGGCCCGGTCCGCGACGGCGTCGCGGGTGCACAGGACCAGCCGCGAGGCGCTGAACCGCTCGTCGCGGAGCCAGTCCTGTGCCAGGTCCAGTGCGTGGTGCACGGCCCGGCGGGTGGCCCCGGCCGGATCGCCCTCGGCCGGCCGGCAGCCGAGGAGAACGGTGGCGGGCACCGCGGCCCCGGCGTCGACGGCCGCGGTCAGCGCGGACAGGTCCGGGTACCGGGCGTGGTGGTCGCCGGGGACCTGGGGTACGTCCGTGCCGATGACCGCATACGGCTCGGCCACAGGTTCGCTCAGCGCCAGGTCAGCCCAGTCCATCCGGTACAGGTCGGCCGGCTTCGGTCCGGCGGCGGCCAGCTGTGCGGGGTCGACCGGCCGCAGGACGCAGGCCGGCAGTGCGGCGAGCGGGGCGCCCGAGGCGTCCGCCAGCTGCACTCCGTAGGTGTCGTCGGCCTGTCGGACGAGACGGACCCGCACGGTGTCCGGGCGGGCCGCGGCCGCCGCGGTGACCGCCCGGAAGCTGAAGGGCAGCACGGCCCGTTCGGTGTCGGGTGCGGCCAGGGCGACCGTGTGCAGCGCGGCGTCCAGCAGCGCCGGATGCAGTACGAAGCCGGTGTCGCGGTACTGCTCGGGCAGGGTGACCTCGGCGAACACCTCCTCGCCCCGGCGCCAGGCGGCGTGCAGACCGCGGAAGGCGGGTCCGTAGGCGAAGCCGTTCGCGGCGGTGCGCTCGTACAGGTCGGAGACGTCGACCGGGTCGGCACCCGGCGGGGGCCAGGCGGTGAGGCCGGCGGGCGTCCCGGTGGCGGGCGGGCCGTCGGCGAGGGTGCCCTCGGCGTGCCGGGTCCAGGGCTGCTCCTCGCCGTCCGTGCCGGTCGCGGGGCGCGCGTGCACGGACAGCGGGCGGCGGCCCGACTCGTCCGCCTCCCCGACGGTGACCTGAAGCTGCACCGTGCCGTCCTCCGGGACCACCAGCGGGGCCTGCAGAGTCAGCTCCTCCACGTGGCCGGCGCCGGTCCGTTCGCAGGCATGGAGCGCCAGTTCCACGAATCCGGTGCCGGGGAACAGCAGCGTGCCGTCCAGGGCGTGGTCGGCCAGCCACGGCTGACGCCCCGCCGAGAGCAGCCCGGTGTACAGGGCACCACCGGAACCGGCGAGCGGCACCGCCGCACCGAGCAACGGATGCCCCGCCGCCGCCAGCCCCACGGCCGAGACGTCGGTCGGGTCAGCGGCCTCCAGCCAGTACCGCTGCCGCTGGAACGGGTAGGTGGGCAGCGGCACCCGCCGGGCGCCCGAGGACGCGAGGCAGCGCTCCCAGTCCGGGCCGTGGCCGCGCAGATGCAGGTGGGCGAGGGCGGTGGTGAGCGACTCCGGCTCCTCGGTGTCGCGACGCAGCAGCGCACCGAGGAAGACCCCGTCGGTCGTGGTCAGGCAGTCGTCCGCCATGGCGGTCAGCACCCCGGACCCGAGGTCGAGAAGGGTGCGCGCGCCCAGTTCTTCCAGGGTGCGGGTCCCGTCGTGGAAGCGGACCGCCTGCCGTACGTGGCGCACCCAGTAGTCGGGGCTGCACAGCTCCTCGGCCGTGGCCGGGCGGCCGGTGACGTTCGAGACGACGGGTACGGTCGGCGGCTGGTAGCTCAACTCCGCTGCCACGGAAGCGAATGCGTCGAGCATCGCGTCCATGCGGGCCGAGTGGAAGGCATGGCTGACCCGCAGCCGCTTGGTCCGGTGTCCCGCGGCGGCCAGGTGTCCGGCGACCTCGGTGACGGCGTTCTCGTCGCCGCTCAGGACGGTGGCGGCCGGTCCGTTGACCGCGGCGACCGCGACCCTGCCCTCGTACGGTGCGAGCAGCGGCAGTACGTCCTCCTCGGCGGCTTGGACGGACACCATCGCTCCGCCGGCGGGCAGCGCCTGCATCAGCCGGCCGCGGGCGGCGACCAGACGGCAGGCGTCCGCCAGGGAGAACACCCCGGCGACATGTGCCGCGGCCAGTTCCCCGATCGAGTGGCCGAGCAGCAGGTCCGGGTGCACCCCGTAGCTTTCGAGCAGCCGGAACAGGGCGACTTCGAGGGCGAAGAGACCGGCCTGGGTGTAGAGGGTCCGGTCGAGGAGGTCCGCCTCGGGTGTGCCGGGCCGGGCGAACAGCACCTCGCGCAGGGGCCGGTCGAGGTAGCCGTCCAGATGTGCGCAGACCGCGTCCAGGGCGTCGGCGAAGGCGTCATGGGTCGCGTAGAGACTCCGTCCGGTCCCGGCGCGCTGCGATCCCTGCCCCGGGAAGAGGAAGGCCAGCTTTCCGGGCCGGGCGCGGTCCACGGCGACCCGTGGGTGCTCCCGGCCGTCGGCGAACGCCCGGAGTGCCGCGGTCAGTTCACCGGTGTCCTGGCCGAGGAAGGCGGCCCGGTCCTCGAATGCGGTGCGCGAGGTGGCCAGGGACAGCGCGATCTCGGCAGGGGTGGACTCGGGGTTGCGGGCGAGGTGTTCCGCCAGCCGCCGGGCCTGGGCCCGCAGGGCCGGGGCGCCCCGGGCGGACAGCAGCCAGGGGACGACGGCCGTCGGCGCGCCCGCGGTCTCCGGCTGACGGCCCTGTGGGGTGCCGCCGGACCCGACGACCACCGGCTCGGGCTCGGACTCTTCGAGAATCACATGCGCGTTGGTGCCGCTGATGCCGAAGGCGGAGACACCGGCCCGGCGCGGGCCGTCGCCCGGTGTCCACTCCTGCGGCTCGCCCAGCAGCCGCACGTTCCCCGCCGACCAGTCGATGTGCGGCGACGGCTGCGCGGCGTGCAGGGTGCGCGGCAGCACTCCGTGCCGCATCGCCTGCACCATCTTGATGACGCCGGCGACCCCGGCCGCCGCCTGGGTGTGGCCGATGTTCGACTTCACCGAGCCGAGCCACAACGGGCGTTCCGCAGGCCGTCCCTGGCCGTAGGTGGCGAGGAGCGCCTGCGCCTCGATCGGGTCGCCGAGCCGGGTGCCGGTCCCATGGGCCTCGACGGCGTCGATGTCGCCCGTGGACAGTCCCGCGCCGGCCAGTGCCTGGCGGATGACGCGCTGTTGGGAGGGCCCGTTGGGTGCGGTCAGGCCGTTGGAGGCGCCGTCCTGGTTGACGGCCGAGCCCCTGACGACGGCAAGCACCGGGTGTCCGCGCCGGCGGGCCTCGGACAGCCGCTCCAGCAGGACGACACCGACGCCCTCGGCCCATCCGGCGCCGTCGGCGTCCGCCGAGAACGCCTTGCAGCGGCCGTCGGGAGCGAGTGCCCGCTGCCTGCTGAACTCGATGAAGGTCTGCGGGGTCGAGATCACCGTCACACCGGCGGCCAGCGCGAGCGTGCATTCGCCGGACCGCAGTGCCTGACTCGCCAGATGCAGGGCGACCAGCGACGACGAACAGGCCGTGTCCACCGTGACGGCCGGTCCCTCCAGGCCCAGGGTGTAGGCGATACGGCCGGAGGCGACACTGCTCGCGCTGCCCGTCGCCAGATGTCCCTCCATGCCCTCCGGGGCGGTGCGCACACGGGAGCCGTAGTCGTCGTAGTTCGAACCGACGAAGACGCCGGCCGCCGTGCCACGGAGCGTCTCCGGGTCGATGCCCGCCCGCTCGATCGCTTCCCAGGACGTCTCCAGGAGGAGCCGCTGCTGGGGGTCGATGGCGACCGCCTCACGCGGTGAGATCCCGAAGAACGCCGGGTCGAAGTGGTCGGCGTCGTAGAGGAACCCGCCGTCGCGGGCGTAGAACGTGCCGGGCTTGTCGGGGTCCGGGTCGTAGAGCCGCTCGATGTCCCAGCCGCGGTTGGTGGGGAACCCCGAGACGGCGTCGGTGCCCTCGTCGAGGAGCCGCCACAGCTCCTCGGGTGTGTCGGCCCCGCCCGGATAGCGGCAGCTCATCCCGACGATGACGACCGGATCGTCGTCCACCGGAACGGCGGGTGCGGCCGGGGCCGCGCTCTCCGGCACCGCGCCGAACAGCCCGTCGTGCAGGAACGCCGTGAGCGCGGCCGCCGTCGGGTGGTCGAACACCAGGGTGACCGGCAGCCGCAGGCCGGTCGCCTCGGCGAGTCGGTTGCGCAGCTCGACGGCGGTCAGCGAGTCATAGCCCAGGTCACGGAACGCCCGGTCGCCGGGGATCGCGTCGGGCCGGTCGTGGCCGAGAACCGCGGCGGCCGCGGCCCGTACGGCGTCCAGCAGCACCGTACGCCGCTCCCCCGGCGCGAGTTCCCTCAGCCGTACGACGAGCGGCACCGCGTCGCCGCGCACCGCGGCCCCCTCGGTGCCGTCGCCGGCCGACGCCTGGACCTCGGGCAGCTCACTCACCGCGGCGACCCGCCGGGCCGTGGCCCTGCGCCAGTCGACATCCGCGACAACCAGGAACGTCTCGCCCTGGTCCAGGGCCGTCTGCAGGGCCGAGACGGCCAGATCGGGGTCCATCGGCGGCACTCCGTCACGGCGGAGCCGCTGCGCCAGTTCCTCACCCACCAGACCGCCGCCGCCCCAGGCTCCCCAGGCGATCGACGTCGCGGGCAGTCCCTCGGCCCGGCGCTGCAGGGCGAGCGCGTCCAGACAGGCGTTGGCCGCCGCGTAGCTGCCCTGGCCGGGACCGCCGAGCGTGCCTGCCATGGAGGAGAACAGGACGAAGGCCGACAGGTCCAGGTGCCGGGTCGCCTCGTGGAGGACGAAAGCGGCCCCCGCCTTCGGCTCCCACACGGTCTCGGCCCGGTCGGGGGTGAGCTGGTCGATCACCCCGTCGTCGAGGACTCCTGCCGTGTGCACCACCGCGGTCAGCGGCTGGTCCTCCGGCAGGCTCGCGAGGAGTGCCGTCACCGCCGCCCGGTCGCCTACATCACACGCCCGCACGGTTGCCCGCGCTCCGAGCGCGGCCAGCTCCTCGACGAGCGCCTGGGCGCCCGGCGCCTCGGGGCCCCGGCGGCTGACGAGCACGAGATGCTCCGCGCCGTTGCGGGCGAGCCAGCGGGCGAGGTGCCCGCCCAACGCGCCCGTCCCACCGGTGACCAGGACAGTGCCACGCGGCCGCCAGCCCTCCCCGGCCGGCGGGTCTCCCGGGAGCGACCGCAGCATGCGGCGGGTGAAGACTCCGGACCCACGCAACGCCAGCTGGTCCTCGCCGGAGTTCTGCGCCAGCAACGCGACCAGCCGCCGACCGGCCCGGTCATCCCACTCGCCCGGCAGGTCGACGAGTCCGCCCCACCGCTGCGGATACTCGAAGGCGGCGATCCGGCCCAGCCCCCACGCCATCGCCTGCACCGGGTGATCGAGGGCCTCGGCCCGGTTCACCGACACCGCGCCGCGGGTCACACACCACAGCGGGGCGTCGATCCCGGCGTCACCGAGCGCCTGCAACAGCGACGTCATCAGGACCAGCCCAGCCGGCAGGGACTCCGTGGCGGCCCACGGCTGCTCGTCCAGGGCCACGAGGGAGAGCACCCCGGCGAACGCCCCGGCCGCCGTACCCGCCTCCTCGCGCAGTCGGCCGGCCAGGCGTTCCCGGTCGCCGTCCTCCACACCGACGGTCACGATCCCGAAGTCCACCGCACCCGACCGGAGCGCGCGGACAACGCCCTCGGCCACCGGGGAGTCCTGGTGGCCGTCGGGTAGGACGACCAGCCACCTACCGTCCAAGCCGGTGCGCTCGGGCTCCGGTTGGGGTCGCCAGACGATCCGGTAGCGCCACCCGTCGACCGTGCTCCGCTGCTGCCGTTGCCGGTGCCACAGCGAAAGCGCGGGCAGGACCTCACGCAGCGCACCGTCGTCGGACAGCCCGAGCGTCTCGGCGAGGGCGTCCGCATCCGCGCGCTCGACGGTCTCCCAGAATCCGGCGTCCACAAGTCCCGAAACGGCCGGCCCTGCCGCGGGCTTGTGCGGCGCGAGCCAGTAGCGGCGGTGCTGGAAGGCGTAGGTGGGCAGGTCGACGAGCTGCGGATGATGCGCGGCGAAGGCCGGGGACCAGTCCACGTCCACACCGTGTACGTACACCTCGCCGAGGGAGGTGTAGAGCCGCGACAGACCACCGTCGTCCCGGCGCAGCGTCCCCGTCACCACCGCATCCACACCCGCTGCCTCAGCAGTCTCCTGCACCGGCATCGCCAGGACGGGGTGCGGGCTGACCTCCACGAACACCCGGTGATCCGACGCCAGCAGCTCACGCACCGCAGGCTCCAGCCGCACCGTCTGCCGCAGATTCCTGAACCAGTACCCGGCGTCCATCTCCGCCGTGTCCAGCCACTCCCCCGTCACCGTCGAGAAGAACGGCACGGACGACGTACGGGGTACGACCGGCGCCAGAAGCTTGAGCAACTCCTCGCGGATCGACTCCACATGAGCCGAGTGCGAGGCGTAATCCACCTCGATCCGACGCGCCCGGACCTCGCGCTCCCGGCAGCCCTCCATCAGCTCGTCCAACGCATCCGCATCACCGGAGACCGCGACGGACGACGGACCATTGACCGCCGCGACAGAAACACGGCCGCCCCACGGCTCGATCAGCTCCGCGACCTCGGAGGAGGACAGGGCCACGGACACCATCCCGCCACGACCCGACAGCGCACGGATCGCCCTACTCCGCAGCGCCACCACCCGCGCACCGTCCTCCAGGGTCAACGCCCCGGCGACGCAAGCCGCCGCGATCTCCCCCTGGCTGTGACCGACCACCGCCGCAGGCTCTACGCCATGAGCCCGCCAGACCTCGGCCAACGACACCATCACCGCCCACAACACCGGCTGGACCACATCCACCCGATCCAGGCCCGGCGCGCCCTCCACCCCACGCAACGCACCACTCAACGACCAATCAACAAACGGCTCCAACGCCGCCCCACACTCCGCCAACCGACCCGCGAACACCGGCGAGGAATCCAACAACTCCACCGCCATCCCCACCCACTGCGACCCCTGCCCCGGGAACACGAACACCGTCCTGCCCGGATCGCCCGTCCCCTCACTCGGGCTCAACTGCCGCATCTTGGCAGCCAGTTCATCGACATCCGACCCCACCACCACCGCCCGGTGCTCGAACGACGACCGCGACGCCACCAACGACCAACCCACATCAACCGGCGACCATCCGGCACCCACCACCCGCGACACCAACCGCTCCGCCTGAGCCACCAACGCACCAGCAGAACGCCCTGACACCACCCACGGCACCACCACACCCGACGCCGGAGCACCGGCCGTCGCTATGCCAGCCGTCCCAGCCCTGTCGGACTCCTCCGCCTGCTCGACGATCACATGCGCATTGGTCCCACTCACACCGAAGGACGAGACACCGGCGCGGCGCGGGCGGTCGTCCTCCACCATCCACGGCCGGGCCTCGGTCAGCAGCTCCACCGCGCCCGACGACCACTCCACGTGCGGCGATGGTTCATCGGCGTGGAGCGTCGCCGGCAGCTCGCCGTGGCGTAGCGCCTGCACCGTCTTCATGATCCCGGCCATGCCGGAGGCTGCCTGGGTGTGCCCGATGTTCGACTTGACCGAGCCGAGCCACAGCGGCCGGTCCGCCTCCCGCTCCTGCCCGTAGGTAGCCAGCAACGCCTGCGCCTCGATCGGGTCACCCAGCGACGTGCCCGTACCGTGCGCCTCCACCGCATCCACCTCACCGGCCGACAGACCGGCATCGGCCAGCGCGGCCCGGATCACCCGCTGCTGGGAGAGGCCGTTGGGTGCGGTGAGACCGTTGGAGGCACCGTCCTGGTTGATCGCCGTTCCACGGACCACCGCCAGCACCGGGTGCCCGTTACGCCGGGCATCCGACAGACGCTCCACCAGCAGCACGCCGACACCCTCGGCCATGCCCATACCGTCGGCCGCCGCCGAGAACGGCTTGCACCGCCCGTCCCGCGCCAGCCCCCGCTGACGGCTGAAACCCACGAGGCCGATCGGTTCGCTCATCACCGCCGCGGCACCGGCGATCGCCAGGGAGCACTCACCCGAGCGCAGTGCCTGTACGGCCAGATGCAGCGACACCAGCGAGGACGAACAGCCCGTGTCCAGCGTGATCGCGGGGCCTTCCAGCCCGAGCGTGTAGGAGATGCGGCCGGAGGCGATGCTGGTCACCGTGCCGGTGATGAGATGCCCCTCCAGCCCTTCCGGGACCTCGCCGTTGCCGTATCCCTGGTAGGCGGCCCCGAAGAAGACGCCGGTCGGGGTGCCGCGCAGCGTTCTGGGGTCGATGCCACCGCGCTCGATCGCCTCCCAGGAGGTCTCCAGGAGGAGGCGTTGCTGCGGGTCCATGGCGAGGGCCTCGCGCGGCGAGATCCCGAAGAACTCGGGGTCGAAGTCACCGGCCGCGTCGAGGAATCCGCCTTCGCGGACGTAGCAGGTGCCGGTGCGGTCCGGGTCCGGGTCGTAGAGCCCGTCGAGGTCCCAGCCCCGGTCGGCGGGGAACTCCGAGATCGCGTCCGTCCGGTCCCGCACCAGCTGCCACAGGTCCTCGGGCGACCGCACCCCTCCCGGATAGCGGCAGGCCATGGACACGATGACGATCGGGTCGTCGTCCGCGGGAGCGACGGGGGTCGCGGTGTCCGGGGCCGCGGACGGCAGGGACGGCGGGCCGCCGGCACCGACCAAGGTGGTCTCCAGATGCCCGGCGAGCGCCTTCACGTTCGGATGGTCGAAGACCACGGTGACGGGGAGCTTCTGTCCGGTGGCGGTGTTGAGCCGGTTGCGCAGCTCGACCGCGGTGAGGGAGTCGAATCCCAGCTCACGGAAGGCGCGGCCGGTCTCGACCTCCGACGTGTCCGCGTGTCCGAGCACGGCGGCGACCTGCTTGCGCACGAGGTCGGCGAGCTGCCGCTCACGTTCGGCGGGTGCCAGCCCGGCGAGCTGGGAGCGGAGCGACTCGGAGGTGTTCTCGGCGGCGTCCGTGTCGGCCTCGTCGGCCTCCAGCGCCCGCAGGACCTCGGGGATCTCGTGCAGCAGCGGACGGCGGTGCGCGGCGGTGAAGACGGGGACGAAGCGTTCCCAGTCGATGTCGGCCACGGCGAGGAAGGTCTCATCGTGGTCGAGCGCCTGCTGAAGTCCCAGTACAGCAAGCTGCGCCGGCATGAACGGGATGCCGCGCCAGCGCAGTTGCTCCTGGACGACATCGACGGCCATGCCGCCGCCTTCCGGGCTCCAGATGCCCCAGGCGATCGAGGTACCCGTCAGGCCGCGGGCGCGGCGGTGTGCCGCGAGCGCGTCTACGTAGGAGTTCGATGCGGCGTAGGCACCGTGGTCGCCACTGCCCCAGGTGCCGGCGACGGACGAGTACAGCACGAACGCGTCCAGCCCGTCGCGGTCGAAGAGCGCGTCGAGGTTGCGGGCGCCGAGCAGCTTGGCGCGGGCGCCCTCGGCGAACTCCTCCAGTGTGGTGTCGGCGAGCGGCACGAGCAGACCGACGCCGGCGGTGTGCACGACGGAGCGGATGGCCGGGCCCTCGGACTCGACCCGGGCGACCAGCTCGGCCAGCGCGTCGGCGTCCGTCACATCGCAGGCGACGATGGTGACCCGGGCACCCAACTCAGCCAGTTCGTCGCGGAGTTCGGCCGCACCCGGGGCGTCCGGGCCGCGTCGGCTGGTCAGCACCAGATGCTCGGCACCGTTGCGGGCGAGCAGCCGGGCGGTGTGCGCACCGAGGCCTCCGGTACCGCCGGTGACCAGCGCGGTTCCGCTGGTGCGCCAGGGGGTGACCGGCTCGCCGCCATCCAGGGGGGCGCGGGTGAGCCGGCGGGTGAGGAGTGCGGAGCCACGGAGGGCAAGCTGATCCTCCTCCCCTCCCGCTGCGAGGACCCCGGACAGCAGGGCCGCCCCTTGGTCGTCCAGTGCGACGGGCAGGTCGACGAGGCCGCCCCACAGCTTGGGGTGCTCCAGGGCGAACACACGGGCCAGGCCCCAGACGGCTGCCTGGAGCGGATGCCGGACCTGGTCGTCGGCGAAGCCGGTTGCGGCGGACTCGGTCGTGAGCAGCCACAGCGGAACCTCCACCGCGGCGTCGAGCAGCGCCTGCATCAGGGCCACGGACTGGACCAGTCCCACGGTGACCTCGGGGTGCCCGGTCAGCGGCCGCTCATCCAGGGCGAGGAAGGAGACAACGCCGCTGGGGGCACCGGCCCTGAGAGAGTCGCGCAGCTGGTCGGCCACACCTTGGCGGTCGGTGGTCGACTCCTCCAGGACGAGGAGCACGGCGTCGGCGCCGCTGTCCCCCATGCCCTGGAGAGTGGCTCGTACGAGGTCGTTGTCCAGGTGGTCGGTGGGTACGACGACGAGCCAGGAACCCTCCAACTTGCCCTGTTCTGGATCGGGTTGGGGCCGCCAGGCGATCCGGTAGCGCCAGCTGTCCACCGTGCTCCGCTGCTGCCTGCCCTGCCGCCACGACGACAGCACCGGCAACACCTCACCCAGAGCCCCCGGCTCCGTCAGGCCCAACGTCGCCGCCAGACCCTCCAGATCCGCACGCTCCACCGCATCCCAGAACCGCGCATCCACCGGGTCGACCGCGCCGCCCACCGACGACGACGCAGACTCCAGCCAGTAACGGCGGCGTTGGAAGGCGTAGGTGGGCAGGTCGACGAGCTGCGGCCGATGCCCCGCAAAGGCCGCCGACCAATCCACCTCCACACCGTTCACATACAGCTCACCGAGGGACGTGTAGAGCCGCGACAGACCACCGTCGTCCCGGCGCAGGGTCCCCGTCACCACCGCCTCCACACCCGCCGCCTCGGCGGTCTCCTGCACCGGCATCGTCAGCACCGGATGCGGGCTGACCTCCACGAACACCCGGTGATCCGACGCCAGCAGCTCACGCACCGCAGGCTCCAGCCGCACCGTCTGCCGCAGATTCGTGAACCAGTACCCGGCATCCATCTCCGCCGTGTCCAGCCACTCCCCCGTCACCGTCGAGAAGAACGGCACCTCAGACACCCTGGGCGCCACCGGCGCCAGAACCTCAAGCAACTCCTCGCGGATCGACTCCACATGAGCCGAGTGCGAGGCGTAATCCACCTCGATCCGACGCGCCCGGACCTCGCGCTCCCGGCAGCCCTCCATCAGCTCGTCCAACGCATCCGCATCACCGGAGACCACCACCGACGACGGACCATTGACCGCCGCAACCGAAACACGGCCATCCCACGGCTCGATCAGCTCCGCCACCTCGGACGAGGACAGCGCCACCGACACCATCCCGCCACGACCCGACAGCGCACGGATCGCCCTACTCCGCAGCGCCACCACCCGGGCACCATCTTCCAGAGTCAACGCCCCGGCGACACACGCCGCCGCGATCTCCCCCTGACTGTGACCGACGACCGCCGCAGGCTCCACACCGTGGGCGCGCCACACCTCCGCCAACGACACCATCACCGCCCACAACACCGGCTGCACCACATCCACCCGATCCAGACCCGGCGCACCCCCCACCCCACGCAACACACCACTCAACGACCAGTCCGTGAACGGCTCCAACGCCGCCTCACACTCCGCCAACCGACCCGCAAACACCGGCGAAGAATCCAACAACTCCACCGCCATCCCCACCCACTGCGACCCCTGCCCCGGGAACACGAACACCACATCGGCGTCGCCCTCCAGGGCTCCCACGTCGCCCACCACCGCACCGGCGGGCGTCTCGCCCTCCGCCACGGCACGGAGTCCGGCGACGAGTGCGTCCTGGTCGGCGCCCACCACCACGGCCCGGTGCTCCAGGGCCGCACGCGAAGCCACCAGCGCATGTCCCGTGTCCGCCAGCGCCGGTCCGGCGGTCTCCGCCCACGACGCCAGCCGGTCTGCCTGCGCACGCAGGGCCGTCGCGGAACGGCCGGAGACCACCCAGGGCAGCGTGGCGGGCGCCAGGTCCCGGGCGGGGGAGGCTGCGGGCTGTTCGTCGGCGGATTCAGCGGCCGGCGCCTGTTCGAGCAGGACATGGGCGTTGGTGCCGCTGCCGCCGAAGGACGACACACCGGCCCGGCGGGGCGCGTCGGTCTCGGGCCATGCCGTCTCGTCGGTGAGCAGACGGACGTTCCCCGTCGACCAGTCGACATGCGGGGAGGGCGCGTCGACATGGAGCGTCGCGGGCAGGACGCCATGGCGCAGCGCCTGCACCATCTTCATCACTCCGGCGATGCCGGAGGCGGCTTGGGCATGCCCGATGTTCGACTTGACCGAGCCGAGCCACAGCGGCCGGTCCGCCTCCCGCTCCTGCCCGTAAGTGGCCAGCAACGCCTGCGCCTCGATCGGATCACCCAGCGACGTGCCCGTACCGTGCGCCTCCACCACGTCCACCGCACCGGCCGACAGACCGGCATCGGCCAGCGCGGCCCGGATCACCCGCTGCTGCGAAGGCCCGTTCGGCGCGGTCAGGCCGTTCGACGCACCGTCCTGGTTGGTGGCGCTGCCGCGGATCACCGCCAGTACCGGATGGCCGTTGCGGCGGGCCTCCGACAGGCGCTCCAGCAGCAGGACGCCGACGCCTTCGCCCCACGCGGTGCCGTCGGCGGCCGCGGCGAACGGCTTGCAGCGGCCGTCTCGCGCGAGCCCCCGCTGACGGCTGAACTCCACGAAGTTCCGTACCGAGGACATCACGGTCGCGCCGCAGGCGAGCGCCATCTCGCACTCGCCGTGCCGCAGTGCCTGGACGGCGAGATGCAGGGCGACCAGCGAGGACGAGCACATGGTGTCGACGGTGACCGCCGGCCCCTCCAGCCCGAAGCTGTAGGCGAGCCGTCCGGAGAGGACAGCCGCCGAGCCCCCGGTCAGCAGATGACCCTCGACGCCCTCCGGGGCGGTGCTCCCGTCGGTGGAAGCGGCATAGCCCTGATTGCTCGACCCGACGAAAACGCCGGCCGCGCTGCCGCGTACCGATGTCGGGTCGATGCCCGCACGCTCGAAGACCTCCCAGGAGGTCTCCAGGAGGAGCCGCTGCTGCGGGTCCATGGCGAGGGCCTCGCGTGGGGAGATCTCGAAGAAGCCGGCGTCGAACTCCGGGGCGTCGTAGAGGAAGCCGCCCTGGCGGACATAGCTGCTGCCCGCCCGGTCGGGGTCCGGGTCGTACAGCTTCTCCACGTCCCAGCCGCGGTCGGTCGGCATGGGCCCGATGGCGTCGGTGCCTTCGGCCACCAGCCGCCACAGCTCCTCGGGCGAGCGCACTCCTCCCGGAAGGCGGCAGGCCATGGCGACGATCGCGATGGGATCGTGCTCCCGCGACTCCACCTCCTGCAGCCTGCGGCGGGTCTGCCGCAAGTCCGTGGTGACCCGCTTGAGGTAGTCGCGGAGCTTGTCCTCGTTGTCCATGTAGCGTCAGCCCTTCAAGAAACCGGCGGTCGGTGTGCGTTCCGGATCAGCCGGTCCCGAGTTCCCTGTCGATCAGGTCGAACATGTCCTCATCACTCGCTTCCGCGAGTTCGTCGTCGACGGTCGCCGGTGGTGACGGGGTCTGGCCCTCCCATTGGGCGAGCAGGCCGCGCAGTCCCTCGGTGAGCGCCCGCCGGGTGTCGTCGTCACCGGCCGCTTGCAGTGCGCTCGCGACCTGTCGCAGCTCGGGGAGCACGGGGGCCCCGCGCCCTGCCTCCGGTCGCAGCCCTGGTACCGGTAGCGAATCGGGCTCCGGTTCGGGTTCCGTAGGCAGGAGTTCGTCCCGCAGATACGCGGCGAGCGCAGTCGGTGTGGGGTGGTCGAAGACCAGGGTGGCGGGGAGCCTGAGCGCGGTGACCGCGTTGAGCCGGTTACGCAGCTCCACCCCGGTCAGTGAGTCGAAGCCCAGCTCACGGAAGGCGCGCGCGGGCCGGACCGCCTCGGTCGAGGAGTGCCCCAGTACGGCGGACGCATGGGTGCGGACCAGGTCCAGGAGCATCCGCTTGCGCCTGGCCTCCGGCAGCGCGGCCAGCCTGCCCGGCAGGTCCGGCCCCTTCTCGTCGGCCTCGTCCGCCGTGTCCTCCTGGCCGGCGAGCAGTTGCCGTACGTCCGGCAGCTCGTCCAGAAGCGGTCGGTGCCCGCTCACCGTGTAGGAGGGGAGGAAGCGGTCCCATCGGATGTCGGCGACGACGAGGGTGGTCTCCCCGTGGTCGACGGCTTCCCGCAGCGCATGTACGGCCAGTTGGGCATCCATTGCGGGGACACCGCGTCGACGCAGCTGCTCGGCCACGGCCTCGTCGACCATGCCGCCCCCGGCCCAGGCACCCCAGGCGATGGAGGTGGCCGGGCGGCCCTGTGCCCGGCGCCATTCGGCGAGTGCGTCAAGAGCGGCGTTGGCCGCCGCGTAGGGTCCCTGGCCGCCGTTGCCCCACACCCCGGCGCCGGAGGAGAACAGCACGAAGGCGTCCAGCGGGTGATCCGCCAGCAACTCGTCGAGGTGACAGGCACCGGAAACCTTGGCGTGTACGGCGGCCATGGCGTCATCGAGGGAGGTCTCGCCCAGTGGACGGGCCTCGCCGACGACGCCCGCCGTATGCACGACAGCGGTCAGCGGAGCCTCGTCCGTGAACGAGTCCAGCAGCTTGGCCACCGCGGCCCGGTCGGTCACATCGCATGCGGCCACGGTGACGCGCGTGCCGAGGGCGGTCAGCTCGGCGGACAACTCGGACGCACCGGGGGCGTCCGGGCCGCGCCGGCCGGCGAGCACCAGGTGCTCGGCACCGCCCTCCGCGAGCGCCCGCGCCACATGGGCTCCGAGGGCGCCGGTGCCCCCGGTGAGGAGAACGGTGCCGCGCGGCCGCCACGGCTCGGCCACCGCCGACGGGTCGAGGGGCGCGCGCACCATGCGCCGGGCGTGGACGCCGGACGGGCGGACCGCATACTCGTCCTGGCTGCCGCCGTCACCGCCGAGCAGGGCCAGGAAACGGCGCAACGCGTCGTCGTCCAGGGTGCCCGGCAGATCGATCAGGCCGCCCCAGCGATCACTGTGATCGAGGCCGAAGACCCTGGCCAGACCCCAGATGGCCGCCTGCCCGGGATGGCGGATCGGGTCGGACGTCCGGTGGGATTCGGGCTCTGCTGCGCCGCCGTCGATGGAGACGGCTCCCTGGGTTACCGCCCAGAGGCGGGCCTTCACCTCCGATTCGGCGAGTGCCTGGGTGAGGGCCATGGTGCTGAGCAGACTGCTGGGCACACCCCGGTGGCCGTCGGCATCCCGGTCGTCCAGCGCGAGCAGCGACACCACGTGCAGCGGGGCATCAGCATCACCGCGCAGCGCCGCCAGCTGTGCCACCAGTTCCGCACGGTCGGCAGTGGCCGATACGGGCATGATGCGGGCCCGGTCGCCGAGACCACGGGAGGTCGCCCGCACGAGGTCGTCGTCCAGGTAGTCGGCGGGGACCGCGATCAGCCACCGCCCGGCCAACTCACCCTCATCCGGCTCGGGTTGAGGTCGCCAGACGATACGGTAACGCCAGCCGTCCACCGTGCTCCGCCGCTGCCGACCCTGCCGCCACGACGACAGCACCGGCAACACCTCACCCAGAGCCCCCGGCTCCGTCAGGCCCAACGTCGCCGCCAGACCCTCCAGATCCGCACGCTCCACCGCATCCCAGAACCGCGCATCCACCGGGTCGACCGCACCGTCCACCGACGACCGCCCGGACTCCAGCCAGTAGCGGCGGCGCTGGAAGGCGTAGGTGGGCAAGTCCACGAGCTGCGGACAATGGGCGGCGAACGCCGGGGACCAGTCCACGTCCACACCGTGTACGTACAGCTCGCCGAGGGAGGTGTAGAGCCGCGACAGACCACCGTCATCACGACGCAGGGTCCCTGTCACCACCGCCTCCCCGCCCACACTCTCAGCAGTCTCCTGGAGCGGCACAGTGAGTACGGGGTGCGGGCTGACCTCCACGAACGTGCGGTGACCGGCCTCGATGAGGGCTTCGACGGCGGGCGCGAACTCCACGGTCCGCCGCAGGTTGGTGAACCAGTACCCGGCATCCATCTCCGCTGTCTCCAGCCACTCCCCCGTCACCGTGGAGAACAGCGGCACGGCCGGCTTCCGGGGTGCGACCGGCGCCAGAACCTTGAGCAACTCCTCGCGGATCGACTCCACATGAGCCGAGTGCGAGGCGTAATCCACCTCGATCCGACGCGCCCGGATCTCGCGCTCCCGGCAGCCCTCCATCAGCTCGTCCAACGCATCCGCATCACCGGAGACCACGACCGACGACGGACCGTTGACCGCCGCGACAGAAACACGGCCGCCCCACGGCTCGATCAACTCCGCGACCTCGGACGAGGACAGGGCCACCGACACCATCCCGCCACGACCCGACAGCGCACGGATCGCCCTACTCCGCAGCGCCACCACCCGCGCGCCGTCCTCCAGGGTCAACGCCCCGGCGACGCAAGCCGCCGCGATCTCCCCCTGGCTGTGACCGACCACAGCCGCAGGCTCCACACCATGAGCCCGCCAGACCTCGGCCAACGACACCATCACCGCCCACAACACCGGCTGGACCACATCGACCCGGTCCAGGCCCGGCGCGCCCTCCGCCCCACGCAACACACCACTCAACGACCAGTCCGTGAACGGCTCCAACGCCGCACCGCACTCCGCCAGACGCTCAGCGAACACCGGCGAGGAATCCAACAACTCCACCGCCATCCCCACCCACTGCGACCCCTGCCCCGGGAACACGAACACCGTCCTGCCCGGATCGCCCGTCCCCTCACTCGGGCTCAACTGCCGCATCTTGGCAGCCAGTTCATCGACATCCGACCCCACCACCACCGCCCGGTGCTCGAACGACGACCGCGACGCCACCAACGACCAGCCCACATCAACCGGCGACCAGCCGGCACCCGCCACCCGCGACACCAACCGCTCCGCCTGCCCCACCAACGCATCAGCAGAACGCCCTGACACCACCCACGGCACGACCACGCCATCGGAGGCCGAAGACGAAGGCAAGGCCGAAGCCGACTCCCCTTCCCGTTCCTGCTCGGGCTGCTCCGCCTGCTCGACGATCACATGTGCATTGGTCCCGCTGATCCCGAAGGCGGAGATGCCGGCGCGGCGCGGACGGTCGTCCTCCACCGTCCACGGCCGGGCCTCGGTCAGCAGCTCCACCGCGCCCGACGACCACTCCACGTGCGGCGACGGCTCGTCCACATGCAAGGTCGCCGGCAATTCGGCATGCCGCACGGCGAACACCGTCTTCATGACACCGGCCATCCCGGAAGCGGTCTGGGTGTGCCCGATGTTCGACTTGACCGAGCCGAGCCACAGCGGCCGGTCCGCCTCCCGGTCCTGCCCGTAAGTGGCCAGCAACGCCTGCGCCTCGATCGGATCACCCAGCGACGTACCGGTGCCGTGCGCCTCCACCACGTCCACCTCACCGGCCGACAGACCGGCATCGGCCAGCGCGGCCCGGATCACCCGCTGCTGCGAAGGCCCGTTCGGCGCGGTCAGGCCGTTCGACGCACCGTCCTGGTTGATCGCGGTTCCGCGGACGACCGCCAGCACCGGGTGCCCGTTACGGCGGGCATCCGACAGGCGTTCCACCAGCAGCACGCCGACGCCCTCGGAGAGCGCGAAGCCGTCGGCCGCCGCCGAGAACGGCTTGCACCGGCCGTCCCGCGCCAGCCCCCGCTGACGGCTGAAACCGATGAACGGCCCGGGGTCAGCCATGACCATGGCGGCTCCCGCGACGGCGAGCGAGCACTCCCCCGAGCGGAGTGCTCGCACGGCCATGTGCAGGGCGACCAGTGACGACGAGCATGCCGTGTCGACCGTTACGGCCGGGCCTTCCAGTCCCAGGGTGTAGGCGACCCGGCCGGATGCCACGCTGGTGGCCGCCCCGGTCGCGAGATATCCCTCGATCTGCCCGGGGTCCGCCGCGCGGAGGCGGTTCCCGTACTCCTGGTCGGTGACGCCCATATAGACACCGGTCCCGCTGCCCCGCAGGGACTTGGGGTCGATGCCCGCACGCTCGAAGACCTCCCAGGAGGTCTCCAGGAGGAGCCGCTGCTGCGGGTCCATCGCCAGGGCCTCGCGCGGCGAGATTCCGAAGAACTCGGCGTCGAAGTCACCGGCGTCGCGCAGGAATCCGGATTCCCGGACGTAGCTGCTGCCCGGCTGGTCGGCATCGGGGTCGTAGAGGCCCGCCAGGTCCCATCCGCGGTCGGTGGGGAAGGCGGACATCGCATCGGTGCCCTCCCGCACCAGCCGCCACAGGTCCTCGGGAGACTGGACGCCCCCCGGGTAGCGGCAGGCCATGGACACGATGGCGATCGGGTCGGCCTCTGCGGGGACGGGCGCGGGCACGGCCAGGGGCGCGGGCGCCGCAGACGGCTTCGCGGCGGATTCCTCCTCGCCGAGGATCTCCGTGCCGACGTAGCCTGCGAGCGCGGCCGGGCTGGGGTGGTCGAACACGACCGTCCGTGGCAGTCGCAGCCCGGTGGCACGACTCAGGCGGTTACGCAGTTCGACGGCGGTCAGGGAGTCAAAACCCAGCTCCTTGAAGGGGCGTTCGGAGTCCACGGGGGCCGACTTGTCGTGACCGAGCACGGAGGCCGTCTGTTCGCGGACGAGATCCAGGAGTGCGGCGGTGCCGTGTCGGGCATCGAGTCCGGCGAGCCGCTCGGCGAGCAGCGACCGTGCGGACCCGCGCACCGTGCCGTCACTGCCGTCGTCTCCGCTCCCGTCCCCGTGCCCGTCTTCGCCTCGGCCCTCGTTCTCGCTCTCGTCCGTCGCGAGTTGGGGGATCTCCGTGAACAGTCGGCTCGGCCGTACCGAGGTGAAGACGCTGCTGAAGCGCCGCCAGTCCACCTCGGCGACCGCGATCGAGGTGTCGCCGTGGTCGAGCGCCTGCCGGAGCGCGGTGAGCGCGGTGTCCGGGTCGATGACGGGCACTCCGCGGCGCCGCAGTACCTCGTGGTTCGAGTCGGCGATCATGCCGCCGCCGGCCCAGGGGCCCCAGGCGACCGACAGCACCGGCAGCCCGTCGGCCCTGCCCTGTTCGGCATGGGCGTCGAGGAGAGCGTTGGCCGCCGCGTATGCGCCGTGGTCGGCCACTCCCCAGGTGCCGGAGATGGACGAGAAGTAGACGACGGCGTCGAGTTGTGCGGGGTCGAGTACGGAGGACAGATGGCCGGCGCCCGCGACCTTGCCGACGAGCGCCGCCGCGAGGTCCTCCGGCCCGGCTCCGGCCAGCGGGCCGAGGGCGCTGACACCGGCGGCGTGCACCACGGCCCGCACGGGTTCCCCGTCCTGCTCGATCTGCCGCACCAGGTCCGCCACCATCTGCCGATCGCCGATGTCGCAGCCCGCCACAGTGACCCGAACACCCTGGTCACGGAGCTCGGAGCACAGCGCGGCCACACCGGGGGAAGCGGCGCCACGACGGCCGGTGAGGACGAGATGTTCCGCGCCCTGGGCGGCGAGCCAACGGGCGATATGGGCGCCCAGCGCTCCGGTGCCGCCGGTGACGAGGACGGTGCCGCGCGGCCGCCAGGAGCGCCGCGGTGTCACACCGGCGACCGGTGCGGGAATCAGCCGCCTCCCGAACAGGGCGGCCCCGCGGACAGCGAGCTGGTCCTCGTCGTCACCGGCCGCCAGTACCCGCGCCATCAACGCCGCCGACCGGCCGTCCGCCGCCGGCTGGCCACCGGCCTGGGCGGCGGGCATGTCGATCAGCCCACCCCAGCGCTCCGGGTGCTCCAGCGCGGCGACCCGGCCGAGCCCCCAGACCCCGGCCTGGTCGGGATTCACCGGCGCACCGTCCTCACCGGTGGAGCCCGCGGTGGAGCCACCGGTAGCGACCGCACCTCGGGTGACGCACCACAGCGGGGCGCCGATCCCGGCGTCTCCGAGCGCCTGGAGCAGTGCGAGGGTGAGCGACAGACCGGTGGGAACAGAGGGGTGGGTCGGGTCCGGCCGCTCCTCCAGGGCCAGCAGTGACAGCACTCCGGCATACGGAACGGACTCGGCGCGCAGCAGCTCCACCAGCTCGGCGCAGCCGTCCACCGTCAGTGAGTGGATGCGTGCGCCCGCTTCCTCCAACGCCTCCCGGGCACCCTGCACCAGCGCGTCGTCCTCGTACCCGGCCGGAACCACCACGAGCCAGCTGCCGTCGAGCTGCCCGGCGGCCGGCTCGGTGAGCGGCCGCCACACCACGCGATAGCGCCACCCGTCCGCCGTCTCACGCTGCCGTCGGCTCCGGTGCCACGACGACAGCGCCGGAAGCACCTCGTTCAGGGACTCGACGCCGGGCAGCCCGAGCGTGCCCACCAGCGCTTCCGCGTCCTGGTCCCCGACTGCCGCCCAGAACGCCTCTTCCTCAGGGGATGCAGCCACAGTCGGCGCATCCGGCTCCAGCCAGAAGCGCTGCCGCTGGAACGCATACGTCGGCAGCTCCACCCGATGCGGGCGCCGGTCGGCGAACACGGGGGACCAGTCGACGTCGACACCGTTCGCATACAGCTCACCGAGGGAGGTGTAGAGCCGGGCGAGGCCTCCGTCGTCCCGGCGTAGCGTGCCCGTCACCACCGCATCCGCGCCCGCGTCCTCGACGGTTTCCTGAAGCGGCACGGTGAGCACGGGATGCGGGCTGACCTCCACGAACGTACGGTGACCGGCCGCGACAAGAGCCTCAACGGCAGGCGCGAACTCCACGGTCCGCCGCAGGTTCGCATACCAGTAACCGGCGTCCATCTCCGCTGTCTCCAGCCACTCCCCCGTCACCGTGGAGAACAGCGGCACGGCCGGCTTCCGGGGTGCGACCGGCGCCAGAACGTCCAGCAACTCCTCACGTATCGACTCCACATGAGCCGAATGCGAGGCGTAATCCACCTCGATCCGACGCGCCCGGACCTCGCGCTCCCGGCAGCCCTCCATCAGCTCGTCCAACGCATCCGCATCACCGGAGACCACCACCGACGACGGACCATTGACCGCCGCAACCGAAACACGGCCGCCCCACGGCTCGATCAGCTCCGCGACCTCGGACGAGGACAGGGCCACCGACACCATCCCGCCACGACCCGACAGCGCACGGATCGCCCTACTCCGCAGCGCCACCACCCGCGCACCGTCCTCCAAGGTCAACGCCCCGGCGACGCAAGCCGCCGCGATCTCCCCCTGGCTGTGACCGACCACCGCCGCAGGCTCCACACCATGAGCCCGCCACACCTCCGCCAACGACACCATCACCGCCCACAACACCGGCTGGACCACATCCACCCGATCCAGACCCGGCGCGCCCTCCACCCCACGCAACACACCACTCAACGACCAATCAACAAACGGCTCCAACGCCGCCCCACACTCCGCCAACCGACCCGCAAACACCGGCGAGGAATCCAACAACTCCACCGCCATCCCCACCCACTGCGACCCCTGCCCCGGGAACACGAACACCGCTCCTGGACCGGGGGCAGCGGGTACGGAGCCGGTGGCGGTGTGGGGGCCGGTGTCCCCCTCGGCCACGGCGTGCAGGGCCGCGAGCAGCGCAGCAGGGGCATCGCCGATGAGCACAGCACGCTGTTCCATTGCCGCGCGGGTCGTGAGCAGGGAGTGCGCCACGTCGTACGGTGCGGCGTCGGGGAGGGCGTCGAGATGGGTGGCGAGCGCGGCCGCCTGTGCGCGCAGTGCATTCGGGGTGCGGCCGTGTACGACCCATGGCACAACCGGACGACCGGCGGCGCCGTCGCCCGCTTCGTCACCGCCCTGCTCCGCGCTGCCACTTTGCTCCGCAGCGCTGCCCTGCTCAGCGTTGGCGCCCTGCACCGCGTCGTCGTCCGGCCCGTGCGGGGCTTCCGGCGGACGCTGTTCCACGATCACGTGCGCATTGGTGCCGCTGATGCCGAACGACGAGACTCCGGCCCGGCGCACCTGCCCGTTCTCCTCCCACGGCTGCGCCGCGGTGAGCAGCCGTACCGTGCCTGCCGACCAGTCCACATGCGGGGACGGTGCATCGAGGTGCAGGGTTTCCGGCAGGAGGCGGTGGTGCAGCGCGAGCACCATCTTGATGACTCCCGCGACCCCGGCAGCGGCCTGGGTGTGCCCCATGTTGGACTTGAGCGAGCCGAGCCACAGCGGCCGGTCCTCATCGCGGCCCTCGCCGTACGTGGCGAGGAGGGCCTGGGCCTCGATGGGGTCGCCGAGCGTCGTCCCGGTACCGTGCGCCTCGACCGCGTCGACCTCGGACGGCTGCAGCCCGGCAGCGGCGAGCGCGGCCCGGATGACGCGCTCCTGCGAGGGCCCGTTGGGGGCGCTGAGGCCGTTCGAGGCGCCGTCCTGATTGGTGGCGCTGCCGCGTATCACGGCCAGCACCGGGTGACCGTTGCGCCGGGCGTCCGACAGGCGTTCCAGCAGCAGGATTCCGGCGCCCTCGCCCCAGGCCGTGCCGTCGGCGGCAGCGGCGAAGGGCTTGCACCGTCCGTCCGGCGCGAGTCCCCGCTGCCGGCTGAACTCCACGAACATTCCCGGCCGGGACATCACCGTCGCCCCGCCGGCGAGCGCGAGGGTGCACTCTCCGCCGCGCAGCGCCTGCGCCGCCAGATGCAGCGCCACCAGCGATGACGAGCACGCCGTGTCCACGCTGATGGCCGGTCCCTCAAGACCGAGCGTGTAGGCGATGCGTCCGGAGGCGACGCTCGTGGTCGTTCCGGTCAGGACATGCCCCTCGACCTGGTGGTTCGCCTGATGGAGACGGGGGCCGTACTCCTGCGCCATGGCGCCGACGAACACGCCCGTGCGACTGCCGCGGATTCCCGCCGGGTCGATACCTGCCCGTTCCAGCGCCTCCCAGGAGGTCTCCAGGAGAAGCCGCTGCTGCGGGTCCATCGCCAGGGCCTCGCGCGGCGAGATCCCGAAGAACCCGGCGTCGAAGGACGCGGCATCCAGGAACCCGCCCTCGCGTACGTAACTGGTGCCCGAACGTTCGGGGTCCGGGTCGTACAGGCCGTCGGTGTTCCAGCCCCGGTCGGTGGGAAACGGCGACACCACGTCCACGCGGTCCCGCAGCACCTGCCAGAGATCTTCGGGCGACCGCACGCCACCGGGGTAGCGGCAGGCCATCGCGACGACGGCGATCGGCTCGTCGGGGTCGATGGCCGGGCGGTGCGCTGGTTCCAGGGCGCTGCCGCCGTCCAGGAACTCCGCGTCGATATGGCGGGCCAGCCGGGCGGGAGAGGGATGGTTGTACAGCGCCGTGGGCGGCAGCCGTACCGTGAGCGCCCGGTTCAGCCGATTGCGCAGCTCCACCGAGGTGACGGAGTCGAAGCCCAGATCCTTGAAGGTCCGGCCCGCGTTGATCGCGGAGGGCTCCCGATGGCCGAGCACCGCGGCAGCGTTCTCCCGTACGACATCGAGCGTCGGCCGGCCCGCAGCGGGACCGGCGGGCGTGGCATCGGCGACAGTGGCGTCGGCGGGCCGGGCCGGCTCAGGGGAAGCGGTGCGACCGGGACGCTCGGCGGCGGTGTGCTCCACCCAGTGCCGCTCGCGCTGGAACGCGTAGGTGGGCAGATCCACGAGCTGGGGACCATGGGCGGCGAAGGCCGGGGACCAGTCGACGTCCACCCCGTTCACATACAGCTCGCCCAATGAGAGGTAGAACCGGGCGAGCCCGCCCTCGCCACGGCGCAGCGTGCCCACCACCACCGCCTCGGGAGCCGCGTCCTCCACCCTCTCCTGCACCGGCATCGTCAGCACCGGATGCGGGCTGACCTCCACGAACGTGCGGTGACCGGCTGCGGCGAGGGCTTCGACGGCAGGCGCGAACTCCACGGTCCGCCGCACATTCGCATACCAATACCCGGCATCCATCGCCGCCGTGTCCAGCCACTCCCCCGTCACCGTGGAGAACAACGGCACGGAAGACTCCCGCGGCGTGAGGGGCGCCAGGGCCTCCCTCAGCGTCTCCTCGATGGACTCCACATGCGCCGAGTGCGAGGCGTAGTCCACCTCGACCCGTCGCGCGCGCACCCCACGCTCCCGGCACTCCGCCACCAACCGGTCCAGAACATCACCATCACCGGACACCACCACCGACGACGGACCGTTGACGGCCGCAACCGAGACCCGACCGTTCCATGTCTTGATCAACTCCTCCGTCTCGGGCCGGGGCAACGCCACCGACACCATCCCGCCACGCCCCGACAGCGCACGGATCGCCTTGCTCCGCAGCGCCACCACCCGAGCGCCGTCGTCCAGACTCAACGCTCCGGCGACACAAGCCGCCGCGATCTCCCCCTGGCTGTGACCGACCACCGCCGCAGGCTCCACACCATGAGCCCGCCACACCTCCGCCAACGACACCATCACCGCCCACAACACCGGCTGCACCACATCCACCCGATCCAGACCCGGCGCGCCCTCCACCCCACGCAACACACCACTCAACGACCAGTCCGTGAACGGCTCCAACGCCGCCCCACACTCCGCCAACCGCTCAGCGAACACCGGCGACGAGTCCAACAACTCCACCGCCATCCCCACCCACTGCGACCCCTGCCCCGGGAACACGAACACCGTCCCGCCAGCGCGGTCGGACACCTCGCCGAATGTCACCGCGGCATCGGGATGTCCCTCCGCCACCGCGCGCACCCCGGAGGTCAATTCGCCGGTCTCGGCCCCGACGATGACCGCCCGGTGCTCGAACGAGGACCGCGACGCCACCAGCGACCAACCCACATCAACCGGCGACCATCCGGCACCCACCACCCGCGACACCAACCGCTCCGCCTGCCCCGCCAACGCACCCGCGGAACGCCCCGACACCACCCACGGCACCACCACACCCGCACCCGCACCGGGGCGCACGGCCGCCGGCGCAGCAGCACCCTCCTCCTCGGCCGACTCCGTCCCATCAGGCCGGTCGGGCTGCTCGGACTGCTCGGCCCGCCCCACGATCAGGTGCGCGTTCGTCCCGCCCATGCCGAACGAGGAGACGCCCGCGACGAGTTGGCGTCCCCGCTGCGCCGTCCATGGACAAGACTCCGTCTGCACCCGCAGGTTCAGGGCGTCGAGCGGAATGTCGGGGTGGGGTGTGCTGAAGTTCAGGCTCGGCACGAGGTGCCCGTGCTCCACGCAGAGCACCGCCTTCAGCAGCCCTGCGATTCCCGCGGCCCCTTCCAGGTGGCCGATGTTCGACTTGACCGAACCCACCGGCAGCGGGGTGCTCCGCCGCGGGTCGGTGCCGAGGGCGGCGCCGAGAGCCGCCGCCTCGATGGGGTCGCCGACCCTGGTGCCGGTGCCGTGCAGCTCCACATAGCCGATATCGCCGGGGTGGACACCGGCACGTTCGCAGGCCAGGCGCAGCACCTCTTCCTGCGCGGCGGCATCCGGGGTGGTGAGTCCGGGCCCGCCGCCGTCGTTGTTGACCGCTCCGCCACGGATCACACAGTGGACATGGTCGCCGTCCGCCAGTGCCCTGGCCAGCGGCTTGAGGACGACCAGGCCGCCTCCCTCGCCGCGTACGAACCCATCGGCGCGGGCGTCGAAGGTGTGGCAGAGGCCGCTCGGGCTGAGTGCGCCGAGGCGGGACATCGCGATGGTGCTCTCGGGGGCGAGGTTGAGGTGCACCCCGCCGGCCAGGGCGGTGTGGCAGTCTCCGCGACGCAGACTGTCGCATGCGGCCTGGACCGCGACGAGCGACGAGGACTGAGCGGTGTCCAGCGTCATGCTGGGGCCGCGCAGGCCGAGGTGGTAGGAGAGGCGGTTGGCGATGAGTCCGCGGTTGAGGCCGGTCGGGGTGTGGTGGTCGAGTGCCGCGGTGCCCTGCTGGTGGACGAGTACGGCGTAGTCCTCGACGGTGGCTCCGATGTACACCCCGGTCCGGTGGCCGTGGAGCCGTTCGGGGCGGATGCGGGCGTTCTCCAGGGCCTCCCAGCCGAGTTCGAGGGCGAGTCGCTGTTGCGGGTCCATCGACCGCGCCTCGCGCGGTGAGACGCCGAAGAAGGTGGCGTCGAAGGCGGCGACTTCGTCGAGGAAGCCGCCCCGGGCCGGCTCGGACACCCCTGACCGCTCCAGGAGTTCGGCGGTCCAGCGGTCGGCCGGCGCCTCGGTGACGGCGCTTCTGCCGTCGCGGAGGAGTTCCCAGAGAGTGTCGGGGTCGGCTGCCCCGGGCAGGCGGCAGGAAAGGCCGATGACCGCGATCGGCTCGCCGGGTGGCGAGGGAATCGTGGAGCCCGCGGATTCCGACCCGTTCATCAATCGCACTCCCTACGCGAAGCGGCACCGGCTTGCGCTCACCGTTCCACAGCGGCGGGCTCCGAAAGGTGGGCCGAAGGTCACCTCTAGGGGAACTCCTAGGCGCGGCGGAGGCTCCTTCCGTACGGCCCTGAGCAGGGCTTCCGCAGCGGTGCGCACCCGCTTGCCGCAAGCCTTCGGCGGCGGGCCCCGGTACCCGTTTCGCGGGCGCCTGGGTGCCTTGGCCACCTTCCCGCCCCTCCCGGCCATCGGGGACAGGACGCAGAGGACTAGGCAAATGCCAGAACTCTCCCGTGCAGGCTGTGAGGGGAGAGGGCGGCCGTCCGGCGCCGCACACACATCGGCAGGGAGGGTGCAGCAATGCATGTGGACAGCGCAGTGGGGCCGTTGTGGTCATCCGGCCCCGCACTGTCTGCCCGGCGGGCGGCGGGACTGTCCGGCCGGCTGGCCGCCTCCGCGCTCGCCATCGAGGGCGGGGTGATGAGCAACGAGGCGTTTCACGCGTGGTTCGAGGAGCGGCAGCGTACCCATGCGCTGGAGGTCAGCCGGATACCCTTCGAGGAACTGCGGGGCTGGAACTTCGCTCCCAGAAGCGGGAACCTGCGGCATGACAGCGGGCGCTTCTTCTCCGTCGAGGGCATCCGGGTCCGCTCCGACTACGGGCCGGTCCGGGAGTGGTGCCAGCCGATCATCCACCAGCCGGAGATCGGTGTGCTGGGCATCGCGGTCCGCGAGATCAACGGGGTGCTGCACTGTCTGATGCAGGCCAAGCCGGAGCCGGGGAACATCAACGGGGTGCAGCTCTCCCCCACGGTGCAGGCCACCAAGAGCAACTACACGCGGGTGCACGGTGGTTCCGCCGTGCCGTACATCGACTGCTTCATCGACCCCGATCCGAGCCGGGTGCTGGCCGATGTGCTCCAGTCCGAGCAGGGGTCGTGGTTCTTCCGCAAGCGCAACCGCAACATGGTGGTCGAGGTCGGGCCCGAGGTCGAGGCGGGCGAGGATTTCTGCTGGGTCACGCTGGGCCAGCTCGGCGTGCTGCTGCGCCATCCCGATCTGCTGAACATGGATGCCCGTACGGTGCTGTCCTGCATCCCCGACTGGCGTGCGGGTACGGCGCAGGCTCACTCCGGCCTGCACTCCGATACGGAGATCCGCAGCTGGGTCACGACGCGACGGGCCCGGCACGAGATCGCCACCGAGCCGCTGCCGCTGCGCGAGGCAGCGGGCTGGCGCCGCTCGGACGAGGCGATCTCGCATGAGAGCGGGCTCTTCTTCAGCATCGTCGCCGTCGATGTCAGCTCGCACCGGCGCGAGGTCCCGGCCTGGTCACAGCCGCTGCTCGAACCGCACGGGCTGGGGATCGCCGCGCTGCTGGTGAAGCGGATCGGCGGGGTGCCGCACGCGCTGCTGAGCGCACGGGTCGAGCCGGGGTTCCTCGACGTGGTGGAGCTGGGGCCGACGGTGCAGTGCACTCCGGAGAGCTATGCCCATCTTCCGGCCGCGGACCGTCCCCGGTATCTCGATGCCGTGCTGGAGCGCGGTCCGGAGCGGACACTGTTCGATGCCGTGCTGTCGGAGGAGGGCGGCCGCTTCCGCCATGCCCGCAGCCGCTACCTGATCATCGAGGTGGACGAGGGCTTTCCGACGGAGGCACCCGAGGACTTCCGATGGGTGACGCTCTGTCAGATGGATGAGCTGCTGAAGTACAGCCACCACCTGAATGTGCAGGCCAGGACCCTGGTCGCGGGGATGAGGACGCTCCCGTAGCCGGGCTGGACATGTGCGTCACCGGCGTTCCGGACCGCCCCGGAGCGCCGGTGCCGTAGGCGTTTCCGCGTCCCGGGGGCGGGTGCTTTGTGCCGCGCTGCCCACCCGACCCGGTCCGGCCGGCCGGACGACGGCGCCCCGCAGGGCGCTCAGTACGGCGGGCTCCCCGGCATGGGCGCCCCGGGAGAATGCCCCTGCTGTTCCCCTGCCCAGGGTTCCGTTCCGCTGTCCAGGTCGGCCATGCCTCGCATCCTGTGGTCGTCGCACGTGAGGCGTCAACGGCCAGAGGTCACTTCTGTGTATTTCCCTAGAAGAGTGGCCGAACTCGCCCGCCGCCAGGGCATGGAACCGGCCACGACCTGCGCCGATGCGATCCGTGACGTTCGGCGCCGCAGATCGGGCCGTTGGTCCGGTTGACACCCCTCACCTGGGGTTCCACGATTCCTCGTGAACTTGTCAGACAGCCGAACAGGCATGACTGAGGGGTTCAGATCCGGCTGCCCGTGCACCCCATGAGGCGGCCGGACCGCCGCGCCTCACCCCGGCCACAAGCCACGGGCCCCGGCGGAGGAGAAGCCTCATATTCTCCTCAAGAACCTCGCAGTACGCCTGAGATGCGTGCGTAACATTGGCCATACCGTCACCACTGGGCAGCGCCCGCGAATTCCCGCTTTGCCGTCACCGTGCGATCCACGGTGTCTGCGCCGCTCGGAGCCGCACCGAACCCGAACTCCTGCGAAATATTTCATGACGGATACCTGTCACAGTCGAATCTCTTTCCCCGGGGCCGTTACCGCCGAGTATTTCCTTGCGGCCCTTCAGAGATCGGTGAGGACGCCCTTCGATTGCGGCCCCAGCACCTCACGCAACGCCCCCGAGCGGGTTTCACAGAACGATGTGGCAACCTTGAACACGGAGAACGACGAAATTCCCGTGCATCACACTGCCGTTGGAAGGTGAACGCCGACAGGAAGCACCAGAGACCAGCTCGCTGCAATACACGCCGGGCGCTCGGCGTAAGCGGCAGAAACCCGGCAGGCTGCCTCGACCGCACTGCCCCGCCGGTTTTTTGCGCTTCCTGCCCCTCCGCCGGTGCCACCCACGGCGGCATGTCCGTAGCAGTACGCACCCTGTGCGCCGAACACCGACGGCGGTGCGGTCGGGAAATACCCGGTACCCCGCCCGCTTGTCCGCGCAGAGTGCGACACCCTCGGCACACGCCGCTGCAAAAACAGCTCGCGGTCTGAAGGGACCTGAACCTGATGTTGCTGGACCGCGAGGTGGAACTCGACCTGGCAGCCACCGTCCTCGGAAGCGGGCGAGGCGCCCTGGTACTGGTCACCGGTCCGTTGGGGGTCGGCAAATCAGCACTCCTCGACGGCATCGGCGCCCTCCGCGCGGCGCGGGGAGCCCTGCACCTGCGGGTGAACGCGGCGCCGATGGAGCGGGACTTCCCCCTGGGTGCGGCCCGCCAGCTCCTGGAACCGGCGCTACGGCACGCTTCGCCCGAGGAGATGGCGCGGTGGACCGCGGGGAGCGCGAGTGATCTGCGCAGCGAACTCGAGGCCTGCCGACCCGCCGGTGCTGTACCGGCGCAGCCCGTTCTGGACAGCCTCACCGCGCTCGTCGAGAACATGGCCCGCGACCAGCCCGTTCTGCTGCTCGTCGACGACCTGCAGTGGGCGGACCCGGCCACCCTCCAGTGGCTGCGACACCTGGGCGGGCGGCTCGCCGGCCTGCCGGTGCTGCTGGTGTGCGCCGTCCGCGAGGGCGACGACCTTGCCGGGCATCCGGCGGTCCAGGGGGTCATCGGACAAGCCACGCACATCCTGCGCCCGGGCAACCTCGCCTGGAAGGACACTCACGCGCTGATCCGCCGGTACTACGGCGAAGCGCCGGACGGGGTGTTCGCCGCGGCCTGCCAGCGGGCCACCGGCGGCAATCCCCTGATCCTCCACTGTCTGCTGGCGGATTCCGCGCACCGGGACCTCCAGCCCGTCGCGGACAACGCGGAGGCCGCCGCCGCACTCCGGCCCGCCGCGCTGCAACAGCGGCTGCTGCTGCGCCTGGACGCGCAGGCGGAGCAGGTCAGGAGGGTTGCCCGGGCCATGGCCGTGCTCGGGGACGACACGACACCGGAGCTGCTGAGCAAGCTGGCCGAGGTGGACGCCACCGGGCGGGACCACGCCCTGCGGAAGCTGACAGCTCTCGGTCTGACGAACGGCGAGCAGCCTCCCCGGTATGTGCACGCCCTCGTGCAGGAGGCGGTGGCGGAGGGCATCCCCCCGGAGGAACGGACCGCCATGCACGCGCTGGCGGCCGAGCTGCTGCACCGGTCCGGCCGGCCTGCCGAGCAGGTGGCGAGGCATCTGATGGCCCTCACCGCACCGACCTACGCATGGGCCACCGACGTGCTGCGCGCGGCGGCCGGCGCCGCGCAGGGCAGGGGCGCACCCGAGGTCGCCGCACGCTATCTGCGGCGGGCCCTGATGGGCGGTTCACCGGACGAGGAAAGAGCGGAACTGCTGATCGACCTGGCCACGTCGGAACGCAGCTTCGCCCCGTACACGGCCGTGCGGCACATCGCCCAGGCCGTCCTGCTGTGCGACGGCCCCGTACGGCGCGCGCGGGCCGTGGTGCGGCTGGCGCCCAGCGCGTTCTCCTCGACGCTGCTGCCCGTCCAGGAGCTGCTGCAGGAGGCGGCGGACGCGCTGGGGCCCGTGGACCGGCTGCACGGACCGGAACGGGAGCTGGCGCTGCGTGTGGAGGCCCGCATCCGGCAGTCGACGCTGTCCGATCCGGTGAAGCTGGCCGACTCCGTGGCCCGTCTCGTCGGTCTGGGCCCCGAGCCGAAGACCGGCACCGTGGCCGAGCGGGAGCTGCTCGCCCCGCTGATCGGTGCCGCGACGTTCGCCAACGCGCTGCCCGCCCATGAGGTGGCACAGCTCGCGAAGCGTGTCCTGGAGAGCGAGCCGGCCCTGCCCGCGCATGTGCACACCACCATGCCGCTGGTGGTGGCCGGCCTCGTGGCCGCGGACGCCGTCGAGGAGCTGAGTTCCTGGCTCGACGCGGTCCGGCAGAACGCGGTGGGGCGGCAGACGCGCGTGGAGCAGGCGCTGATCGGCACCGAGCAGGCACTCGTCTCGCTGGCCCGTGGCCGTCTGACGGTGGCCAAGAAGCAGGCGCTCGCCGCCTTCGAACTGGCCGGGTCGAAGCACGAGGAGGTCTTCACCCTGTCCTCGATGACCCTCGCCACGTGCGCGATCCTCACCGGGGACGACCAGCTCGCCGACCGGCTGCTCGCCGTCAAGTACCGGGCGGAGGACGATCCGTATGTGTGGTCGGGACTGGCCATGCTGAAGGGGCAGAGCGCGGCGCGGAGGGGCGATCCGGAAGCGGCGCTGGGCTACTTCCTCGACGCCGGACGGCGTCTTGAGCAGTGCGGGTGGCACAACCCGGCGCTGCTCCCCTGGGCCTCGGCCGCCGCGTTTCTGCACCTCTACCTCGGCGAGCGCGAGCAGGCCAGGGAGCTGAGCGCGCTGGAGGTGAAATGGGCCCGTGCCTGGGGGGCGCCGGGGCCGCTCGGCCGGGCACTGCGCGTGTACAGCCACATGGTCGAGGGTCCGGGCAGCACCGACGTGCTCAGAGAGGCCGTGGAGGTACTGCAGCTGTCCGCCAACCGCTTCGAGCTGTGCCAGGCCCTGCTGGACCTCGGTGAGCGCCTCGGCCCGGCCGACACCCATGGCCGCGCGGCGCTGCGCCGGGCCCACGCGGAGGCAGTCGCGTGCGACACCCCCTGGCTGGCCCGGCGAGCGGAGGAACTGCTGGCCGAGGCGCCGCCGGACCCGGAGGCCACCCGCGGTCAACTGACCCCCGCGGAGCGGAAGGTCGCCGAGCTGGCCGCCTCGGGGATGACGAACCAGAAGATCGCCAACGAGCTGAACATCACGTGCCGTGCCGTGGAAAAGCATCTGACGAATTGCTACCGCAAGATGTCAATTCCCGGGCGAGTGCATCTCTCCGAGGCATTGCGAGAACTCGACCGGCAGCCCAACTCGCCTGCTGCGGTGGCGCCCTACTGACCTCCGCGCCCTCGTCTTTGCCGTAGGGGCCGGCGTCGCCTGGCGGCGCCGGCCTCTCTCAACAATCGCACCATGACAAAGAGTTATTGCTACCGCACCGTATTGATACCGAACCACCGCACCGGGACACCACAGTGTTTTGCTATTTGCCACATGTCGCGTTGACTCCCGGGATGCGGTCTTCCTAGGGTTCTGATCAGCGGAATACCAATGCAAGAAAGGCACTTCGCTCCGTGGACCGATGGAGCGAGGACGACCAATGCCTCATTCGACGGTCGGATTTCCCGGTGCGTCGACCGCAGAAAGACGGTAGCTCCCTTGACATCCCAGCAATACGCCGACCCGATGCCGACGGCGGCGCCCCTCCCCCCGCAGACCCCCCACACCCCGCGTGTGTCCGACCAGCCCGCCCTCGGGGCGGGACGGCGCCCGCTCGACCACCAACAGGCCTGCATGGCGAGCCTCGACGAATCGCTCGCGATCATGGCCGCCGACGCGGAGTTCTTCCGGCTGTTCGGCCAGGACTCAGCCGACGCCTGCGGACGCAGCCTCTACTCCCTTCTGCACCCCAGCGCCCCCGGGCTGCTGAACCGGCACTTCGCCCGCCTGGCCGAGGGGCAGCGCGCCCGGTTCGTGGAACGGATGGTGGGAATACGGGGCGAGGAAGTGCCGTTCTCGGGCGAACTGACCGGCATAGCGGTACGGAGCGAGTCGGAACAGGCTCCGTCGTTCGTCGTGGTGGTCCGGCCCGACGACGCCTCCGCCTCGCTCACCGGCCAGGAGGACGCGCCGGCCGGCCGCCGGCAGCTGCTCACCGAACTCGACGCGCAGATCCTCGAAGGCGTCGCCAGCGGCGCCTCCACGGTGCAGCTGGCCGCCCGTCTCTACCTCAGCAGGCAGGGTGTGGAGTACCACGTCGGTCTGATGCTGCGCCGACTCAAGGCGCCCAATCGAGCCGCGCTGGTCGCCCGTGCCCACTCCATGGGGATGCTCACCATCGGCAGTTGGCCGCCCCGGGTCCTCCCCGAGTTCGTGAAGGACGCCGACAGCCGGCGCAGCCGCAGCCGCCGTACGGACGCTCCCCGACGGCGCTCCGCGGCCGCCCGCCCCGAGGCCACGGCGGCTCGCACAGCGTCGCCCACCCCGGGCCCCCGGACCGTGCCGGGCATGCCGAACTCCCGGGCGTCGTAGGGCTGCAGAACGGCCGTCAGGACAACGGGCGTCCCCGATGGACAGCCCTTCTCGGCTCGTCCGGCACCGGCTCCGCGAGGAAGTTCCCCTTCTCCTCGCGGAGCCGGTGTTGCGTGCGTGGTGCTTGCTGCGTGGTGCGGCGACGGAGGTTTCCGGACACCCGGCTCATCCCCCATAGCTGCATGGCCACTTGATGAGGCGTCCGTCTACCGAGCCCCTCGCCGCTGCCGCACCGCCCGGCCCTGCCACATGGTGCACGGGTCTCACGTCCGGCCGGGGGACGGGATAGAGTCAACTCGGCTGGAAAGCGCCGTCGGCCGGCATGTGTCACCAGCGGCGCATGCTCCTGACACGAGACGTCCCGGAACAGGGACGGGCGCCTGGCGTGCTCCGGCACGGCGCCCGTACGGCCCCCGGGAAGATCTCTTCGCCAAAGCTTCGCCTCCCGGGTACCCCCGGAGGCCTCCGGTTCACTACATATAGGAGAAACTGGAGAAAGCGCCCCTACGGGGAGAGGGCAAGGAGACAGCAATGGACAGGCAGCATCCCCCTGCGCACGGGCGTCGCCGCGTGCCACGCGGGGCCTGCGCGGGAGCGGACCGGCCGTCGGCCGACGGCCGCCCGCATACTGTGTCCCTGCCCGCGGCGGACTGCCCGGAACGACCGTGCCGGGTGCAGGTGCGTGCAGAGGAGACTCCCGATGACCGACGGGATACACACCGACGCGTTCGAATGCCAGCGGGACCGGTTGACGCTCGTCAACCGCGAGGAGGAGATGGCCTCCCTCACCGCTCTCGTGCAGGACGCCCGCGCCGGATCAGGCGGTATCGCGCTCCTGGAGGGCGTCGTCGGGATCGGGAAGAGTCTGCTGCTGGAAAGGCTGGTGTCCGCGCTCCGCACCGACGGTCTGTCCGTGCTGACGGCCCGCTGCGACGCTCTGGAGCATGACTTCCCCTTCGGGGTCGTGCGCCAGCTCTTCGAACCGCTGCTGGCCACCCTCGACGAACCGCAGCTCACCCGGCTGCTGAGCGGCGGTGCCCGTACCGCGGCACAGGCGCTCAGCGGTGCGAAGCTGCCGGGCGACGCCCTGCTCCCCACCGAGGACATGTCGTACGCCGTGCTGCACGGGCTGTACTGGTTCACCTGCAACCTGGCGGCGGAGGCGCCGCTCGTGATCGTGGTCGACGACGCGCACTGCGCCGACATGGCGTCCCTGCGCTTCCTGACCCACCTCGCGCGCCGGATCGAGGGCCTTCCCCTCCTGCTGGTGCTGTCCCGGCGCACCGGCGACGAGGCCACGGACGCCGCACTCCTCGGTGACATCGCGGGCCAGCCGCTCTGCAAGGTGCTGCGACCCGGTCCGCTGACCCGCCGGGGGATCGGCCATCTGGTGCGGACCGTCTTCGGCCACGAGGCGGACGGCGCCTTCCACGAAGCCTGCCTGGCGCTCACCGGCGGCAACCCCCTGCTCGTGCACTCCCTGCTGAGCGTCCTGCGGCTCGGCGGCCGCCCGCCGACCGTCGACAACCTGCCGTACGTCACCGCGCACGACGGTGCCTTCTTCCACGACGCGGTCCGCTCCGTCCTGCAGCAACAGCCCGAGTCCGCCACGGCGGCGGCCCGCGCCCTGGCCGTGATGGGCGACGATGCGCTGCCGGAGGTGTGCGCACGGCTCGCCGGGCTGGATGACGCGACGCACCTGGCCGCCATGCGGGCACTGCGGTCCAACGGGCTGGTCTCGGAGGTCGACGACGGCCGGAGATGGTCCTTCAACCACGGGCTGATCAGGGAAGTCATCCTGGCGGACCTGCCACCCGAGCAGCTCACGGAGGCGCACCGGCACGCGGCCCGCCTGCTGCTGGACGCGGGGGCGCGCGCCGAACAGGTGGCCGGCCATCTGCTGAAGACCACCCGGCCGGCCACCGGGGACTGGGCGGTGACCGTGCTGCGGGAGGCCGCCCGGGAGGCTTCGTTCCGCGGCGCCCCGGCACTGGCGGTGGAGCTGCTGCGGCACTGTCTGCCCGGGGAGGTGCGGACGGCCGAGGACACCCCGGTCCTCGTGGAGCTGGGTCTGGCCGAGGCGGTCGTGGACCCGCAGGCGAGCGTCCGGCACCTGCAGGCGGCGCTGGTGCATGTGCACGAGCCGCCGCTCCGCTTCCGTCTGCTCAGTTCGCTGGCCAGCGGCCTGATCCGCAGCGGGCAGTCCCTCCAGGCGGTGCGGCTGCTCGCCGAGGAGGCGCCGACGGTCCACGACCCGGATCTGCGACGTCTTCTGGAGGGACAGCGGCTGATGGCGTCGGCCGAGGACCTGACGAGCTTCGCGGTGACCTTGCAGGAGTATCCGTTCGACATCAGCCGCCCCGGTAACACCCCCGGCGAGCGGGCCCTGATCGCCGCGGGGGCCGGCCTGTGCTCGGTGCGCGCGGACCGGGCGCAGGAGTCGGCCACCGCTGCCCGCCAGGTGTTGGAGAGCAGCGTGCCCGGTGTCGACTCGCCGTTCTTCCTGACGACGGCGGCGACGGCGCTGCTGTACGCGGGGCTGCCGGACGAGGCGGATGCCGCCTATCAGCGGGTCATCGGCGTCACCCGGCAGAGCCACCGGCTGCTGCTGTACGGCCTGTGCCTGGCGCTGCGAGCCGAGGCGCACTACCGGCTGGGGGCGCTGTCCGAGGCGCTGGCTGCCACCCGCTCGGCGCTGAACGTGGTGCCACCCCGCCACTGGGGCCGCACGCTGGCGCTGCCCGTCGCGACCCAGATCCATGCACTGATCGACTCCGGTGATCTCGCCGGCGCCGATGCGGCGGCCGCCCAGGCCTTCCCCTCGACGAGCCTGGACACCTGGCAGTGGAACGAGTTCCTGTGCGCGAGGGGGCGGCTGCGGCTCGCCCACCAGGACGCGAAGGGGGCGCTGGAGGACCTCCTGGAGTCCGGCAGACGGCAGCTCCAGTGGACACGGACGAGTCCTGCCGTGTCGTCCTGGTGGTTCTGGGCCGGCCGTGCCCACCTCGCCCTGGGCGCGCCGGCGGCTGCCCGGGAACTCGCGGAGGACGCCGTGGAACGAGCCCGGGCGGGGAAGCTGACCGATGCGCTGGGCGCCGGTCTGCGGCTCCTCGCGACGACGGAGAGCGGCGCCCGGAAGCTGGGCCTGCTGGAGGAGGCGCTGTCCGCCCTCGACGGCTCTCCAGCACGGCTCGAACGGGCCCGTACGCTGGTCGACTACGGCTCCACCCTCCATGCGTGCGGACGCACGGAAGCGGCGCGGGAGACACTGCGTCAAGGGCTCGATCTCGCGTATGCGCTCGGCGCGGCCCAGGTGCACGCCCAGGCCAATGACGCGTTGCTGGCCACCGGCGCCCGTCCCCGCAGGGTCACGTCGAGCGGTGTGGAGTCGCTGACCCCGAGCGAGGCCCAGGTGGCGCGGATGGCCGCGGCCGGTGGCACCAACCGGGAGATCGCCGAGGAGCTGTTCGTGACCCAGCGCACCGTCGAACAGCATCTGACCTCCGTGTACCGCAAGGTCGGGGTGTCCGGCCGGCGGGGCCTCGGCCGGTTCTTCGAGTCCGGAAGTCCCGCGAAGTGACGTCCCGGCCGTAGGGATTCTGTGCGGTGTGCCGCGGGGAGCGGTCTGCGGCGTCGTGCCCGGGCCGCTCGGTTCCACGCCGGCCCTGCCGTGGCTGCCGGTCACGGCGCTGCCGTTGCCGCGACACCGGCGCCGGACCCGTCCGCCCGCCCTGCGGCGGCGTGGACGACGACCGCGGTCATCACCAGGCCCGCCCGTACGGCCCAGCGTCCTGCGAAGCCGGTCAGTACCGCATCGCCGAGCCGCCATCCGGGCACCAGCAGCCGCGCGGTGAAGGTCCCGTCGTCCGGGTCGAAGGAGAGGAGTGCGTCCTCGAACTCCAGCGGACGCCCGGTCATCGGGAACCACGCCTTGTACACCGACTCCTTGGCGCTGAACAGCATCCGGTCCCAGGGCAACGGCGGTGCGCCGTGAGAGTTGCGCGGGAGCCCGGCGCGCTCCGCGGGCAGCGCCACGGCTTCCAGCACCCCGTCCGGCAGCGGCTCCGCCGGTTCGGCGTCGACGCCGAGGGCGAGCACCTCCGTGGACCGTGCGACGGCCGCGGCGGCGTACCCCTCACAGTGGGTGAGGGCGCCGACGAGCCCGGACGGCCAGCGCGGTTCCCCGCGGGGTCCCGGCAGGATCGGTACGGGCGGGAAGCCGAGCCGGGCCATCGCCCGGCGGGCACACCAGCGGCCCGCCGCAAACTCGCGTTGACGCTTGGCGACCGCGCGGGCGACAAGGGGCTCTTCGTCGGGCAGGAGCGCCGCAGCCGGCGGCTCGCCGAAGATCTCCGCCGCGGAGACCGTGTCCGGCAGTAACGCGTCGATCATCGCGGGGTCTCCTTTCCGTGCTGCGGTGAGGGCACGCCTGTCGGGGCGTCGGCGCGGAGCGGTGGCTCACGGCGCAGGGACCGACACTAGAACGCGCGCCCGGGCAGAACCACCGCAGCGGGTGACCGCATCTCAAGTACCGGGGAAACGACCAGACTTTCCCGCCCCGGAGGGCTGCTCCGCCCCGCCGATCGGGCTTCTTTAGGGATTTCCCGAGCGTTGTCCCTGCTCCAATGGCCCGCAGCGAATCGTCACCCCGAAAATCGGTCGCCACACAGTCGAGCGGGCGCGGAGAAGGGCAGTTGACCATGCTGATGAACGAAATGAACGCACTGCTTCGTGGAGGCTCCAGCACCTACGTCGCAGAAGAGGAACGGGTCCGCTATGTGCCCGACATGGCCTCCCCCCTCAAGCTGCTCTGCGGCAACCGCTATGAGCACTTCGAGCCGACGGCGGAACGCGTCCGGCAGGACGGTCACACACTCCGGGTGTTCGTCTGGACGGGCTGCACCTACGTGGCCGAATAGCTCCGCCGGCCGGTGCCCGTCTCACCGCCGGAACGTGCTGATCTGCGCCCGGCCCTCCGCGACCTGCGGAGGGCCGGGCCTTTGTCTTTCGATGGACTCCGGCCCGGGTACTCCTTGCGGGATGCCCCTCGCGACGGGCCGGCTCCGGGGTTGTGCGGCCTCTGGACGCGTAGCCGATTCGCGGTCCGTGTGCACCCCTCATTCTCAGGGACTACCCGGTTTCCACGCCTGCTACCAGCGAGCGAGGAAAGCGGACGCTTTCGGCTGACGCGGCGGCAACTCGACGCGGCCTAACGTGTTGTCCGTCCCGACAGGGATGCCACGAAAGGGATCAGCATGATTGCAGTAAAGGGATTGTCCAAGCGCTACGGCGATAAATTCGCCGTCGATAACCTGGATTTCACCGTAAAGCCGGGCCGCGTCACCGGATTTCTGGGGCCGAACGGGGCGGGGAAGTCCACCACGCTGCGGATGATCGTCGGTCTGGACCGGCCGACCTCGGGCTCCGCCACGGTCTGTGGACGCCCGTACCGCGACCTTCCCAGTCCCTTGCGCACCGTCGGTGCCTTGTTGGAGGCGCGGGCGGTGCACAGTGGCCGGACCGCGCGGGAGCACCTGCGCGGGCTCGCCGCGTCCAACCGCCTGCCGCGGCAGCGAGTTGACGAGGTCCTGGCGAGGGTCGGTCTGACCGATACCGCTCGTCGGCGGGTGGGCGCCTTCTCGCTCGGCATGGGCCAGCGCCTGGGTATCGCAGCGGCGCTGCTGGGAGACCCGGAGATCGTCATTCTCGACGAGCCGGTCAACGGCCTCGATCCCGAAGGCATCCAGTGGGTGCGGGAGCTCATGCGCGGTATGGCCGAAGAGGGCCGTACGGTGCTGGTCTCCTCCCACCTGATGAGCGAGATGCAGGACACCGCGGACCATCTGATCGTGATCGGTCGTGGCCGGCTGGCGGCCGACTGCTCGATGACGGAGTTCCTTGCCCGCAGCGCCCACAACGGCGTGGTGGTCCGTACGCCCCACGCCGTGGAGCTGGTGCCGTTGCTGCGGCGTGCGGGCGGCACCATCGACGACGGCTCGACGGGCCGGGGCGAGCCTCCGGGCGAGAACGCTCCCCTGGTGGTGAAGGGCCTCGATGCCCGGCGGATCGGGGAGCTGGCGGGCCGGCACGGCCTGTGGCTGCATGAACTGGCGCCCCAGCGGGTGTCTTTGCAGGAAGCCTTCATGGAACTCACCGCGGACGCAGTCGAATACCGGGCGACGGAAGAGGGACGAGCCGCGTGAAGACCGCAACGGGCACGATCGAGGCCACCCCAGCAGCAGCGCGGAGCGAGGGCCGGGCTGCGCGCATCCGCCTCATCGACGCGGCCGCCTTCGAATGGATCAAGGTCCGGTCCCTTCGGTCGACGTGGTGGACGTGGTTCGCCGCCGGCTTCGTCACGATCGGTATCGCTGTGGTCGGCGCCGGGAACGCGCAACCGGGCGAGCCCTCGGGGGCCGTGCTGGGAAAGCTGCTCGGCGGCATCCAGCTCGGGCAGATCGCTGTCTGCCTCTTCGGCGTACTCGCGGCCACCTCGGAGTACGGCACCGGCTCGATCCGCAGCACCTTCACGGCCGTCCCGCTGCGACCGCGGCTGTTGACGGCCAAGGCGCTGGTCGTGGGTGCGGTCTCCGTGATCGTGGGGACGGTCATCACCTTCGGCTGTGTCCTCGTGGGCTCGCTCGGCCTGGGCAGCGACGTCCCCTCGCCGTCCCTGGCCGACGGGTCGGTGCTGCGTGTGTGCCTGGGTGGCGGTGTCTATCTGGGATTCCTCGGCGTGTTCGCCCTCGCACTGGGCCTGGTCATGAGGGCCACCGCCGGTGGTATCACCGCTGCCACCAGCATCACCTTCGTACTGCCCAACATGATGATGTTCCTCGGTGAGACCGGCGAGACGGTCTCCAAGTGGTGGCCCACGGACGCGGGGGCCCAGATACTCCAGAAGGAGTCCGTCACGGGCAGCCTGGCGCCCTTCCCCGGGCTCGCCTACTTCGCGCTCATCACCGTCCTTGCCGTCGTCGGCACGATCGTCCTGACCAACCGGCGCGACGCCTGACAGCACGACGCCTCACCGGCACCTCACCGCGGGAACGGCCCTGCCCGGGCGTCGACGGGCAGGGCCAGCAGCGGCAGGCGAGGGCCGCCAGGATGCCCGCCCCGGCGCACCTCCGTCGGGCTCGCCCCGTGTGGTGAGGGCCCGTTGGCCTGACGGTAGGGACAGCCCCAGGGCGGATACGCCAGCTGACCGGGCTGGAAGCGAGAGTGGTCGTGCGTAGCGTCGGTGGCATGAATTCCGCATCCCCAGGCCGCAGTTCATGTTCCGTATTCCGTTGGCTGAGCACCGCGATGGCCCTGGCCGTCCTGGTCGGCCTGGCCGCTACGACGGTGACGGCCTGTTCCGCCCCGGCGGCGGCACCCCGCAGCGAACGCGGACAGCTGGTGTCCGCTCAGCAGGTCAACTCGCTGCCCGCGAAGAAGGATGTTGCTACGGCGTTGGGCACCACCGGATTCGACGCGCGTACGGTGCGGTTCGGGGTGGACGCCTACCGGTTGGTGTACCGCACCGTGGACCCCGAAGGCCGGCCGACCACCGCCAGCGGACTGCTGGTGCTGCCCCGCAGCCGCGAACACCGTTTACGGACGGTGTCGTTCGCCCATGGCACCGCCAGTTACCGGCACGACGTCCCGTCCTCCAGAGGCAGGGGCGGATTCGTGTCCTCGCCCGCCCTCATATACGCGTCCGCCGGATTCGCCGCTGTCGCCCCGGACTACCTCGGCCTCGGCACCGGTCCGGGACTCCACCCCTGGATGGATGTGCCGTCCGAGACGACCGCCTCGCTGGACATGCTGCGGGCGGCCCGTGCCTTCGTTCCGCGCAAGGGCCGGGCGCTGGGGCACGAAGTGCTGGTCACGGGGTTCTCCCAGGGCGCCTCGGCGGCGATGGGGCTCGCACGGTCGCTTCAGGCCGGCGACGACCGGTGGTTCCGCCTCAAGGCCGTCGCGCCGGTCAGCGGGGCCTACGACTTCCGGAACGCCGAGCTGCCGGCACTGCTCAACGGCTCTCTCGCCCCGAAGGAGAGCGTGCTGTACGCGGCGTATTTCCTCGTCGCATGGAACCGGCTGCACCCTGTGTACGACTCGCCGTCCGAGGTCTTCCGGGCACCGTACGACGACACGGTGGAGGCACTGTTCGACGGTTCGCACACCGGCCGGCAGCTCTTCGCCGGGACGCCGGACACCGTCAGCGCACTGCTCACCCCGCGCGGCTTCGACCTGCTGCGCCACCCGCCCGGCCGGCTGGCCGCGGCACTGCGGGTGGCCGACCGCACCTGCGCCTGGACACCACGCGTCCCGGTCCGGCTGTACATAGCCCGGGCGGACGAGCAGGCGGCCAGGGCCAACACCGACCACTGCAAGGCCGCGTTGCGGTCGCACGGCGTGAAAGCGGCGGTCGTCGATCTCGGTACCCCGGACTTCGAGGGCTCCAGGCACCTTGGCTCCAGCGTCGCGGGCACGGCGGCAATCGTCCGCTGGTTCAGACAGCTGCGCTGAGGGACGTCGGACGGCACGACCGGTGCTGCCACTGTGGCCCGCCCGGCCCGCCATATGAGCCGCGGACGGATGTGGCGGAGCCGAAGCACGGTGAGTGTCACCGGCTCCGGCGCTCCGCCCATCGTCCGGGCCGCCCAGCAGCCCCGATGGAGAGAAGCTGTGTCAGAACCCGTGCCCCGGGCCGTGGCGGAAGCCGCTTCGGCCGGTCACAGGCCGGTGACCTCCCCGGCCCTCTTCAGTGCGGAACCGAGCGTGCCCATCATGGAGTCGCGCCGCCTCTCGCGCGCCGCCCGGTCCGCGGGCGCCAGCCGCGCGGCGGCCTGCACGGCATAGGCGTCCGGGTCGCCGAAGGCATCCCGCGGGTGCTCTCCCGTCTCCGCGCAGTGCGCCGTGACCTCCTTGACCGCCTGGAGCATGACCGCCCGGTCCACCCCCGGCTGCATGACCATTCGTACCTGGAGCCGCGCCATCCACTTCTCGCGGTCCTTCTCCCGCGCCGCGTCCGTCGCCTGGTCCTTCTTCTTGTCCTTCTTCGCCACGTGCTCTCCCTGGTGATCAGCAGCCGTCCGTTCACGGAGGGGGACGCGGGGACATCGAAGGGGGTTGCGGCAGCGAGCAGTTGATGAGTTTCAGGTGACTGCCGGACGCCACAGGACGGACGTACGTACTCCGTGACGGCGGCGTCACCAGGGCTGCGCCGTTCCGGCGGTGAGGGGGGAGCCGATCCGTGCTCCGACTCCGATGAATTACGTTGATCATGCAGGGACCGGCGCCGGGGCCTTGCGCGCAGGATGGATCTGCCTGTCGGCAAGGGCAGTTCAGCGACCCCCGACCGGCCGGCGCGCCACAGACGGCGCCGGTGGGGAAACGGCCGGCAACGACGTCACCAGAATCGGAGAACAGCAATGCGGTACCAGCCGTCCGCGCAGCGTGACACGCGCGGTACGCCTTCCCTCGCGAGGCCGACCTCGCGTCGCCGGCTACTGGGGGTGTCCGGCGCGGCCCTCCTCACAGCGGCCTGCGACCCCCAGGGAGGCAGGCAGTCGGGTGGCGAGGGGAGTGTGCGGCCGGACGCGAAGGGCGGCGGCGCACCCACCGGCGAGGCGCCGAACGGCGCGCTCGGGGTGAACTTCAACGAGGACCCCTCCGACATGAACTTCCCCCAGGTGAGGGCCCTTTCGGCGAAGTGGGTGCGCGGCTTCGTCCCGATGACGGACGACCTCGACACACACGCTCCGGCCCAGCAGCGGTCCATCGCCAGACTGCTCGACGCGAGCGGGAACGGCTTCAGGACGGTCCTCTCACTGAAGTTCCCCTTCCTGACTCTCGGGCAGTCGCTTCCCAAGGCGGGCAGCAGGGAGATGGAAGCGCAACTGAAGCGTGTGGACCGGGTGCTGCACGCCGTCATGGGGAAGACGGACATCCTCACCCTCGGCAACGAGCCCTTCCTCGAAACCAAGAAGGACGAGCGCGATGCGCGCCTCAACGTGTTCTACGAGCACCTCGCCGAACACGTCATCGGCTACCGCAGGAAGCACTTCCCGCACGGCTGCCGGACCCGCCTGTACATGGGGGCGCTCAATCGCCTCGACGAGAAGGACGGGCGCACCCCGGCCACCGAGCGGTGGGTCGCCTTCGTCAACAGGAAGCCGGAGCTCGAGGGCCTCGACATCCATCCGCACGTCGACTCCCTGCAGGCGGCCGGCAAGTACGTCCAGTACGTCGTGTCCCGCCTGGCCAACGGCAAGAAGTTCCTCGCCACGGAGTTCTCCCTGGTGCAGCACTGGGAAGAGCACCTGGCCGACAAGATCCCGGCGGCCTACGCCGAGAAGTACGAGGTGCCCCCGGACACCCGCGTGTGGCAGGTGATCGGCAACGCGATCGAGAAGCCCTTCTCCCAGCAGAGGTGGGACGACTTCCTCGCGATGAGTCCGTGGTTCGCCTCCCACAAGGACTATCTGACGCGGCAGACGCAGATGTTCCGGGAGACCGGGAAGCTCGCGGTGGCCACCTACGGGGTGTCCCAGATCGCATCCATGCAGACGGGCTGGGGCGCTGACAAAAAGCCCTGGATACTCAACCCGCTGTATGCGAACCGCACGGTCCGGGAGGAAAACGGAAGGGTCGGGCGGACCAGCGTCTGGTTCGACTCGTTCCGTGCCCTGCAGGAGTCCTGAGCCACTCACCGGGGTGCGGAACGAGGCAGTCGCACGGCACGGGCTCCCTACTCCACCGCGTACAGCAGATTGTACTCGGCGCCATCCGCCCTGAAGCGCAGACTGCGCTCACCGGGCGTATCCGTGATCCACTGCTCCCCGAGCTTGCCGTCCCCGGCCGTTCCGCCGCCCTCCCCGAGGGAGACCGCGATCGTTCCCGTGAAGTCGCAGTCGTACTTGACGGTGTACATCCGGTCTCCCAGCACCGTCCCGTTCCATACGGTGCCACGATTCTGGACCATCAGCTTCGGCTCGTCGGAGCCGCTCCAGCCCTCAGTCGTGACGCACTTGAGCTTCTCCAGATAGAGCTTGGCCATACCGTCCCCTGTGCAGGATTCTTCTCGACACTGCACATCCTGCCGAGCCCCAATAAACGATCACTAAACGCACGGGCGGTGCGCCCGTGAGCGCGCCCGAGGGTCTTAGAACGGGCGATACGAACACCGTTCGCGCCCAGCCGGGAGTGGTGACGCCTTCTTGACCGTCATTTGCACCGTACGTGAGGATCTCCGCAGGTACTGACAGATGGTGAGAGGACGGACATGTCCTGAGAAGCCGGGGAGGCGGAGGAACTCAGGACAACCAGCCGGGCCCTCACACCGACACCACATGACCGGGCCGCGCACCGATGACGGCGGCCGAATCCGGGAGGGACGATCGTGGCAGGGCACTTCATCCTCAGCAGCATCACCAACTCCGACATCGCGCTGGCGGTACAGAAGGGCGCGAACTGGTCCGCTGTCCAGCACGCCGACATCGGCTGGAACACCGCATCACGCGACGTGCTGTCCAAAGCGCTGAACGGTCAGCCGATCGGCAACCGCGACGGGCTCCCGCCGCACCGCTATCTGGAGTCCAAGTTCAGCACCGGCCCCACGCTGGAGAAGTACCTGCGGGGCGCGGGCTGGGCAGACACGCTCATCCGGCCGGACAGCGCCGGTCTCGGCCTGCGCGAGCTGAGCCCCAAGGCCAGGGCCGCGTGGGACCGCGGTGACCGCACCGCGGCGCTGGTCGAGCAGTTCCTGCACGGCACCGCGACAGTCGAGGTGTACTACATCAGCGGGACCGAGATGAGCTGAGCGAGGTAGCCACCTCGGTCAGCTGACGGTCCAGGAATGCGGCGAGGTCGCAGTTGCCGGACTATGGATCTGTCCCAAATAAGCGGTGGGCGGACGGAGTTGGCGCTGTGGTGACGGGCCGTCCGCCTTGCGCGGGCGCGCCCGTCCCGCTCAGGCGGTGTGTGAGGCGTGGCGCCGGGTGACGGCGAGGATGGCCATGTCGTCCACGTGGGCGCCCTCGGTCCAGTGGCCGACGTCCTTGGTCAGGGTGTCCACCAGGGTCTCGGGGTCCGTGAACGACCGGCCCAGGCGGGCCGAGGATGCCGGGTCGTAGAACGTGCCCCGCTTGTCCCGTGCCTCGGTGACCCCGTCCGTGACCAGCAGCAGTGAGGCGCCCCGGGGCAGCCGCACCACATCGACCGGTGCGGCCGCCTCCGGGGTGATATCGCCCAGCCCCACACCGAGGGGCAGCTGCGGGGCGGTCGGGTCGAGTCGTAGGGGCTGCGCGTCGTGCACCAGGTACGGGGGCGGGTGCCCGCGGTTGACGAGGCTCAGCCGTTCGCCGTCGGCGGAGACCTCGGCCAGCACGGCGGTGGTGAAGCCCTCGCTGGAGATCACCGGCCCGCTCCGGGCGGCCGCCCTGGCCAGCGCCTCGTCCAGCCGCTGCCCCAGCGCGGTCAGGGTGGGGGCGTATTCGGCCTCCTGACGGAAGGCGCCGAGTGCGACGGACACGGCGGCGACGGCCTTGAGGCCCTTGCCCCGCACATCACCGATGATCATCCGCACCCCGAAGGGTGTCTCCTGCACCGCGTAGAAGTCGCCGCCGATCCGCGCCTCGGCCTGCGCCGCGGTGTACCCGGCGGCCACGGCCAGTGGTCCGGCCTCCCGCGGCGGGTCCGGGAGCACCGCCCGCTGGACCGCCTCCGCGACGTCCCTGGCCAGCGCCAGATCGCGGCCCTGCCGCACGATGAGCCGGTTCACCCCGAGCGCGAGCACACCGATCAGGCCGACTACGGCCAGATCGACGAGCAGCGGCGTCGCCGGGCGTCCGCGTTCGAGGTCCAGGGCCACCGAGGCCACACAGGTGACACACACGACGGCGAGTGCGGAGCGAAAGGTGAGGGTGGCTCCGGCGACGAGCGGTGCGGCGGCCAGCAGCGGCAGACCTAGGTACGGCTCGGGTGCGAAGAGGTTCAGCAGGACGCCGGCCAGCAGGGCCAGCGCCGCGAGTATCCAGGGCACCTTCGCCGGCGTGGGTTGCAGGCCATTCACAGTGCATCTCCTGCTGCCGGGCCGCGCTCGCGACGCGGAGGGACCGGAGGCCACCGCACGGTACCGGGTGTGCCGGTCCATTGGCTTCACATATACGCCTCACGGGCTGGATGCGCGCGTTACGGCGGCGCCGCACCCGTCCTCGCGGCGGCGCTTAGCCGGACTCGGCCCCTCGCGCGGCCAGCGCGGAGAACCAGCGCAGCCCCGGTGTGGTCGCGCCGACCAGCGCCACGGCGCCGATGCACAGCAGGCCGCCGCTGACCAGGGCCGCCGTGCCAGAGGTGGCGTCCGCGACGAGGCCGCCGCGCATGTTGCCGAGGTCCGGTCCGGCCTGGCCGACGATCTGTTCGGCGGCGCTGACCCGGCCGAGCAGGGCGTCGGGGGTGTGCAGCTGCACGAGGGTGCTCCGGGAGACGACGGAGACGGTGTCGGCGGCGCCCGCCACGGCCAGGAAGGCCAGCCCGGTCCAGGGGTCGGCCGCCAGGCCGAACAGGGCGAGGGCCGTGCCCCAGGTGGCCGCGCCGCCGAGCATCACGAGACCGGGGCGGGCGAGGCGGGTGAAGCTCCCGGCGAAGAGGGAGGCGAGGACCCCGCCGACCGCGACGGCGGTCAGGAAGAGTCCGAGGGTACGGGGGTCGTTGCCGAAGCGTTCCGCGTTGACCTGCGGAAACAGGCTGATCGGCATGGAGAGCACGGTGGTGGCCAGGTCCGTGAGGAGCGCTCCGCGGATGACGGGGGTGCGGACCAGGAAGGCCAGGCCGTCCGCCACGCCGCGCAGACCGGGGCGGGCGGGCTCGTCGCCGGGGGCCATCCGCGGCAGACCGCATGCCCCGTACAGCGCGGCGGCGAAAGTGAGCGCGTCGATCAGGTAGCAGCCGCCGACACCCAGTCCGCCCACGATCAGCCCGCCCAGTGCCGGGCCCGTCAGCATGGCGCCCTGGAAGGAGATCCGGTTCAACGCCAGCCCGGCGGCGAGCTGTTGCTCCGGCAGCAGACGAGGAAGGAAGGTGCGGGCGGCCGGCCCGCCGCCGGCCGCGAAGCAGGACTGCGCCGCGACCAGCGACAGCACCCCCGCGGTCGGAAGGTGCCCGAAGAGGCCCTGGAGGGCGAGCAGCGCCACACAGACGGCCTGGCCGATGGTGGTGATCAGGTAGACGGTCCGCCGGTCCACCCGGTCGACGAGCGAACCGGCGAAGAGTCCGAGCGCGAGGAGGGGGACGGCCTGGGCCAGGCCGACGGCACCGGTCCAGACGGTGCTGTGGGTCGTCTGCCAGACCTGGAACATCACGGCGACCAGGGTCATCTGACCGCCGAGCCGGGAGAGCGTCTGACCGAGCCACAGCCGCCGGAACGGCGCCGATCGCCGCAACGGGGTCAGATCGAGCAGCGCGTGCCTCACTCCCATGCCGGGTCCTCGGCCAGCCGCTCGGCGATCCGGTCGTGGAAGCTCTTGCGCGCGAGGGCCTGTTCGACGTCGGCGACGGCCCGGCTCAGCGGATAGGGCACCTCGGCCTCGATCTCGGCGAGCGCCGCCTCGGTGGCGCGCCACTCCGCGGCCAGCCGTCCGACGAGGCCACGGGCCCGGTCCGTGAGCGTCACCTTCTTGCTGCGCGCGTCGTCGCCCGCCACGGTCTCCACCCAGCCGGCCGCCCGCATCGCGGCGACCTTCTGGCTGAGCGCGGAGTGGGTCCGGCCGACCGACTCGGCCAGCTCGGTGATGGTCATCGGCCCGCGGGCGTGCAGCCGGAGCAGTTCCCTGACGTAGCTCGGCTTGAGCCCGGCGATCCGGTGCTCGGCGTAGACCCGGGCGATGTCCGCGTCCATCGACGCCTGCAGCAGCCACAGCGGCCGCCAGAGGCTCTGGTCGGTGGGGTCGGGGGTGGGTTCGTCGGCCATGCGCGGATCGTAACAGTGCTTATGTAAGTGCTGTCAGATTATTTTCGGCCCAGCGGAGACCGGGCCCCGGCGGGACGGAGTGTGCGGGCGGCCGGTCCGGGTGGACCATGGAAGCCGAAGCACTCACCAGCGAAGGGGAGGCCACAGCCAGCGAGGTGGACGGGCCACGGACCGGAGCGAGGGGCCACCGGGGCCGTCGGGTGGAAGGAGTGCCCGGGTGAGCGCAGCCGACGGGCGTCCGGCCGGTGCCGGTCAGCCGAAGGGCAGGCGGCCACAGCCGAGCGGGCTGATGGACCTCCTCGGGGTGGCCGCGGTCCTGCTGGACGCCGAGGGCCGGATCGTGCTGTGGAGCCCGCAGGCCGAGGACCTGTACGGCTACACCTCCGAGGAGGCGCTCGGTCGGCATGCGGCGCCCCTGCTCGTGCACCAGGAGCACTGGGACCTGGTCATCGGGAAGTTCACCGGGGTCATGGAGACCGGCCGGAGCTGGAGCGGCACCTTCCCCGTCCGGCACAAGGACGGCACCGTGCGGCTGGTGGAGCTGCGCAACATGCGGCTGATGGACGACCACGGCGACTTCTACGCCCTCGGGCTCGCGACCGACTCCTCGACGCTCCGCGAGGTGGAGCGGGACGTCGCCCTGTCCACCCGGCTGATCTCCCAGTCCCCCATCGGGCTGGCGATGCTCGACACGGAACTGCGCTATGTGGCCGTCAATCCCGCGCTGGAGCGGATGCACGGCATCCCCGCGAAGGAGCATCTCGGGCGGCACTACCGCGAGATCATGACCGCCACCAAGTTCGAGGTGCCCGAGGCCGCGATGCGGCAGGTCCTCAAGACCGGGGTCCCCATGGTCGACCAGGCCACGGTCGTCGGCCGTACCCCCGCCGACCCGGGCCAGGAGCACGCCTGGTCGATCTCGCTGTACCGGCTGGAGGACCCGCACGGGCGGGTGCTGGGGGTGGCCGACCTGGTGGTGGACGTCACCGACCGGTACCAGGCAGCCAGGGAGGCCGCCGAGGCCCGGCAGCGGCTGGCCCTGATCGCCGACGGCTCCGCCCGGATCGGCACGACCCTGGAGGTGGAACAGACCGCGCGGGAGCTGGCCGAGGTCACCGTTCCCGAACTCGCCGACGTGGTGACGGTCGATGTGCTCGACTCCGTCCTGGACGAGCACCGCCCCGCCCGCGACGACGGCCGGGCGCTCTTCCGCGCGCTCGCGGTGAAGGCCGCCTACCCCACCGAAGCCGTCCAGGCCGCCGATCCGCCGGGCCATATCGCCGCGTACGAGACCGACCGCGTGGCCACCCAGTGCGTGCGCACCGGCCGTCCGATCCTCGTCCCGCACGCCGATGACCACGATCTGGCGCGCATCGCCCGTGACGACCACGCCGCCCGCCTGCTGGCCCGCGCCGGGGTGCACTCGTATCTGGTGGCCCCGCTCACCGCCCGCGGCCAGATCCTCGGCGTCCTGGGGCTCATCCGCACCGGCGACTCACCGCCCTTCGACGAGGACGACCTCGCGCTCGCGGTCGAGCTGGCCTCCCGCGCCGCCGTCTGCATCGACAACGCCCGCACGCACCAGAAGGTGCGCAACGCCGCCGAGACCCTGCAGCGCAGCCTGCTGCCCGACCATCCGCCGCACCGCCCCGGGCTCCGGCTCGCCTCCCGGTACCGGCCCGCGCAGGCCACCTACGAGATCGGCGGCGACTGGTACGACGTCCTCCCGCTCGACGGCGACAAGACCGCGCTGGTCGTGGGTGATGTGATGGGCAGCGGGATCGACGCCGCCGCGACCATGGGCCGGCTGCGCACCGCGACCTGCGCCTTCGCCGACCTCGATCTCGACCCCGCTCAGGTCCTCCAGCACCTCGACAAGATCACCTCGGATCTGGAGCACTACATCGCCACCTGTGTCTACGCGAGCTACGACCCGCACCGCGCGGTGTTCCACATCGCCACCGCAGGCCATCTGCCCCCCGCCCTCGTCCGCCGCGGCAAGCACCCCGAGTTCCTCGACCTGCCCACCGGCACACCGCTCGGCGTGGGCGGCGTCCCCTTCGAGACCACCACCTTCCGCCTCGACCCCGGCGACCAGCTGGTCCTGTACACCGACGGGCTGGTGGAGACCCGCCACCACTCCCTCGACGAACGTCTGGACACCCTGCTCCGCCTGCTGAACCCGCCCGACGGCTCCCTGGAGGAGACCTGCGACCGGCTCCTGCGCGAACTGCGCCGCCCCGACGACCCGGACGATGTCGCCCTGCTGATCGCCGGCACCGAGCCGTTCACCCCCGACAAGGACTGAGGAACGATGCGCCGGCGCGGGACGGCCTCCGCGAGATGACCGAAATGGCGGTACCAAAACGACGGTACTGAAATGGCGGGGCCGGAACGGCGGGTCATAATCGACCATCCGCGAGCAAATTCCGACGTGAATTGATTACGCCAGGAATTGCCGCTTCGTTGCCTGGGATTTCCCCTTCCCCGCGACGGGGGCTTGTGTCCCTTTCTGGTGAATTCCGTGCGGATCGGCGCCCGGGGCCCTTCCCCTCCGGCGACACCGGACGGGCAGGCGATCATGCTCATGCCCGTCTCTCGCGGGGCAGCCGGCACCCGGCAGTGTGCTCGCGCCACCCATAAAGCTTAATCAGCCACCCGAATTCGGGGATTTCAAGTGGTGCGCCGTGACAATGCAACTGGCTGCGTGTCATATCACTACTGCGCCGCAGAAGGGCGACAGGGTGTCGCCCTTCCCAGCAGGCCGAAAGGAACATGTCCATGCGCACTGCCCGTACTCTGTTCGCCTCAGCCGTTCTCACCGCCATGTTCGCGGTCGCCGGTCCCACCGCGACCGCCGCGTCCGCGGTCGAGAACCACACCACGGACCACACCGCGTCGAGCAGTTCCGCCCACGACCACGACAGGTGCAAGCACGGACACAAGCGGGACCATCACAAGAAGGACCACCGCAGGAAGCACCACAAGAAGAACCACCACAAGCGCGATCACCACAGGTGGGACCACCACCGCCCGAGCGGTGGCGTGCACACCGGCGGCGGGGGCCTGATGGACTTCCTGCGCTAGGACGGGAACCGGCCGGTACCCGGCCCGGGTGCCGGCCGGTTCCTGTTGCCCTGTGGGGCGGGTTTGCTCTTCGGGAACCCGCCCCACAGCGGCGATTCGCCGTGGCGGGCAACGGCTGATAGGGAGGTGGCATGAGCGAAATACCTCCGGTTCTGACCGTGACCGCCATCAGCACCATTGGTGCCGCCGATGTTCACGACGACAACGCGGACTCCTGGGTGGTGATCGAAACCGCCGAGCAGGGGCAGCTGTTGCTCAACCTGCCCGGCCCCCTGTACCGGGCCGCAGTCCAGGCCACCGAGCTTCCGGCCGACCAGGCCGGCCCCGGCCGCCTGGCACTCACCGAGGACGAAGTCACCGCCTACCGCGCCCATATCGCGTCCCTGGCCCGCGCCGACCAGGAACCGCGCGCCTAAGGGGCCGGACCGCTGAGCGGAACGGAGCCGGCCTGAAGCCCGGAGCCGGCGGCTCGCGGCAGGCCTCTCGTCCGGCCGGGTTTCAAGCGGCCGAAGGCGGCAACACGTTGCGCATGTCCTCACGCGCTCGTTACCGCAACAACGAAGCAGCGAAGGTCATCGTCGTTCTCGCGGATCTGACGGCGCTGATCCTCGGTCTGTGGATTCTGTTCGCCCTCCTCGACGCGAACCGCGCCAACGACCTGGTCACCTTTGTCCATGACGTGGCCGGCTGGCTGGCCGGGTGGTCGCACGACCTGTTCACCATGGACACCGACTGGCTGCGGACCGTGCTGAACTACGGGCTTCCCGCCGTCGTCTACGTGTGCGTCGGGCACGCGCTGGCCGCCCGTATCCGCCGCTTCTGAGACGGCCGCGCCCCGGCCCTGCCCCGCCCCGATCCGAGCGGCAGTCTCTAGGCGACCTGATCCTGGTCCCGGGCACGGGCGATGAGCACGGCCACGTCGTCAGGGTTGTCCGGATCACGCAGTGCGTCGAGAAGGCGGTCGCAGGTGTCCTCCAGTGAGCGGTCCGGGCGGTCGAGCAGGCGCAGCAGGAACGACAGCCGCTCGTCGATGGCGTCATGGCGGGTCTCCACCAGGCCGTCGGTGTAGAGGACCAGCTGGTCGCCGGGGCTCAGGCGGAAGGTGGCCTCCTCGAAGGGCACCCCGCCGACCCCGAGGGGGACACCGATGGGCAGGTCGAGCAGTGTCGGGGGCCGGCCGGTGCGCATCAGCACCGGTGGCAGGTGTCCGGCGACGGCGATGTGGCAGACCGCGTGCCGTGGGTCGTACACGGCGTAGGCGCAGGTGGCGTACTGCTCCAGACCGGCGGTGATCTTGTCGATGTGCTGGAGCACCTCGGTCGGCGGGATGTCGAGGTCGGCGAGGGTCGAGGTGGCGGTGCGCAGGCGTCCCATGGTGGTGGCGGCGCCGATTCCGCTGCCCATCACATCGCCCACGACGAGCGCGGTCTTGTCCGCGCGGAGGGGTACCACGTCGAACCAGTCGCCGCCGACCTCGCTGACCGTGCCGGCCGGCTGGTAGCGGGTGGCGATCTCCAGGCCCTTCCCGTGCGGCGGCCGGTCGGGGAGCAGGCTGCGCTGGAGGGTGACGGCGGTGTTGCGCTGGCTCTGGTAGAGGCGGGCGTTGTCGATGCACACCGCGGCGCGGTCGGCCAGTTCGGCGGCCAGCGCGAGGTCGTCCTCGTCGAACGGCAGTGGGTTGCGGGCACGGGTGAGACCCAGGGCGCCGAGTACCTCGCCGCGGGCGATCAGCGGCATCGTGAGGTAGGTGTGGATACCGGCGCGGGCCAGCAGGGCGGCGGCTTCGGGGTCGCGGGCGATACGTGCCAGGTCCCGCTCCCCGACGTGGGGGATCAGGAGCGGGCGGCCGGTGCGGACACACCGGGTGGCGAGCCGGTCGGGCCCGTAACTGGTGAGGTGGCCGGGCGGGTCGGCGGCACGGACCGCCTCCGTGGGGTAGGCCGCCTTGACCGCGAGGGCTCGGAAGAGCGCGTGGCGGGTGCCGGGTGTCTGGGGCTGGCGGCCTTCCAGGACGGAATCCAGGATGTCCACCGCCGCCACGTCGGCGAGGTCCGGGACGGCGACGTCGGCCAGCTCGCGGGCGGTCTGCTCCACCTCCAGCGTGGTGCCGATCCGGGCCGAACCGTCGGCGATCATGGCCAGGCGCCGCCGGGCGCGGGCCGCCTCGGTGGCCGCGCGGTGCCGGTCGGTGACGTCCACCGACAGGCCGGCCACCCCGAGCACCCGCCCGCCCGGGTCCTCCAGCCGGTAGTAGGAGACCGACCAGGCGTGATCGTTGTCGGGGTCGGCGGGGGTGCGGCCCACGGTGTGCTCGTCGACCAGTGGCGTTCCGGACGCCAGGACCTGCCGCAGGGCGGCCTCGATGGCGTCGGTGTCCAGGAACGGCAGCACCTCGCGTACCGACCGGCCCAGATGCTCCCGGACGGGGACACCGTTCATCCGCTCCAGCGCCGGGTTGACTGCCAGATAGCGCAGGTCGGTGTCCAGGACGGCCAGTCCGATCGGGGACTGCGAGACCAGCCGGGTGGACAGGGCCACGTCGCGCTCCACCTGGCGCAGGATCTCCTCGTCGGTGGCGATGCCCAGGGCGTAGAAGTCGCCCCGGTCGTCGAGCAGCCGCATGTTGCGGAACTCGACCAGCCGGGTGCCGCCGTCCTTGTGCCGGACGGGGAAGGCACCGGCCCAGCTCTCGCCCGTCGCCATGACCTCGGCGAACAGTCCGATCACCAGGTCCAGGTGCTGTTCGTGGACCAGCAGCCGCCCCGCGTACTGGCCCAGTGCCTCCCGCGCGGTGTAGCCGAAGAGCTTCTCGGCCTGCGGGCTCCACAGCACGATCCGTCCCTCGGCGTCGAGCAGCACCGCGGCGACGCTCAGCAGATCCAGCAGTCCGCTCCGCTGCGGCGTCCCGGAAGGCGGCTGATCGCCCGCCGGGCCGAAGGGGCCTGCTGTGGCCATTCCGGCACCTCCTCCGCCTGTGCGCGCGGCATACGGCCCCGCCGGCGGGCCGCGGGCCGTGTTCACCGCAGCTCACCGTGCTTCCATGTTCCCCGGATCGGGGAGGCCGCGCAGTCGCGCCGGGCGCCGGCCGGTGCACCGCTGCTGTGGGCACGGCACCCACCGGCCCGATCGTGATCAACACCACGCCTTCCCGGCGGGTCCCCCGACCCGCCGGGAAGGCGAGAACCTGCCTCCGGCGGCCGGTCCCCCGGGGCCGGGCGGTGGTGAACGGCGCTGGTCGGCGGGGCCATTCCCCGGTGGCCTCCGCCGCAATTTCCGGTACTCCCGCGGCGCTCGGGTTCCTGATTTGCCTCGGGCCAGGGGCGGTGTGCAACAGTGGGCCTCCCGGTCAGCCGGGCGCGCCGCTGCGCAGCCCCTGCCGGGACTCCCCCACACCCCAAACGGTCGGTTCCGGCTGCGCCCTGCGCGTGTCCGGACCGTCGCCCTCCCGTCACGTACTTCCCGAGAGAGCGATGCAGGCAACGACTCTTCCTCCCCGGACCGCAGACCTGTTCCGGCAGGGTCTGGAGCGCCAGGCCGGCTCCGCCCTGCTGCGTTTCGGCGCCGCGCGGCAGCGCCCGGCCGACCGGATCAGCTGGTCCGGCGACGGCGCCGCCGCCTGGCTCGACGACGCCCGCGGACATCTGTGGAGCGTCGGCGAACCGGTTGCCGCCGCCGGGCTCGTCCTCCGTGCGGCGCATGAATTCCCCGACCACGTGACGGAGTTCACCGGTCCCCTGGGTACGGACACGCTGGTCGGCCGTCACCTCGCGGTGAGCGAGGTCGTCGAGTGGGTCTTCCGGTGGACGCTGGAGGCACCGCCCGTCCAGCGGGCGGAGGAGCGGGTGATCATGCTGGACGAGTCGCACCACGGGGAGCTGCTCGCCTTCCTCAACGAGCACAGCCCCGCGCACTCGACCGGCCCCGGCTCGTCCGGCGTCAGCCTGTGGACCGGTATCCGCGGCGCCGACGGACAGCTGGTGGCCTGCGGTGCGCTGAGCAGTCTGCGCGACAGCGGGGCTCCGCTGATGGCCTCGGTCGCGACGGACGCGCGGCAGCGCGGCCAGGGGCTCGGTGCGGCGCTGACCTCGTGGCTGACCCGGTACGCCGTACGCCGGTACGGGTTCTGCACGCTGTGGCAGCTCGCCGACAACACCCCCGCCGAGCGGCTCTACAGCCGTCTCGGATACCGCAACGAGGACCCGTGCGTGTCCGCCCGGATCACCCCGCCGGGACGGGTTTGAGGCGGGGTCGTCCGACCGCCTGCGGCGCGTGACCGGGTCGCGCCGTCACAGCCGCAGGCGGTGTACCCGGGCGAGGAGCAGGACGGTGTCATCGGCCGGGGAGCGCGGTACCAGGCGGGCGAGGAGGTGGTCAGCGGCGGCTTCCAGGGAGTCGGGGAGACCGCTCAGTTCGGTGCGGAGCGCCGTCAGCCCCTCGTCGATGTCATGGCCGCGTGCCTCGATGAGCCCGTCGGTGTAGAGGACGAGGGTGGAATCGTCGGGCAGGCCGAGCTCCGTCGACCGGTAGGGGCAGCCGCCGACGCCGAGGGGGACCCCCAGTACCTCGTCGACGATCTCCGTCCGGCCGTCGGGGTAGCGGACCAGGGGCGGCGGGTGGCCGGCGCTGGCGATCCGGGTGTGGCCGGTGACCGGGTCGTAGCGGATGTAGAGGCAGGTGGCGAGTTCGATGCCCGCTTCCTGGGCGCAGAGGTCGAGTTCGGTGAGCAGCTCTTCCGGTTCCTGGTCGTGCCGGGCCAGTGCCTTGGCGGTGATGCGCAGCCGGCCCATCGCCGCGGCGGCCGAGACGCCGTGGCCCATGACGTCGCCGACGACCAGGGCGACCCGCTGGTCGGGCAGGGCGATCATGTCGTACCAGTCGCCGCCGACCTCGGTGACGTGACTGCCGGGCAGATAGCGGTGGGCGACGTGCAGCGAGGGGCAGGTGCCGAGGGAGCTGGGCAGCAGCGCCCGTTGGAAGGTGAGGGCGATGTTCCGCTCGCGGCTGTACAGCCGGGCGTTGTCCAGGCAGAGCGCGGCCCGGGAGGCCAGCTCGGCGGCCAGGCTGAGGTCCTGCTCGGTGAAGGCCTGTCTGGCGGCGGAGCGGCCGAAGATGGCGATGCCCTGCACCGTTCCGCGCGCGATGAGCGGGGCGAGGAGGAGGCAGGTCAGTCCGCTGCCGGCCAGTACCCTGGCGCGCGTCTCGTCCAGTACGGTCCGCAGCATGAACTCCTGGTTCACCGGCACCGCGATCGGACGGCCGGTCCGCAGCATCCGGTGGATGGCGGAGCCCGTCGGGTAGTGCACCCCCTCCACCCCGCTCACCAGCTCCGTCGCGGGCGGGGGCAGCACGGTGCCGTGTGCGAGGCGGCGGGTGATCACCGGTAGCTCCGGGTCGAACGTCTCCCGCTCGTCCAGCCACTCCACCAGCTCGACAACGGCCGCGTCGGCGAAGACCGGCAGGACGGCGTCGACCAGTTCCTGGGCGGTGACCTTCACGTCCAGGGTGGTGCCGATCCGGGCGGACGCCTGGTCGAGCAGGGCCAGCCGCTGACGGGTGGCGGTCGCCTCGACGATGGCCTGTTCCCGGTCGGTCACGTCCACCAGCAGTCCGCCGACTCCCGGGCGGGTGCCCCCGGCCCGGGAGAGCGGGAAGAAGCTCACCGACAGCACCTTGTCCCGGTCCGGATGGCCCCGGGTGCGCATGCCGACCCGCACCCCCGCGACGGGCCGGCCCTCCTCGGCGACGCCGCGCAGCATCCGCTCGTACTCGCCGCCATCCGCGGTGATCATGGTTTCGGTGATGCGCCGCCCCAGGTGTTCCTCGATGGGCAGCCCGTTGATGTCGGCGAGCCCCTGGTTGAGGTGGGCGTAGCGCAGTTCCTCGTCGAGCATGACCAGGCCGATGGGGCAGGTCTCGAAGAGCGCGTCGAGGAAGGCGAGATTGGTCTTCACCCGGTCCAGTTCGTCGCCACGGCTCGCCAGGGCCATGATCACCGTTCGTCCGGCGACGCCGGCCACCGGGAAGACCCGGAAGCCGCAGTCGAAGACCGCACCGTCGAGGTGCCGGGCGGGCAGCCGGCCGCGCCAGTAGCCCTCGGTCCGGCCGCGCTCGGCGAGGCGGGCGCAGTGGCCGGGGCCGTCGGCGGGGGCGGCGGGGAAGAGCAGGGCGCCGGGCTCTGCCAGGGTCTCCGCGGCCCGGTAGCCGAAGAGGTCCTGTGCACCGGGGCCCCAGTAGCAGATCCGGTCGTCGTCATCGAGGCCGAACACCGCGACGGCGACATGCTCCAGCAGCGACCCGGGCTCGGACCAGAGCGGACCGCGAGTCTGCCCGTCGCTCGGCCGATCTGCTGGCACCGGCTCGTCCTTCCACCGCACGGTGGCCCCGCCGCCCGGCGAAGGCCGGAACGGCTCTCTTCATTCTGCGCCCGTCCCTGAGGTGCGGACACTCGGCGTGGCGCCGGGGCGGGACGGGCGGCTCCGTGCGCCGCGGTTCGGGCCGGTGCGCGCGCCGCCGGGGCGGAGCGCGGCCGGTGCGCCCGGGCGGGGACATTGGCCGGATTCCCGGTGTGAGCGGCACCGCCGGTGCGGCTTGGGTGGAGGGGTCCGTACGAGCACGGCGTGAGGGGTAGGGGTGTACGACTACATCATCGTGGGGGCCGGGTCAGCCGGATGTGTGCTGGCGGCGCGGCTCACCGAGGACGAGCACACCCGGGTGCTGCTGGTCGAGGCCGGGCCGGTGGACGAGGCGCCGGAGATCCATGTTCCGGCCGCCTTCAGCAAGCTGTTCCAGACGAAGTACGACTGGAGCTACCTCAGCGACTGCGAACCGGGGCTGGACGGCCGGCGCCGGTTCCTGCCCCGGGGCCGGATGCTCGGCGGTTCGTCGTCGATGAACGCGATGATCTACATCCGCGGCAACCGCCGTGACTACGACGCCTGGGCCGCCGCCGGCGCGGAGCAGTGGGGCTGGGACGACGTGCTCCCCTATTTCCTGCGCGCCGAGGACTTCCGTGGGGAGAGTGCGCCGTGGCACGCGACCGGCGGGCCGCTGACCGTCAGCGAAGGGCGCTCCCGGCATCCGCTGATGGCGGCCTACGTGGCGGCCGCCCAGGAAGCGGGCCACCCCTATACCGCCGACTTCAACGGGCCGGAACAGGACGGCGTCGGCTACTACCACCTGACGCAGCGCGACGGTATGCGGTGCAGCACGGCCGTCGCCTATCTGCGGCCTGCCCTGGACCGGCCGAACCTTGAGGTGCTCACGGGCGCCCACTGCACCCGGGTGCTGTTCGACGGTGACCGCGCGACCGGGGTCGAGCTGGAACGGGGCGGTGAACTGCTGCAACGGCGCGCCGGGCGGGAGGTGGTGCTGTCGGCCGGAGCGTACAACTCCCCGCAGCTGCTGATGCTTTCCGGAATCGGCCCGGCCGGCGAACTGACCTCCCATGGCATCACCCCCCGGGTGGACCTCCCGGTCGGCGAGAACCTCCAGGACCATCCGCACCTCGGCCTCCTCTACCTGACCGACACCGAGACCCTGCTGACCGCCGCGACACCGGACAACGCGCGCCTGCTGGAGACCGAGGGCCGTGGCCCGCTCAGCTCCAACGTCGGTGAGGCCGGGGGGTTCCACCGCACGCGCGAGGGCCTGGACGCTCCCGACATCCAGGTGCACGCCACTCCGGTGATGTTCCACGAGGAGGGCATCAGCCCGGTCACCGACCATGCCTTCATGGTCGGTGCGGCCCTGCTGGCGCCCACCGGGCGGGGCAAGGTCTCGCTGCGGTCGGCGATGCCCAGCGCCAAGCCGCACATCCTGCACAACTACCTGGCCACGGAGGAGGATCAGGGCACGGCGGTACGGGCGCTTCGGCTGCTGCTGGACATCGCCGACCGGCCCAGCCTGCGCAAGCACCGGCGGGCCGACTTCCGGGTCCCCCGCTCCACGGACGACGCCGGGCTGCTGGAGTTCGCCCGGCGCGAGCTGCAGACGCTCTACCACCCCGCGAGCACCTGCGCGATCGGCCCGGTGGTGGACTCCCGGCTCAGGGTGCACGGTGTCAGCGGGCTGCGCGTGGTGGACGCCTCGGTGATGCCGACCGTGGTCCGGGGCAACACCAACGCGCCCACCATCATGATCGCGGAGAAGGCGGCGGACCTGCTCCGCGACCTCCCGGCACCGGCCTGACCGGCCGCGTCGGCCGTACGGGCGTCCCGAGGCGACGGCGACGCCACGCCTGGGGACGCCCGCCTTCCGGTTCCGTGCGCGGTGCCGGAAGGCAATGCCGGGGCTCCGGTGTCCGGTTCAGCTGATGCGGGCGGGGACGAGCAGACGTTCGCGGCCCAGGGCCGTGGCCGTGGTGTCGCCGTACAGGACGAGTTTGCCGCCGGGCCAGAGCGCGACGAGGTCGTCCTGGCGGGTGCCGCCGCCGAAGGCACCGGCGGTGACCGGACCGCTGTACCGCCAGGCCGACTTCGCGGGGCGGAGCCGGTGTTCGCCCTTGAAGCCCTTGGCGGCGAGGTTCTCGTAGACCGTCACCTCACCGTCGGACCAGCGGACGAACAGGTCCTGGTCGCCGGTGGCCCGGGCGAAGTTCCCCGCCACGCTGTCGCGGGCGTGTGACCAGGTCGTGTTCTTGCGCTTGGCGAGCCGCTTCTCGGCGTGCAGTCCCCGGCCGTCGACATTGGTGTAGAGGGTCATCTCGGCGTCGGACCAGCGGACCACGAGGTCGTCGCGGCGGGCGTTGCCGCCGCCGAACCGGCCGGCGCTGAGGCTCTCGGCGTGCTTCCAGGTGCCGTTGGGGCCCTTGAGCTGGATCGCGTTGCTGAGCTTGGTGGTTTCGCTGACGTCCTTGTAGAGGATCAGTCTGCCGTCGGCCCACCGGACGAGGAGATCATCGGTGCCGTTGCCGGTGAACTCCCCCGCGGTCATGGCCTTCGCCTGCTTCCAGGCCTTGTCCTTCACGAGCCGGATGTCCTTGCCCAGGCCGTAGGCGCGGTTGCCCGGGTAGAGGGAGACCTCGCCGTCGGACCAGCGCACGACCAGGTCGCCGGTGCCGGTGCGCACCGAGCCGGAGTGGAAGCGGCCGGTGACGGCGGTGGCGGCGTGCTGCCAGGTCGTGCCGTCGCCGAGGGGGTTGACGGTGTCGGGCGCGGCGTCCGTGACCGCCTGCCGGTAGAGACGGAGGACGTCGTCGTCGAACTGCGAGCTGTAGGAGATGTCCGCCCGGAGCCCGCCGGTCCGGTAACCGCCGATGGCGCCCACGAGCTTGCCGCGGCTGCCGTCGAAGCCCTCCAGGAACGGACCGCCGCTGACCCCCGTACGGAAGTCGTCGCAGGCGATCTCCATGAACCGGCCCTGGAACGCCCTGGTCGGCTGGGTGCACTGCAACGGGGTCTGCCGGCCACCGGGGTAGCCGGTGAGCGTCACCTCACGGCGGGCCAGCTTCGCGGCGGGCACCGCCGTGAGCGTGTTGCCGGGGCCGACGGCGTCCTCCAGGAGCTGCCCCTGGGAGTTCGGTCCGACGCGCAGGACGGCGAAGTCCACATCGTCGCTGGGCGAGGAGGACAGGTACCGCTCGTCGAGCCACATCTTGCCCGGCTGCATCGGGAAGAGGCCGTAGGGCCGCTCCCCCGGCTCCCCCGCCTGTGCGGTGCCGCCGCGGTAGCCGGGCACGAAGGCGACGTTGCGGTAGGGCTTGTCGCCCTTCAGGCAGTGGGCCGCGGTGAGCACCAGGCTCTTGGTCGGCGAGGTGACGGCGCTGGCGGTGCAGAACTGGTGGGGCGTCGGCGAACCGTCCTCGCTGCGGACCAGGAAGACCCCGACCGTGGCGACGCCCGCGGGAACCCGATGGCTCGGTGCGAACAGCGCGCTCCGGCCCGCCGCACCCGGGACCTCCGGAAGGTCCCGCCCCTGCTTCCCGGCCTGCGCCGCGTCCACGGGGACGGCGGTACGGATGCGCTCCGGCGTCCAGTAGCGCTCCAACTCCCGTGCCCTGCGGATCTCTTCAGGTGTCACGCCCTTGGAGGGCCGCACCGGGCCGTCGGACGGCGTTGCCGGGCCGGAGGTCGGTGTGACCGGGCCACGGGCAGGCGTTGTCGGGACGGCCGGCGGCGAGGCCGTCGTCGCGACGGGAGCATCCGGTGCGGCCATGGCCGGAACGGCGAGCGCGAACGAGGCGCAGACGCCGACGACGGCGGCGCGCACCAAGGGTATTCGTTTCATGAGCCTGTCCGTTGAAGGGTCGAAGCGACCGGGTGCAGCTGAGGGAACCGTGGGCGAGGGTGTCTTCCTGGCCCGGGTGGTTCGGTGGTGCCGGCGCGCTGGATGGCGGGATTCCTGGGTCAGCGGGGCACATCCTGGTCGCCGCTGGTCGGCGCCGTCTGAACCTGCTGTGCTGCCCTGAAGGAAGGCCGGATCGCGCGGCTTTCGCCGGAGCGCTTGCGACGGGGTAACAGAGGAGAAGCTGGAGGAAGGTATCACGAAACCGCGGGCAATATCGGACAGGCTATCGACGGCGGGCGAGGGTGACGATCTCGCGGCTCGTCGCGGTGACGGGCCCGCCGTCCCAGTCCCCGTACCGTGCCTCGACGGCGAAGCCCGCGTCGGCGAGGAACGCGTCGAGCCTCGCCTCGTCGAGGAAGCGCAGGCGCGTCCGGTCGACACGGAGCACGGTGCCGTCGGCCGTGGCTGTCGTGCCGGTGAAGGTGACCACGTCACCGATGACGGACTCGGTCTCGTGCCAGCAGCGCAGCGCCCGCCCGGCCGGGTCGACGACCTCGGTTGCCCGGGACGGGTTCCAGTCCTCCCAGGCACGCGCCTGCGGATGCCGGGTCTCGAACGCGAACCGGCCACCACCGCGCAGCGCGGTGTGCACGGCCGCCAGGGAGGCGCTCAACTCCGCGTCGGTGACCAGGCATTGGAAGGCATGGCTGGTCATCGTCGCCAGGTCGAACTCCGCGTGCCACCGCGCGGCCGCCGCGGTGCCCTCGACCCACTCGACATCGGCGCGGCGCCGGGCCCGGCCGAGTGCCGCACGGTCCGGGTCGAGGCCGACGAGGCGGCCGGGGTGGCCCTGTTCGCGCGCGCGGTGCAGCATCGCGCCCGTGCCGCACCCGACGTCCAGAACCGCACCCGCGGCCCTGACCAGCCCGTCGTAGAAGCCGTCGGCGGGCCACTGCTCGGGGTCCCACGGATTCAGCACGTCGTACAGCGCGGCGGCATCGGCGTCCGAGAACTCCATGGCGTCGTCACCCCCGTCCCCTCTGCCCGGTCCACCGGCCTCAGCACCCTGGGCTCCCGTCCCACCGCGCCGGCCCTGCGGGCCGGGTGCCGCGTCTCCTGGGATGCCCGCTTCCGCGGGGGTACGTCTCACGCGGTCAGTTCGCCGTCGAAGACGGTGACGGCTTGGCCGAGCAGGGTGACACGGTCGTTGCGTAGCTCGACGCCCACCCGGCCGCCTCGTGCGGACAGTTGGGCGCCGTTCAGTGCGGTGCGGCGCAGCCGGGAGGCCCAGTGGGGTGCGAGGACGCAGTGGGCGGCGCCGGTGACGGGGTCCTCGGGGATGCCGGCGGCGGGGGCGAAGACGCGGGAGACGAAGTCGTGGTCGGCGCCGGCCGGGGCGCTCGCGGTCACGATGACCGCTCGGCCGCTGAAGCCGGCCAGCGCGGCGATGTCCGGGTCCAGGTCACGCACCGTCGCCGCGTCCGCCAGCTCCACGAGGAGATCGTGCCGGGCACGGCCCGTCCACCGCGGCTCGGCGCCGAGAGCCGTGGCCAGATGAGGCGGTGTGGCGGTCGCGGTCGGCGCGTCCGCCGGGAAGTCCAGGGATATCGCGCCGTGGCGGTGGTGGCGGGCGGTCAGTACCCCGCTCAGGGTGTCGAAGTGCAGGGCCGCGCCGGGAGCGGCGCCCTGGGTGTGCAGCACATGGGCGGTGGCCAGCGTGGCATGACCGCACAGATCGACCTCCACGGTCGGCGTGAACCACCGCAGTCCATAGGTGGTTTCCGCCGTCCGGTGCACGAAAGCGGTCTCCGACAGGTTGAGTTCGGCGGCCACCCGCTGCATCCAGGCGGCGTCGGCCGGGCGGTCCAGGAGACACACCCCGGCGGGGTTCCCGGCGAACGGCCGGTCGGTGAAGGCATCGACGATGAAGGCACGCATGCGCCCGACGCTACTGGGTGCGGGCGTGGTTCGTCCCGGGGACGGGGACGCCGAGCGGTTGCCGGATTCGTGGTGGTGGCGGGTGTCCCGTACGTCTTTGGGCGGCGCGCCGGCCCTCGATGTGCCGTAGTCCGCCACCCCTTCCAGCAGTCGTTTTCGCTCCGGAAGTGAGCATCTTTTGAGCCTCATCTGTCTGACGGAGCAGGGGACGGGCAAGCTGTTCTCGCCATGGAAGCCGGATACGTACTCAGAGGATCGCGGGCCATCGCGTTCGCGGTGGTCTGTGTGCTGCTCACGGCTCTCGGGCATGTGCTGACCTCCGGGGCGGTGCTGCCCTGGAAGGTGCTGCTGGTCGCCGCGGCGGGGGCCGCGGGAGGTGCGTGGTGCTTCGCCGGCCGTGAGCGCGGTCCGCTGACGGTGGCGGCCCTGACCGTGGGCACCCAGGCGACGCTGCACTCCGGCTTCGCCCTCGGGCAGGCGCTCGACCACGCCGGGCACAGCAAGCTCTCCTGGACCACGCTGTGGTGGGAGTCGCTGCGGTGTGGCGGCGGAATGCCGCTGCACGGGGCGCGGGGCCCAAGTGGTCTGACGGGGGCGCTGGTTGACGGGTCGCCGGTGCGGGCGATGGCCGAGGGCGGGCACTTCGGCGGTCTGCCGGTGCCCGGCCAGATGGCCGGTATGGGACATGTTCCGCATCTGGGGGCGCCGGGTGGCGCCGGCGCGATGCTCGCGGCGCATCTGCTGATCGCGACCTTGAGCGTGTGGTGGATGTGGGGCGGCGAACGCGCGGTCTTCCGGCTGCTGCGGGCGGTGTCCCTGGCCCTCGTGCCGCGTCTCCGCCTCGTGCTGCGTCTGGCCCTGCCGACCCTCCCGCCGGACGCCGGGGAACCGGAGCGGACACCCCAACGCGCCGTACGGAGACTGTTCCTGGTCCATGTCGTCTCACGACGGGGTCCACCGCTGGAGCCGGCTGTCCTCTGACAGCAGAGCGCCCTCCGGGCAGCGGACGGACCGCGCGGGTACCTCGCGCCGTCCGCGCCCGGGCCGACCTCTCCGGCCCCTCCCGACGCCGTCGCGGTGGCCGGATTCAGCGAAGGACTCCCGATGACGATGACGCCTGCCCGGATACGGGTCCCACGGCTCTCACAGACATTCATGCCCGTACCGATGCCCCGGCCACTGCTTGTGCCGCTGCCCGTGGAAGGGTGCGACGGAGCGGAGGCCTCGTATGCGTGCTGCTGAGGACGCCCTGGTGACCCGGTGGGCGCTGGAGGGCCGGAGCGGCGACGAGGATGCCGTCGAGCGGTTCGTCCGGGCCACCCGGCGCGATGTGCTGCGCTATGTCACGCACCTGAGCGGTGACTTCCAGGCGGCGGACGACCTGGTCCAGGACACCTATCTGCGGGCCCTCCGCGGCCTCCCCTCCTTCGAGGGCCGGTCCTCGGCCCGTACCTGGCTGCTGACGATCGCCCGCCGCACGGTCGCCGACCGCATCCGCGCCAACCGGGCCAGGCCCCGGATCGCCGCGCTCGACGACTGGCAGACCATGGCGGAACAGGCACAGCCGGAGGTGCTGCCGGGCTTCGACGAGGGCGTCGTGCTCGCCGACCTGCTCGGTACGCTCGCGCCCGCCCGGCGCGAGGCGTTCGTGCTCACCCAGCTGCTGGGGCTGCCGTATGCGCAGGCCGCCTCGGTGGCCCGGTGCCCGGTGGGCACCGTCCGGTCCCGGGTGGCACGGGCCAGGGAGACGCTGATCGCGCTGCTGAACTCGGCCGAGGACGGCCCCGAACGGCGGGCGGACGGCGCGGAGCGCGAGGCGGCGCCGGCCCGGTTCGGCGCGACGTGGCAGGTGTCCGCTTAGACGGCCTCGCCCTGACGCCGGGGGCCGGGGTGCGGGGACGCTCCGCGCGAGCGGTCCCGCGCCCCGGCCGAGTTGACACCGGCCGCCGCCCCCGGCACGCGTCCCGGCCGCGCCACGGTCATCCGTTCGGCGGCTCCTCGGTGGCCGCCGCGTTCCGTGCGGGTGAGGGTGGCTCTGTGACCGCCGTGCCGCGGTCCGCTGTCGCGTGGGCTGACGTATGGGAGAGCCGGATGCCGAAGTACCTGGTTCAGGCCAGCTATACCGCCGAGGGCATGAAGGGGCTGCTCGCGGAGGGCGGCTCCGGGCGTAAGGCGGCCGTCGAGCAGGTGGTCGGCTCCTGTGGCGGCCGGCTCGAAACGCTGTACTTCGCCTATGGGGAAGACGACTTCTACTGCGTCGTCGAGTTCCCCGACCACCTGTCGATGGCGGCCATCGCCATGGCCGTCCGCGCCAGCGGCGCCCTGCACTCCAAGACGGTTCCGCTGCTGACGGTCGAGGAGATCGACGAGGCCGCCAGGAAGTCGGTCGCCTTCCGCCCGCCGGGCGCCTGACCCGCCTGCGCGTGAGCAGAGCGGAGCTCGATCATGCGGCGCTGTTCGCCGCGACGCCGAGCGCGTGCCTGGTCCTCGATCCGGAGCTGGTCATCGTGGACGTCAACGAGGCGTACCTCCAGGCGACCGGGCGGACCCACGACGAGCTGCTCGGGCAGTACGTCTTCGACGCCTTCCCGGACAACCCAGCGGACCCCGACGCCGAAGGGGTGCAGAACCTGCACCCCTCGCTCCGCCGTGTCCTGTCCACCGGGGAGCCGGACACGATGGCGGTGCAGCGGTACGACATCCCCGTGGCGGGCCGGCCGGGAGAGTTCGAGGAACGCTGGTGGTCCACCATCAACACCCCCGTCCCCGGGCCGGACGACGGGGTGGCGTGGATCATCCACCGGGTCGAGGACGTGACGGCGTTCGTCCACTCCCGCCGGGCCCGGCCGATGCCCGGCGGACGGCTGAGCGAACGGGAGGAGGCGATGGAGGCCGAGCTGTACGTCCGGGCCCGCGCGCTGCAGCACCTCAACGAGGAGCTGCGCCGGGCCCATGCCCGCGAACGCCAGGTCGCGGTCACCCTCCAGGAGGCCATGCTGCACTCCCCCGACCTCGCCGGGCACCGGGACATCGCGGTGCGCTACCTCCCCGCCATCGGCTCCCTGAACGTCTGCGGCGACTGGTACGACATCGTCGACCTCCCGGAGGACGGATTCGCGGTCGCGGTCGGCGATGTCGTCGGCCACGGGCTGGAGGCCGCCGCCGTCATGGGCATGCTCCGCAGCGCGCTCAGTGCCGCCGCCCGCTCCGTCGACGGTCCCGCGCAGGCGCTGAAGGTGCTCGGCCTGTACGCCCGCTCCGTCGACAAGGCGCTGGCCACCACCGCCGTACAGGTCCTGATCGACACCGCCGGCCGGCAGGTCACCTACAGCAGCGCCGGCCATGTGCCACCCGTCCTGCTACACGCCGACGGCACCCACGAACTCCTGGACCGGGCCACCGATCCGCCCCTGGGAGCCCATCCCGAGCAGGAGCCCCGTCCCCAGGCCCGGCGTCCGTATGAGCCGGGTGACACCCTCGTGCTCTACACCGACGGACTCGTCGAACGCCGCGACGAGGACATCGACCGCGGCCTCGCCCGGCTCACCGACGCCCTCACCCGCTACAGCCGGTTCAGCCCCGAACGCCTCGCCGACGCGCTGCTCAACCGCCTCGGCGTCAGCGCGGGCGCCCGCGACGACATCGCCCTCGTCGTCGTCCGCCTGTAGTTGCGGGCGGGCCGCGGCGGCGCTACGGGCCCGCCGGGCCGGGTCGGCGAGCCCGGCGGCCGGGCCCGTTCGTGTCACTCCGGTCCCTCCCGCCCAGGCTCGGCGGTGTCGTCCCGCAGACAGCTGAGCCGGTCGATCACCTCGACCACCCCGTCCACGCTCTCGCACAGCCGCACGGCGATGGGGAGCAGGCTCTTGCGCTCCAGGGAGCCGGTGAGGGTCACATGGCCGTCGGAGACGTCGACCGTGACCGCGGACGGGGACACCCCGAGAGTGCGCGTCAGTACCTCCTCCAGCACCTCCTCCTGGATGGCCCGGTCCCGGCGCAGGAACAACTGCACGAGGTCGCTGCGGCTGATCACACCGATCAGCCGCCCGGAGTCGTCGACGACGGGCAGCCGCTTGACCTTCTTCCGCTCCATCGTCCTGGCGGCCTCGACGACGCTCCACTCGGGGCGTGCCACCACGACGGGGCTGGTCATGAGCGCTTCGGCGGTGCTGGCCCCGAGCTTCGCGATCTGCCGGCGCAGCAGATCGGCCTCGGACACCACGCCCACCGGCTGGTCGTTCTCGTCGAGCACGGGGACGGCGGTGATGTCGTACTCGTCGAGCAGCCGGGCGATCTCCTTGAAGGAGGTGCCCCGTTGGACGACGACGACCTCGGGCGTCATCAGGTCTGCCACGCTGCGGTGCCTCATCTGACCAGTCCCTCCGGGTGTGCCGGGCCGCTCTCGTCGGCCCGATGTGCGGGGAGCGCGCCGCGGTCCGCGCTCAGTCGTGCGGAACCACGGCGACCGGACAGGTCACATGGTGCATGGCGGCGTGCGCGACCGGGCCGACGCGGGGCGCGAGCAGGGGACGGTGCAGCCGGCGGCCGACCACCAGGAGTTCGGCCCCGAAGACCGTCTGCACCAGGGCCCGGGTGGGGCTCTCCGGCAGCACGGTCTCCTGGACGAGCACCCCGGGGAACCGCTCGCGCCAGGGGCGCAGGGCGTCCCGCAGTTCGAGGTCCGCCTCCTTGGTGAGTTCCTTCGCGGCATCGGGGTCGATGCCCCACGGGGTGTACGCCTGGACGGGAAGCGGGCGCCCGTGGACGGCCTGCAGCGACAGGCCGCGGTGCGCCGCCGCGTCGAAGGCGAAGGCGAGCATCCGGTCGCAGGGGCCGTGGAGGCTGACGCCGACGACGACCCGCGGTTCGGGGGCGGGGGGTGTGCCGTCCGCGGCGGGGTGGCGTGGTGTCGTCGCCCGGTCCGGTGCCCGTACCAGGACGACCGGTCCCTCGGCCCGGCCCACGACGTCCAGGCTGATATCGCCGAGCACGTAGCTCTCCCAGGTCCCGAGGGCCCGCGAGCCGAGCACGACCATCAGCGAGGCGCCGGCCGCGCGCAGCAGCGCGGGTTCCGGCTCCTCCCCGACCAGGTCCTCGATGATCTGGAGGTGCGGGCGGCGTTCCCGTACCTCGTCCAGGGCCCGGCGCACGAGCCGGCGCGCGAGGGCGTTCTGGTCGCGTTCGGGCGGCGTGTCCGGCACCTCGGCGGCCAGCAGTATCCACGCGTGGAGCAGCCGCAGCACCGCATGGCGCCGGTCCGCCTCGTCAGCGGCCCACTGCGCGGCGGCCAGGCTCTCCGGCGAGCCGTCGAGCCCCACGGTGATGAGGTCCGGCTCCATGGCCGTCCTCCTTTCGGGGTCGGAGAGACGGTCCGGAGCGGCCCGTCACCCGGGCTCCGGGCCGTTCGGGGCCGCGCACCGCCGCTCCCGCCTCAGCTTCCGTGCGGGCCCGCACCCGCGCCGGGCGCCGAGGCGGCCTGGGTGGCGAGAACGGCCGCCTGGATGCGCCGCTCCACACCGAGTTTGGCCAGCAGGCGGGAGATGTGGTTCTTGACGGTCTTCTCGGAGAGATAGAGCCGCTTGCCTATCTGACGGTTCGTCAATCCGGCGCCGACCAGGCCGAGGATCTCCCGTTCCCGCGGGGACAGGCCGGAGAGCGCCGCCGCCTCGGGCGGCGCGTCGGAGTCGTCGCCCCGCAGGCTGCTCATCAGCCGTGACGTCGTGGCGGGATCGAGCATCGACCTGCCGGAGGCGACGGTGCGCACCGCGGCGACGAGATCGGCCCCCTTGATCTCCTTGAGCACATAACCGGCCGCACCGGCCATGATCGCGTCGAGCAGCGCCTCGTCGTCGTCGAACGAGGTGAGCATCAGACAGGCCAGTCCCGGCAGGTGTGAGCGCAGCTCCCGGCACACGGTGATGCCGTCACCGTCCGGCAGCCGCACGTCCAGCACCGCGACGTCCGGCCGCAGCGCCGGGCCGCGGGCGAGCGCCTGGGCCGCCGTGCCGGCGTCGCCGACCACCTCGATGCCGGACTCGGCGTCGAGCAGGTCCGCCACCCCGCGCCGGACGACCTCGTGATCGTCGAGCAGGAACACCCGGACCGGCCGGTCCGGGGAGAATGCCTCCGCGTCGCTCATGACGCCCCTCCGGCGGGTATGAGGTCCGTCTCACCCCATCCTGACGCCTCTCGCAGGGGCCTGCCAGGCCGAACGGGCGCCGCGGCGGCGGCACGGTGCCCGGCAGCCGTCGACCGCGTGCCCCCGGCGCTCCCGTCTCGCGCCCGTCCGGCGGGTGCCGGTCAGCCGTACGGGCCCGTCATCGGCGTCCGGGCCCGTGCGGCAGCCGGGGCGTTGACGTCGAATTCCACGTCCACGACCCCCTCGACCGCCCGCACCAGGCGGGCCGCCACCGGGATGAGCGAGGTGTCCCTGACCTGGCCGCTGAGCGTGACGACCCCGTCGGCGACCGTGACCCGCAGGTCCCGGACCGGCGCCGTGAACAGTTCACCCATGACGTACCTGACCTCCTCCGCGAGATCGTCGTCCGAGCGCAGGAAGACCTTCAGCAGGTCGGCGCGGCTGACGATGCCCTGGAGCATCCCTTGTCCGTCCACCACCGGCAGCCGTTTGACGGACCTGCGAGCCATGGTCCGGGCCGCCTGGGACAGCGTGGCATGGGGGCGCACGGTGAGCGCGGGACCGGTCATCAGCTCCCCCGCCGTCAGTGCGCCCGCGCGGCGCACGTCGTCGAGCCGTCGCCGCTGTTCCAGGCGGTCGGGTTCCGACTCCCTGAACTCCTCCTTGGGCAGCAGATCGGCCTCGGAGACCACGCCGATCACCCGGCCCTCCCCCGCCAGCACCGGCAGCGCGCTGACCTGCCACCGCTCCATGGTCTCGACGATCTCCTTGAACCGGGCCTCGCGGTCGACGGCGGCCACGGTCTGCGTCATCACATCGCTGACGAGGTGCGGAGTGTTCTGCATGATGCCTCCTCGGTACCCGGACCGGCGTCACCCGGCCCGTGTCACCTCCAGCCTGGAATGCTCCGGGCCGCGCCGCACAGGGCCGTCCGGCCCCTTCCCGCCGTCGGACAGGAGCCCCGCCTCCTGCGGCGGCCGCAGGGTGCGGGACGAGGCGCGGAGGCCCTCCTCGGCGGCGGGGCGCGGGTGCGGGCGGTGGCCGGGTCCCGGGAGCGCGCCGGGCAGCCGCCTGCGGTGGGCCCGGAGGCGGATATTCCGCGCCGCGACCACCGGAATTCCCGCCCCGGTAGCGGGGGTTTCCGCAGCCCCCAAGGGCGGAGCATCGGCCGCGTGGGGTTGCTCGTGCGTGCTAGTGTCGATCGGAGTTGCAGTTGTGGTTCCCAAAGACTTCTCGCACCCCGCCGCCTTTCAGGTCGGCGGGCGCTTTCTTGCAATTCCGGCTATCCGGACGGGGCAATCATCGCGGCGACACGGGGTCCGCGCAGCGCGGCCCCGGCTCTGCCCCCGAAGGAGATATGCCATGGCTACCGGCAGCATGAAGTGGTTCACCTCGGACGAGGGGCGCTGCTTCATCGAGCGGGACGGCGGCGCCGACGCCTCCGCCCAGCACCCGGACAGTGCCACTCAGGGCGTCTGACGCTGACGAGGACACCGCGGCCGGGGCGCGCACTGTGGGTGCGGGTCCTGGCTCGTTGCCCTGTGCGACGCCCGCTTTTCCCCGCGGCGGCGGTCGACTCCGCCCCGCTACGTTCCATCTGTTTTCTCCGGTCCGTTCTGCGATTCTCTTGTGCGCGGCTCACAGCTGCCGGGAATTCTTCGACGTACCGCATCGAGGAAGGTTCTCCATGAACCGCACATCCCGCCCGAACGACCGCTCCTCCCGTACCCGCTCCGCCGGTTCGGGCCGTGGCGGCCACCGCGCGCAGGGGTCCCAGCGCTCCGGCGGCAAGCGTCGTCGTCCCGCACCGCAGGGCGAGTTCGCCCTGCCGGTCACGGAGACGCCCGCGCTGCCGCCGGCCGAGAAGTTCGCCGAACTGGACATGCCGGCCGCGCTGTTGACGGCGCTGACCGCGGAAGGCGTGACCACCCCGTTCCCGATCCAGGCCGCCACGCTGCCGAACTCGCTGGCCGGCCGCGACGTTCTGGGCCGTGGCCGCACCGGCTCGGGCAAGACGCTCGCCTTCGGTCTGGCCCTGCTGGCCCGTACCGCCGGCCAGCGCGCCGAGCCGGGCAAGCCCCTGGCCCTGGTCCTGGTGCCCACCCGGGAGCTGGCGCAGCAGGTCACCGACGCGCTCACCCCGTACGCCCGTGCGCTGTCGCTGCGGCTGGCCACCGTCGTCGGCGGGATGTCGATCGGCCGCCAGGCCGGCGCGCTCCGCGGCGGGGCCGAGGTCGTCGTCGCGACCCCCGGACGGCTCAAGGACCTGATCGGCCGTGGTGACTGCCGTCTGAACCAGGTCGGCATCACGGTGCTGGACGAGGCCGACCAGATGGCCGACATGGGGTTCATGCCCCAGGTGACCGCGCTGCTCGACCAGGTGCGTCCCGAGGGGCAGCGGATGCTCTTCTCGGCCACCCTGGACCGCAACGTCGACCTGCTGGTCCGGCGCTATCTGACGGACCCGGTGGTCCACTCCGTCGACCCGTCGGCGGGTGCCGTCACCACGATGGAACACCACCTGCTGCACGTCCGTGACGCCGACAAGCACGCCACCACCACCGAGATCGCCGCCCGCGAGGGCCGGTCGATCATGTTCCTGGACACCAAGCGGGCGGTGGACAAGCTCACCAAGCACCTGCTGAACAGCGGGGTACGCGCCGCGGCCCTGCACGGCGGCAAGTCTCAGCCCCAGCGGACCCGGACCCTGGCCCAGTTCAAGACCGGGCAGGTCACCGTGCTGGTGGCCACCAATGTCGCCGCCCGTGGCATCCACGTCGACAATCTCGACCTCGTCGTCAATGTCGACCCGCCCACCGACCACAAGGACTACCTGCACCGCGGCGGCCGCACCGCCCGCGCCGGTGAGTCCGGCAGTGTCGTCACCCTCGTCCTGCCCAACCAGCGCCGCGAGATGGACCGGCTGATGGCCGATGCGGGGATCACCCCGCAGTCCACCCAGGTCCGCTCCGGGGAGGCCGAGCTGACCCGGATCACCGGCGCCCGGACCCCCTCCGGCGTTCCCGTCACCATCGCCGCGCCGCCCGCCGACACCCCCCAGCGCGGCGGCTCCGCCACCCGCAGCCGGCGCGGACGCTCCGGCCGGGCCCGCCGGTCCTCCGGAGCGCCCGGGGCCACGTCCGGGACGTCGCAGCGGCGGCGCCCCTCGGCCGGCAAGACCTCATAGAGGCCCCCAGAGGCCCCCAGAGACCTCACAGAAACGGAACTCGTCCGCCTCGCACCCCGCTCTTTCTTCGCTCTCCCGTCAGGCCGTTTACGGTTTCTCTTCGACCCTGTAGAGGCACTATGCGCTGCGTCATCGCCCGCTTCCCCTTCGACCTGATCAAGACCGAGGTGCAGGCCGCCATGAAGGGCGTCAAGCCCGAACCCATCACCGGTGACTCCGTGCTCATCGGCGGCCGTCACTACCCCGTCAAGCAGGTCGGCGAGGTCATCACCCGGCAGGACCGCCGCGACTTCACCGCCGGCGAGGTGACCCGGGCGCTGACCCGTCTGGGCTTCACCTGTAGTTCCCCGGCCCCGGTCGCCCGCACTCCGCTGGAGGAGGCGGCGGCCCTGCTGGACGCCCCGCCGGCGCCGGACGGTGACCCGGCGAGCTGAGACCGGGCACACCGGACAGCGCGGGCCGGGCCCCGACCACACCGGTCGGGGCCCGGCCCGCTGCCGTACGGCGCCCGTCAGCAGGTACGGGCCGCCGGTCGCACGACCACCTCGTTCACATCGACCTCCGGTGGCTGGTTGACCGCGAAGGCGATGGCATCGGCGATGGCGGCGGCCGGCAGGGCCACGGCGCGGTAGGCCGTCATGGCGTCGCGGGCCGCCGGGTCGGTGATGGTGTCCGCGAGTTCGGACTCGGTGACGCCCGGCGAGACCACGCTGACCCGGATGCCGTTCGCGGACTCCTGGCGCAGCCCGTCGGAGATCGCGCGGACCGCGAACTTGGTGGCGCAGTAGACCGCTGCGGTGGGCACCACCTCGTACGCGCCGATCGACGCGATGTTGACGACGTGTCCGGCGCCCTGGGCCCGCATCACGGGCAGTGCGGCGGCGATGCCGTGCAGCACCCCGCGCACGTTCACATCGAGCATCCGGTCCCACTCCTCCACCAGCAGCGACTCCAGCGGCGACAGCGGCATCACCCCCGCGTTGTTGACCAGCACGTCGATCCGTCCGTGTTCCGCTTCCGCGGCGTCGACGAAGGACCTCATGTCGTCGAGCGAGGTGACGTCCAGGCGCCGGAAGGACGCGGTGCCGCCGTGGTCGCGGAGCTCGCGGGACAGCTTCTCCAGCCGGTCGGTGCGGCGGGCGCCGAGGACGACGCGGTGTCCGTCGGCGGCCAGGCGGCGGGCGGCCGCCTCGCCGATGCCGCTGCTCGCGCCGGTGATCAGGATGACCTTCTGCTGCTCCGTCATGGCTGCTCCCTTGTTCGTTGCCATCACCGGTGAGCCTCCAGGGCGGCCCGCACCGCAACCAGGACGAGCCGTGCCGGGGTGCCGCACACCCAGGCACCTTCGTCCCGGCTCTTTTGCTGTCCCGGCAAGGAGGTTTGCCACCGTGCCCCGGCCCTTCCGGCCGAGGTGACACCGCACGGGCCGTAGCCGCCCTCCCGCGCCGGCGTCCCGGCACCGCGGGAGCCGTTCGCCGACCGTACGGAAGCCGGGCTCACCCTTATGGCGCAATACCCCGGGCACCCGCCCACGGCCGTAATTCACCGGAGAACAACGGAGCGCGGCACCCACCATTCCGCTGCGTGATCGAACGGTAAAGCCGCCCCCGCGCACCCGTGTTTACGATATCCGGGATGAATGGGCGCACTGCCGGCTGACGGCCGGTACGCACTGGTATCTGCGCCTCAATTCTGCCTTCACAGACGGTGAATCCACTCGTCATCTATGACTTCGGGAGTTCATTATGGAACCCGGCGCCACCGTGTGGAACTGCCCCTTCGACTACGCCGAGGCACTGGAATTCGATCCGACGCTCAAGCGTCTGCTGACCGAGGAACCGGTTGCCCGTATCAAGCTGCCCTATGGGGAGGGCGAGGCCTGGCTCGTGACCCGGTACGAGGATGTGCGCACGGTGACGACCGACCGGCGCTTCAGCCGCAGTGCCATCATCGGCCGGGACTTCCCGCGGATGACTCCCGAGCCGATCGTGCAGGACGAGGCCATCAATGTGATGGACCCGCCCGCCAGCAGCCGCCTGCGGAGCCTGGTCTCCAAGGCGTTCGCCCCGCGCCAGGTCGAGCGGATGCGGGCCCGTACCCAGCACGTCGTCGACGACCTGCTGGACCGGATGACCGCACAGGGCTCCCCCGCCGACCTGATGGAGAGCCTGGCGTCCCCGCTGCCGCTGACGACGATCTGCGAGGTCCTCGATATCCCCGAGGCCGACCGGGCGCAACTGCGCGGGCACGCACGGACGATGATGAACGTCACCGTGGAGAACCGGGACAGCGCCGTCCGCGCCAAGGCCGACATGCGCGCGTACTTCAAGACGCTGACCGCCAAGCGGCGCCAGCACCCGGGAGACGACCTGATCAGCGCGCTGGCGACGGCGCGCGACGGCGATGAACTCCTCAACGACCAGGAACTCACCGTCCTGGCCATGGTCCTGCTCATCACCGGCCAGGACACCACCACCTACGAGATCGGCAACCTCGCCTACACCCTGCTGACCCGGCCCGAGGACCTCGCGAGGGTACGGGCCCACCCGGAGATGCTGCCGCAGGCGATGGAGGAGCTGCTGCGGTTCATCCCCTTCCGCAAGGGCGTCGGTATCCCCCGCGTCGCCACCGAGGACGTGGAGCTGAGCGGGGTGACGATCCGGGCCGGGGACATCGTGCACGTCTCCTACCTGACCGCAAACCGGGACGGCCGGAAGTTCGACCGGCCCGACGAGCTGGACCTGGAGCGCGAGGACCGGCCCTCGCACATGACCTTCGGCTGGGGCGGCCACCACTGCCTGGGCGCCCCGCTCGCCTTCACGGAGCTGGAAGTCGCGCTCGGCTCCCTCCTGGAGCGCTTCCCCGGGCTCCGGCTGGCCCAGCCGGCCGAGGACGTGCGCTGGAACACGACCTCGATCTGGCGCTATCCGCTGGAGCTGCCGGTCGCCTGGTAATGCGGGCCGGGCGCCGCGCATGCAGAACTCACCTCACTGGCGTACGGTTACAAGTCGGAAAGAAGATCCACCTGTACGGGGAGAGTTCATTCTTCGACGGCTGGCCCGCGCACAGTTCTCTCCAGGGTCGCGCATTTCAGTCCGCCGATTCCACCGCGGTCAACGTTCCGGTTCTCCGGACGGGTTGACCGCGGCGGGAGGCACCGGACGACAGCGATCCGAAATGGAATCCGGGAATTCCCTGCCGGGCCACATGTCTGCAAGGAGCCCATCCCATGGCGGTTCTGTGCAAACCTGCAATCGCGGTCCCTGAATACGTCATCACCCAGGACGACACCCTCGAACTCGCGCGACGGCTGCACAAGGATCATTCGCAGCTGAGACTGGTGCTCCGCCTGATCGAGCACACCGGTGTCCGCAAGCGGCATCTGATCCAGCCGATCGACAAGGTGCTCAAGCACCCCGGGCTCGACTCCCGCAGCGCGGTCTACGAGGAGGAGTCCAAGGCCCGCGTCCCGGCCGTGGTGCGCAAGGCACTCGACCAGGCCGAACTGGAGCCGGACCAGATCGACTTGATCGTCTATGTCTCCTGCACCGGCTTCATGATGCCGTCCCTGACGGCATGGCTCATCAACACCCTCGGCTTCCGTTCGGAGACCCGGCAGATGCCGATCGCCCAGCTCGGCTGTGCCGCGGGCGGCGCCGCGATCAACCGGGCCCATGACTTCTGCACGGCGTACCCCGACTCCAACGTCCTCATCGTCGCGTGCGAGTTCTGCTCACTGTGCTACCAGCCGACGGATCTGGGTGTCGGATCGCTGCTGTCCAACGGGCTGTTCGGCGACGCGGTGGCCGCCGCCGTGGTCCGGGGAAGCGGCGGTACCGGCGTCCGCCTGGAGCGCAACAGCTCGTATCTGATCCCGCACACCGAGGACTGGATCTCCTACGCGATACGGGCCACCGGATTCCACTTCCAGTTGGACAAGCGCGTGCCCGGCACCATGGAGCCGCTCGCCCCGGCCTTGCGGGCCGTCGCGGAGCAGCACCAATGGGACGCGGGTGAACTGGACTTCTACATCGTCCACGCGGGCGGTCCGCGCATCCTGGACGACCTGTGCCGCTTCCTCGAAGTGCCCCCCGAGGCGTTCCGCTTCAGCCGGGCGACGCTGACCGAGTACGGCAACATCGCCAGCGGTGTGGTGCTGGACGCCCTGGCGAGGATGTTCGACGAGGAGTCGGCCGTCGAGGGCCAGCGCGGACTGCTGGCGGGCTTCGGTCCCGGCATCACCGCCGAGATGTCCCTCGGCACCTGGGCCGCGGCCCCCGTCGCGGCGTGAGCACGACCGCGCGGTGCGCCCGGCCGGTGATCCGCCGGGCGCACCGCGCCGGTGCCCGCGCAGCGCGTACCCCGGCGGATCACTCCGCTGGGGTAGCGGGCGGACCGGCGTGGGGGCGGCCGCACGGCAGAGGGCGGGGCCCGGCCGGCCCGGGAGGCGCCGAGGCACGGCCGGACGCCGGGAGCGGGATCACCGGCGGGCGGCGGGCGGGAGTGGCCCGGCAGCGGTTGGCGCATACCGGACTTTTGCCTTGAATAGGAATATCTTGACATGTGGGTCAGCGCGATTTATGCAGATGAATAGAGGCGGCTTGCTCCCCGTATCAGCAGGTGAGGAGGCCTACGCGGGGCCGTTCCGCGAGCGGGCCGCAAGGTGAGGAGAAGACCATGGCGCGTGCAGTGGGTATTGACCTTGGTACGACGAACTCGGTGGTCAGTGTGCTGGAGGGCGGCGAGCCCACGGTCATCACCAACGCCGAGGGCGCCCGGACGACCCCCTCGGTGGTCGGCTTCGCCAAGGGCGGCGATGTGCTGGTGGGCGAGATCGCCAAGCGGCAGGCCGTGACCAACGTCGACCGCACCGCGCGGTCGGTCAAGCGCCACATGGGCGAGTCGGACTGGCGCTTCCCGGAGCACGGCGACATCGACGGCAAGCAGTACACCGCCCAGGAGATCGCCGCGCGGGTGCTGCAGAAACTCAAGCGCGACGCCGAGGAGTATCTCGGCGAGGACGTCACGGATGCCGTGGTCACCGTTCCGGCGTACTTCAACGACGCCCAGCGCACCGCGACCAAGGAGGCCGGCGAGATCGCGGGCCTGAAGGTGCTGCGTATCGTCAACGAGCCGACCGCGGCGGCCCTGGCCTACGGCCTCGACAAGGAGCACGACCAGACCATCCTGGTCTTCGACCTCGGCGGCGGCACCTTCGACGTCTCGCTGCTGGAGATCGGTGACGGCGTCGTCGAGGTGAAGGCCACCAACGGCGACACCCACCTGGGCGGGGACGACTGGGACCAGCGGATCGTCGACCATCTGACCAAGCAGTTCAAGAACGCGTACGGCATCGACCTGTCCCAGGACAAGATGGCCACCCAGCGGCTCCGGGAGGCCGCCGAGAAGGCGAAGATCGAACTGTCGGCGGCGACCGAGACCACGATCAATCTGCCGTACCTGAGCGCGTCGGCCGACGGGCCGCTGCACCTGGACGAGAAGCTCACCCGCTCCCAGTTCGAGCAGCTCACCTCGGACCTGCTGGAACGCTGCAAGACGCCGTTCCACAACGCGATCAAGGACGCCGGGATCAAGGTCTCCGACATCGATCATGTGATCCTGGTCGGCGGCTCGACCCGGATGCCCGCGGTGACCGAGCTGGTCAAGGAGCTGACCGGCAAGGACCCGCACAAGGGCGTCAACCCGGACGAGGTCGTCGCCGTCGGCGCCGCCCTCCAGGCCGGTGTCCTCAAGGGTGAGGTCAAGGACGTCCTTCTGCTGGACGTCACCCCGCTGTCCCTCGGTATCGAGACCAAGGGCGGCATCATGACCAAGCTCCTGGAACGCAACACCACGATCCCGACCAAGCGGTCCGAGATCTTCACGACGGCCGAGGACAACCAGCCGTCCGTGCAGATCCAGGTCTACCAGGGCGAGCGCGAGATCGCGGCGTACAACAAGAAGCTCGGGATGTTCCAGCTGACCGGCCTGCCGCCGGCCCCGCGCGGCGTCCCGCAGATCGAGGTCTCCTTCGACATCGACGCCAACGGCATCATGCACGTCACGGCCAAGGACCTGGGCACCGGCAAGGAGCAGAAGATGACCGTCACCGGCGGCTCCTCGCTGCCGAAGGACGACATCGACCGGATGGTCCGCGACGCCGAGCACCACGCCGAGGAGGACCGCCGCAGGCGGGAGGCCGCCGAGACCCGTAACCAGGGCGAGCAACTCGTCTACCAGACCGAGAAGTTCCTCCAGGACAACGGGGACAAGCTCCCCGCCGAGGTCAAGACCGAGGTCGGGGAAGCGGCCACCGAGCTGAAGGAGAAGCTCAAGAACCAGTCCTCCGACGGCGACAACACCGCGGAGATCCGCACCGCCACCGAGAAGCTCGCGGCCGTCTCCCAGAAGATGGGCCAGGCCATGTACGCCGACACCCAGGGCGCCCAGACCACCCCGGGAGCCGAGGGCACGGCTGCCGGTGAGGGGACCGCTGCCGACGGCGGCGAGGACGAGGTCGTCGACGCGGAGATCGTCGACGACGACAAGCAGGAGGGCAGCGCACGATGAACCGCCCGACCAACGTCCACGGCCCCCACCCGCCGCTGGCCCTCGTCGGACACGGGCCGGCGGAGAACGCCCCGCCCGGCCCGCCGGAGGCCGCCGGCCACCCGGAGGAACGGACCGGCCAGGGCACCGGCAGGCCGTCCGGCCCCGACGAGTCCACCGGCCGGCCGACGTCGCCGGAGGCCGTGCTGCACGCCGAACTCCGGGAGCGCACAGCCGATCTGCAACGGCTGAAGGCCGAGTACGACAACTACCGCAAGCGGGTCCACCGCGACCGGCTGGCGGTCGGCGAGATCGCGGTGGCCAATGTGCTCAACCGGCTGCTGCCCGTGCTCGACTCGCTCGCCGAGGCCACCGTGCAGGGCGAGGTGACCGGTGGTTTCCAGCGTGTCGCCGAGTCACTGCACACCGAGCTCGCCACGCTGGGCCTGGAGACCTTCGGCGCGGTGGGCGACCCCTTCGACCCGCTGATCCACGAGGCCGTCACCTTCACGCCGACCGACCGGCTCGGGGAGCCCGTGTGCACCGAGGTGCTCCGCCAGGGCTACCGGGTCGGCGACAGTCTGCTGCGCCCCGCACAGGTGGCGGTCACGGGCGAACCACCCGCGGCCGGCATCACCACCGGTACCTGAATTACCTTTCCGCACCCCGGAATTGAGCTGCCCGTCCGGTTTTTCGCCTGCCTTCTTGCGCCCGCGTGCACCCAAGGGCTGCCCGTAGGTACGTTGACCTGTCCGATTGCTGACCGGTGAGCCCTGCGCCGCGGGGCGAGGCCGGACTTCCGCGTAAAGGAAATCGCCGAACCGTGTGCGCTTCTACGCATACGTTCGAGTCGCAGGGGCACCCGACTTCTACCGCCGCCAGCGGCCTCCGTACTGCGAACAGAAGTCCTACGACGCACTGACAGGCGGGATCATGGCGACCGAGGAAAACACGGAACGCGAGAAAGCGCACGGCGACGGACCGAAGCGGATCGCCGCCGCCACGGCAATACGCCACGCCTCCGGGCAACTTGCACAACTGCTGCAATGCGAGCCCGGCTCGGTGTCGGCGCTCAAGCCCACCGACGGCGGCTGGCAGGCGAACGTGGAAGTGGTGGAGATCGAAAGGGTGCCGGACACCGCGAGCGTGATGGCGTCCTACCGCGTCCACCTCGACGAACAGGGCCAACTCGTGGGATACGAACGGACCCGCCGCTACGGGCGGGGCCAGATCGACCGATAGGCCGTCCGGCACCCGGCCGCCCCCACGACCGCACACGGCGCCATGACCCGCTCCAGTGAACTGGGAAGGGACGATCGACCGTGACTGCCGTTCAGCAATCCAGCACAGCGACCAGCGGAAGTGGTTCGGGAAATCTCTATGACGTTCTCGAACTGATCCTCGACCGAGGGCTGGTGATCGACGCCTTTGTGCGGGTCTCCCTCGTCGGCATCGAAATCCTCAAGATCGATGTGCGTGTCGTCGTCGCGAGCGTGGACACCTATCTGCGTTTCGCCGAGGCGTGCAACCGACTCGATCTGGAATCCGGCCGCAAGGCACCCAGCCAGCTCACCGATCTGGTCGGGGAGGCGACCGAGAGCGGCGCCAAAGGAAAGTCAAAAGGGGCGCTGACCGGTGCCGTTGAGGCATTCAGCGAATCCCTGCAAAAGGGCCAGGAGGACTCCGCCGAAGAGGAAGAACGCCCGGCCCGCAAATCCTCCTCGACCGGAAACCGCCGTACCGCGCGCCGCCGGGAGGACTGAATCATGGGCACCTATCTCTACGCCATCACCGCGGCCGGCCACCCCTTACGGCTGTCCGGCCTCGGCGGGGTCGGCGACCCCGCGGCGCAGCTGCGCACCGTCAGCACCAAGGACCTGTGCGCGGTGGTCAGCGACGCACCGCCGGGGCTCCGGGCCAAGCGCCGTGATGTGGCGGCCCACCAGGGCGTCCAGGAAAGGCTGTTGGCCGACGGCGCCGTCCTGCCGATGCGCTTCGGTCTGGTCGGTGCCGATGACGCGGAGGTGACCGCCGCGCTGGAGCAGGACCGCGACAGCTATCTCCGGCGGCTCGCCGAGACCGACGGCTGCCGTGAGTACCACCTCAAGGTGGCGCGCGACGAGGACGATCTGCTGCGGGAGATCATGCGGGAGTCCGCCGAGGTCCGGCGGATGAACGACCACACCCGGCAGAACCCCGGCGCGCACGACAAGATGGCGCTCGGCGAGCTGATCGCGCAGGAGGTGCAGACCCGGCAGGAACAGGGCCGGTCGGACATCGTGGCCCGGCTCGGCCGGGCCGTGGTGCGCACCGCGGAATCCACGCCGACGAAGCAGCACTTCCTCACCGTCTCCTTCCTCGTCGAGAGGACGAACGCCGCGGCCTTCGCGGAGGCGGTCCATGCGGAAGCCGAACGGCTCGGCGACTCCTACACCTTCAGCCTGCACGGCCCGCTGCCGCCGTACAGCTTCGTCTGAGCGCGATGCGGCCGGCCGCCGATGCGCGGGACCGCAGAGGGGAGAACGGGCCATGGGCCTCCTCACACAGCTCCTGACCCTGCCGGTGGCCCCGGTGCGGGGCACGGTCTGGGTGCTGGACCACGTGCTGCTCACCGCCGAGCGCGAGTACTACGACCCGGCGCCGGTCCGGGAGGAACTGGCCGCGCTGGAACAGCAGTTGCTGGACGGCATCATCGGCCCCGACGAGTTCGACCGTCGCGAGGACGAGCTGCTGGACCTGCTGGAGTGGCGGGAAGCCCAGCAACGACGACTCCGTACCGACTCCTGATCAGGGGAGATTGAGGTGTACGACAGATGATGAGCAACGCCAAGATCGGGGTGGCCCTGGTCGGGGGCTACCTCCTGGGGCGCACGAAGAAGGCGAAGCTGGCCATCGGCCTGGGCATGTTCCTGGCCGGCCGGAAGCTGAACCTGGATGCGAGGCAGCTGGGCGCGCTGGTGGCCAACTCGCCGCTTCTGGGCCCCCTCAACGACCAGGTGCGCAAGGAGCTGGTGGACGCCACGAAGGCGGCGGCCGGCACCGCGCTCACCCAGCGGATGTCCGGCCTCGCCGACACCCTGCACGAGCGGACCGCGGCCCTCGACGAGGGCCGGGGCGCGACCGGTGACGACACCCGGGACACGACCGGCGGGGGCGGGCGGACCGGGGACGACGAGCACGACGAGGAGGAGACGGCGCCCGCGAAGCCCGCCAAGAAGTCGGGCGAGGGCGGGCGGTCCACCACCGCGCGGCGCTCCGCCACAAGCAGGTCCAGCACGTCGAGCACGTCAGGTGCAGCGAAAACATCGAAGGCATCGGGCAAGGGCGCTGCCGCCTCGTCCCGGGCGCGACCGGCCACCACCTCCGGGCGGAAGGCCGCCGCCGGAGCCCGTAAGAAGGCGTCGGGTGCCGCGCGCACGGCCGCCGACCGTGGAGGCAGCCATGGCTGAGTCCACTCTCCGCAAGGTGACACACGAGGTCACCAAGAGCCCGGCGGCCGAACACCTCAAGGAGGAGGTGCAGCAGTACCTCCAGGCGCGGGCACAGCACGCCGTCACCACGCTCGGCCACAAGCTGGGCGAGGGCGTCGGCCGGCTCGCCGAGCCTGGCCGGGGCACCGGGAACCTGGTGGGCAGCCTGAAGAAGGGCGGTGCGGCTCTCGCCTCGGGCGAGTCGCCGCAGCGGGCGGCGCTGAGCGCCGGCGCCGCCCATCTCAAGGACACCGTCAAGGACAAGGTCAAGGGACTGTTCGGCAAGGGCCGCAAGGGCGGCGGCGGGAAGTCCAAGAGCGTGACCATCGTCGAGGACATCGATGTGGGCGTGCCCGTACGCGAGGCGTACGACCAGTGGACGCAGTTCCAGGAGTTCAGCACCTTCGCCAAGGGCGTCGTCAGTGTCGACAGGTCCGATGACACCACCAGCAACTGGAAGGTGAAAGTCGCCAAGTCCACCCGCAGTTGGCGGGCCAATGTCACGGAGCAGGTGCCCGACGAGCGCATCACCTGGACCACCGAGGGCGCGAAGGGCACCGTCAAAGGTGTGGTGACCTTTCACCGCCTGACCGACAACCTGACGCGGGTGCTGCTGGTTCTGGAGTACTTCCCCAAGGGGCTGTTCGAGAAGACCGGCAACATCTGGCGCGCCCAGGGCCGCCGGGCCCGTCTGGACCTCAAGCTCTACCGCAAGTTCATCATGCTGCGCGGCGAGGCCACCGACGGCTGGCGGGGCGAGATCCGGGACGGCGAGGTCGTGGTCGAGCACGCCGAGGCCGTCGAGGCGGAGCAGGACGAGACGGACCAGGACGAGGCAGAGCGGGACGAGGCAGCGCATGCCGAGGCCGGTGCGGACGAGGAAGCCGACGACGAGGGTGCCGAGCCCGAAGACCTCGCCGACGAGGACGAGTTCGCGGCCGGGGACGGCGATGACGATCTCGACGAGGCCGTCGACGAGGAGGAAGACCTCGACGAGCCGCTCGACGACGAAGAGGACCTCGTGGACGACGAGGTGGCGTTCGTGGAGCCCGTCGACGAGGACGACGACCTCCCTCCGGACGAGGGCGACACCTACGACGAGGACGACGACGAGGACGAGGACGAGGACGAGCCGGCGCCGCCCTCCCGGCGCCGCCGCCGTACCGCCGCCGTCCGCTGACCCGCCCCGACCGCACAGACGAGGCTGATCATGTCCGATTCACTGGCCGCCCGTATGGGGCCGTCCTCCGGTCCGTCCCCCTACGGCGGGCAAGGCTCTTCCGCCAACCTGGCCGACATCCTGGAACGCGTCCTCGACAAGGGCGTGGTGATCGCGGGCGACATCCAGATCAATCTGCTCGACATCGAGCTGCTGACCATCAAACTCCGGCTGCTCGTCGCCTCCGTGGACAAGGCCAAGGAGATGGGCATCGACTGGTGGGAGCACGACCCCTCGCTCTCGTCCCGTGCCCGCCCGCCGCAGCAGGTGTCCGCCGGGCACCCGCCACAGGCCGGCCACGACGCCGTGGCCGAGGAGAACCAGCGGCTGCGTGCCGAACTCGCCGAGCTGCGGGCGGCGATCGGCGCGTCCCAGAAAACCGGCGGGCAGCGGACGGAGCAGGAGGAGGAGCAGTGAGGGGAGCAGTGCACGGCCACCAGGAGGGAGCAGCGGAGACCGCCGCATCGCCGCGGCAGCCGCTCCCCCGCCCCACCGGGCCGGTGGGTTCCGGCCGGCCCCGGAGTTCGTACGTCTACGCCATCGGCCGGGCGGACAGCGCTCTCGACGCGACGGCGCCCCGGCTCACCGGGCTGCGGTCCGGGCGCCTGCGGACGGTCACCGCCGGCCGCCTCACCGCGCTCGTCTCCTCCGTCCCGGCCAACGACTTCAGCACGGAGGGCATGAAGGCGCAGCTGGAGAACCTGACGGAGCTGGAGGAGATCGCACGCACCCACCACGCGGTCGTCGAGGGCGCCCACCGGGCCGGGACGGTGCTGCCGATGCGGCTGGCCACCGTGTATCTGGACGATGACCGGGTGCGGGCGGTGCTGCGGGCGCGCGGGGCGGAGTTCGCCGCGCTGCTCTCCCGGCTCGAAGGCCATGCCGAGCTGGGCGTGAAGGTGTACGCGGACCCGCATGCCCCGGCAGCGGACCCGCCTCCCGCCGCCGGGGGCCCGGACCCCGCCGCGTCCGCGGTCAGCCCCGGCCGGGCCTACTTGCAGCGGCGCCGGGCCCAGCGCCGGACGCAGCGCGATGCCTACCGTGCGGCGGGCGCCGTGGCCGAGGAGGTGCGCTCCCGGGCCACCGCGCTGGCCCGGGACCTGGTGGTCCATCGCCCGCAGCAGGGTGAGCTGGCGTCCGGCGCCGGGGAGAACATCGCCAATGAGGCCTATCTGGTGCCCGCGGACCGCATCCGGGAGTTCCACCGGGCGCTGGCGCGGCTGACCGACGGGGCCCCCGGCGTACGCGTCGAGGTCACCGGGCCGTGGGCCCCGTACTCCTTCGCGACGCCGCCCACGGGAGCCGGAGCGCGCGATGACGGGTGACCTGTACGAGGCCGCGGGTGCCGGGGGCGCCTACCCGGACGACTCCTCCGCCGAGGAGTCGCTCGCCGGGCGTCAGATCGCGCTCATCGACCTCTTGGACCGGCTGCTGAACGGGGGCGCGGTGCTCACCGGAGACGTGGTGCTGTCGATCGCCGATGTGGACCTGGTGCATATCAATCTGCGGGCCGTCATCCGCTCGATCACCGCCGACGGTCCGGCACCGTGGTGAAGGGATACCCATGACGCATGAACCGGCCGCCCCCGTGGAGCCGGCCTTCGCGGAGGTGGCGCGGGCCGCGGCCCGCGCCTTCGACCTGACGCCGACCCCGGCCGATGAGCCGGCGCAAGGACAGGGGCAGGAGCAGGGGCAGGGCAGCGCTCTCGCCCAACGGCTGCGGACCGATCCGGAGACGGTGGAACGCGATCTCATCAAGCTGGTGCTGACGATCGTGGAGCTGCTGCGGCAGCTCATGGAGCGGACCGCGGTGCACCGCGTCGACCAGGGAGACCTGAGCGAGGAACAGGAGGAACGGGTCGGGCTGACGCTGATGATTCTCCAGGACCGGATGACCGAACTCTGCGCGCGCTACGGGCTCACGATGCGGGACCTGAATCTCGATCTCGGTCCACTGGGCTCGCTGCTGCCCCGCCACGACGCCGGCTGATCCGCGAGGCCCGGCGGCAGTAGCGGGCTTTCACCGCCCGGCCGCCGCACGGGCATTGCAACTGACGAACCGTCACCCTACTCTTCCGGCACACCCCCACCGCACCGGGGCGCTCGTACGGTCTCACCCCTTCGACCCGTGCGCGGTGCAACGGGGCGGCGCGCCGCGTGCCGGAAGGACAGCCATGTCCGACGACAGCGCTCGCAGAACCTCCCTCACCCGCCGCGCGTTACTGACCGGGGCCGCCGCAGCGGGACTCGCGGCGGCGGCCGGGCTGCAACCCGCATACCGCATCCCCGCGGACAGCGCCGCGGCCACTCTCACCCCGCCACCCGACTTTCCCGCCGGCATTCCGCTCTCCCAGCAGGCCTTCCGGAACTGGTCCCTGGAGATCGTCGTCGAGGACGTCTGGACGGCGTCGGCCCGTACACCCGACGACGTGGTCGCCCTCGCCAACTGGGCCCATCAGCACGGCTACCGGCTGCGGGCCCGGGGCAAGGGCCACACCTGGTCGCCGCTGGTGGTGCCCGCCGGGGCCGACACCACCCGCACGGTCATCGTCGACACCACCTCCCATCTCACGGCGGTCAGTGTGCGCGGCGGCAATCCGGGGAGCGTCACCGCGCAGGCGGGGGCGACCCTCGACCGCATCCTCGCCCGCCTGGAGGAGGCGGGGCTGGGCCTCGCCACCACGACAGCGCCCGGTGACCTCACCATCGGCGGGGTGCTCGCCATCGGCGGCCATGGCACCGGGGTGCCCACCGCCACCGAGAACCCTCCCCCCGGCTCCGGATTCGGCACCCTGAGTTCGCTGGTCACCTCGCTCACCGCGGTGGTCTGGAGCGCGGCGGAAGGGCGCTATGTGCTCCGGACGTTCTCCCGCTCCGACCCGGACATCCGGGCCTTCCTCGTCCACCTGGGCCGCGCGTTCGTCACCGAGGTGACCATGACCGCGGCGGCCAACACCCGGATACGCTGCCAGAACTGGTACGACGTGAACGTGGGCACGGTCTTCGGCCCGCCCGGTACGGGCGGCCGCACGATCAGCTCCTACCTGGACCGCACCGGGCGCATCGAGGCGATCTGGTTCCCGTTCACCGATGTGCCGTGGCTCAAGGTGTGGAGCCTGGCACCCGCCAAGCCGCTGTTCGCCCGGCAGATCGACGGCCCGTACGCCTACACCTTCGCCAACCGGGTCACCGAGGAGATGTCCCGGCTGCTCGGGGAGATCGCCGCGGGCGGGGGCGACAAGACGCCCGCCTTCGCCAAGCTCGCCATGTCCATCGTCGGCTCCGGTCTGATCGTCACCGGTACCTGGGATGTCTGGGGCTGGTCGAAGAACACCCTGCTGTACGTCGAGCCCACGACGCTGCGGATCGTGGAGGCGGGGTGGGCGGTGCTGACCTCGCGGGCGAACGTACAGCGCGTGGTGAGTGACTTCTACTCGCGCTACCAGCAGGTGCTCTCGGCCCATCAGGCCCGCGGCTCCTATCCGGTGAACGGGCCGATCGAACTGCGTATCACCGGCACGGACCCGCTCGACGGCCCCCTGCTGTCCCCGGCGCGGGCACGTCCGGACCGGCCGGAGTGGGACACCGTGGTGTGGCTGGACTTCGCCACGTATCCCGGGACGCCGGGCGCCGCCCCGTTCTTCCGTGAACTGGAGCAGTGGATCTGGCAGACCTACACCGGCTCGTATGCGACCGTGCGTCCCGAGTGGTCCAAGGGCTGGGCCTATACGGACAGTGGCCCGTGGCAGGACTCCGCCACCCTGGGCGGCAGCGTCCCGGCCGCCTTCGAGGGCTGGCGCACCGCCCGGGACATCCTGAACTCCTATGACCCGGCGAGGGTGTTCTCCAATACGTTCCTCGACACCCTGCTGCCCTGACCTCCCCCGGGGACGCACGGAATACCGCGCGTCCCCTTCGGGCGTCACCCGGCACGTGTGTCACCACCGGTCGCCGGCACCGGTCGTCAGCACGGCGGACCGCGGGAGCCGGTGTCAGGGAGACGGCCGGAGGACGAGCGTCCCCTCCGGCTCGGTGGCGAGGCAGGGCCGGAAGCCGGCGGCGATCCGGTCGAGGAGGCCTTGGAGCCAGTGGGAGTCCTGGCGTGAGGCATGCCGCAGCCGCATGCGCCAGGCCTGCAGCGCAACGATCCGCACCTCGTGGAGCCGGCCGGTGTCCGGGGCCACCATGACGAGGAAGAGCAGCCGCAGGTCGTCCCGGTACGCCTCGTAGCCGGTGATGCCCTCGTAGTCATCGATGAAGTCGCCGCACCCGTGGATCACGAGCTTTCCCCGGTACGCCTCCAGGGCGCGGGGGTGGTGCGAGGAGTGGCCGTGGAAGACGTCCACTCCGCCCTCCAGGAGGGCATGGGCGAAGGCGGCCTCGTCACGGGACACGTGGTAGCCCCAGTTGGCGCCCCAGTGGACGGAGGCGACGGCGAGGTCCCCCGGCCGTTTCAGCTGTCGTACCCGCCTGGTGATCTCGCCCGCGGCGGCCGGTGAGGGCCCGGCCACGAAGTCGACCCCGGAGCGGCCCTCGCCCGCCGCCCAGGCCCGCGGGATGCCGCTGGAGGGCATCCCGAACGAGAAGACCAAGATCCGGCCGCCGTCCGCGACGGGGACGACCGCCGGACGTTGCGCCGCCTCCTGGTCCGCCCCCGCCCCCGCCGTGGGCAGCCCCGCGCCCGCCAGCACGTCCAGGGTGTCCGCAAGGCCCTGGCGGCCGAAGTCCAGGACGTGGTTGTTGGCCAGTACGCAGACGTCGGGGCGGGCGGCGGCCAGACAGGGCAGGTTCGCCGGGTTCATCCGGTAGTGGATCTCCTTCTCGGGGGCGAATCCGGGGTACCGCGTGATGCTGGTCTCCAGGTTCAGCACCCGGGCGGCGGGCGCCGCGTCGTCGAGCACCTCCAGCGCCTCGCCCCACGGCCAGGGGAAACCGGCCGGGCACGGGACGGGCCCGTTCCGCGCGGCCGCCAGCTCGACGTAGGCGCGGGCGTCCCGGAGGTATCCCTCCCGCAGCTCCGGATCTCCTGGGTGCGGCAGGATCTGGTCGACTCCGCGGCCGAGCATGACGTCGCCGCAGAGGAACAGTGTGAGCAAGTCGCTGCCCATTCCCCCAGGTTAGAGCCGGTGCCCCGAGGTTTCGCGGCGGACGGGCCACTGCCGCTCCCACGGCGCTGCGAAGCCCCGGCCCGGCGGCGCCGTTCCCGCCCCCCGCACGCTCTGAGCCGCGTCGGCACCGGCGTACGGGTGGGGTGGCTCAGCAGGCCTCGGCCCGCACCGGCTGGCCGGGCGGCGGCGCGGAGTCCGCCGCGGCCCCGGGGAGCGTCACCGGGGCGGGGGCGCCACCACGCAGCGGGGGCGGGGGCGCCGGGCGGGGACCGGCCAGGATGCTGACGGCGTTGGCGAGCACGATCGCGGCGACGGCCAGCCACTCGATCCCCCGCAGCGTCTGGTCCAGGACGACCAGGCCGACCAGCGCAGCGAGGACGGGGTTGACGCTCATGAAGATCCCGAAGAACCGTGCGGGGACCCGGCGCAGGGCGAGCAGGTCGGCGAGGAACGGCACGGCCGAGGAGAGGACGCCCGCGGCGGCCGCGTACCCCAGGGTGCGCACGGTCGGCGGGTGGTGGGCGAGCACGGTGATCCCGACGGGCAGGTAGAGCAGGGCGGAGACACCGGCGGCCGCTGCCGACCCCTCGACGCCGGGCAGCCGGGCGCCGACCAGGCGGTTGAGCAGGATGTAGGACGCCCAGCACACGGCGGCGACCAGGCCGAGGGCGAGGCCCGCGTAGTCGGTGGTCGGCTGGGGGCGGGTCAGGACCACGACCGCCGCCCCGGCGACCAGGGCGCACAGCAGGTCCACCAGGCGGCGGGAGGCGGCCAGGGCCACGGCCAGCGGACCGAGGAACTCCAGGGTCACCGCCAGCCCCAGGCCGATGCGGTCGATGGCCGTGTAGAGGGAGAGGTTCATGGTGGCGAACACCATCGCCAGGCACAGCACCGGCCACCACTGCCGCCAGGTGAAGGCGCGCAGCCGGGGCCGGCCCACCGCCAGCAGGACGAGCCCGGCCACCCACTGCCGTACGGCCACCACCCCGGCCGGTCCGATCTCCGGAAAGGCCAGCGCGCCCGTCGCGGCGCCCGTCTGGTTGGCGAGTCCGCTGCCGCACATCATCGCCACGCCCGCCGACCGGCCCGAGCCGGCCCTCGCTCCCCCACCGGCGGCCCCGGGCCGCGGCAGCCCCTGCGTGCTTCGTGTCATGCCCCGCAGCATCCGCCCCCGGGCGGCCCTCCCTAAAATGCATGCCCGTACTCATCAATGCGCTGTGGTTATGGATGTGGGGATGGAACTGCGACATCTGCGCTGCCTGGTGGCGATCGTCGATGCCGGTGGCTTCACCGACGCCGCGATCGATCTCGGGATCTCGCAGGCGGCGGTGTCCCGGACGCTCGGTTCGCTGGAGGACTCCCTCGGCGTACGGCTGTTGCACCGCACGAGCAGAAGCGTGCTGCCCACCACAGCGGGTGTTCAGGTGCTGGCGCGGGCCCGGAAGGTGCTGGCCGAGGCCGACACCCTCATCCGCGAGGCCACCACCGGCCACACCCGGCTGCGCATCGGCCACGCCTGGTCGGCCATGGGCCGGCACACCGCCGAGTACCAGCGCCGCTGGGCGGCCCGCCACCCCGGCATCGAGCTGCATCTGGTCCGCACCAACTCCGCCACGGGTGGTCTGGCGGAGGGGCTGTGCGACCTCGCCGTGGTTCGTACGGCCTTCGACGACGCGCGCTTCGCCGGCGCCGTCGTCGGCCGGGAACGCCGCTACTGCGCCATGGCCGCCGACGACCCGTGGGCCACCCGCCGCGCCATCCCCCTGGCCGACATCCGTACCCGCACCCTGCTCATCGACCGGCGCACCGGCACCACCACCGCCGATCTGTGGCCCCCCGAGGCGCGTCCGGTGGTCGAGTACACCCAGGACATCGACGACTGGCTCGCGGAGATCGCCACCGGCCGCAGCGTCGGCATCACCCCGGAGAGCACCGCCAACCAGTACCGGCGCGACGGCATCGTCTTCCGGCGGCTGCGGGACGCCGCGCCGGTCGCGGTGCGTCTCCTCTGGCGGCGCCATGATCCGCACCCGGCGACCGATGCCGCCGTCGCCCTGCTGACCGACCTCTACCAACAGCGCAAGTGACCGACCGCCCTCCCTGCCACCGCCCCTTCGAGGAATCGGACCGCATCACATGACGGAAGAACCCCCTGCCGCGTCGTCGCTCCGGCTGGCGGCTCTCGGGCCCTTCTGTGCCTTCGAGACACATGCCGAGGGGTCCGGACTCGGCGCGCCCTGGCACCCGTTGAGCGAGGTGGCGGAGGAAGGAAGCGGCGTGCTCCGCGAGCGGGTCGCCGCGGTGCGGGCCTCCCTCGCGGCCACCGGCGGCGGACCGCCCGAGGCCGTTGAACTCCGGGTGGCGGCCTCGGTGGCGCATCTCGGCCTGGTGGCCCGAGTGCTCTCCCCCTTCCTCGGCCTGGCCGCGCTGCACGGCCTGCCGTCCCGGCCGCTCGCGCTCGGCGACCTGCGGTGGGGTTCCGCCCTCGGCGGGGCGTTCCGGCTGTCACTGCCCCGGGAGGCGGTGACCCCGGCCGCCGCCGGTGACACCCGGCCGGTCAGCACCCTCGCCGACGACCTGCTGGACGGACCGCTCCGCGACCTGGTGGACGCCTTCGCCCCCTTCTCGGTGTCCCGGCACATCCTGTGGGGCAACGTGGCCTCGGCCGTGAACGGCGCGGTCACCGGCATCACCGCGGCGTCCCCGCCCCTGGCCCGGCCCGTACGCGCCGCGGCCCTGGCCTTCCTCCAACGGCCCCCACTGCGCGGCACGTACACCCTGCACCCCCGCAACGGCCACTTCACCCGCCGGAGTTGCTGCCTGATCTACCGGGCCGCACCGGGTGGCGCGGGCGCGCTGTGCGGCGACTGCGTCCTGCGCCACGGCCGGACGACGGCGCGCCCATAGGGTCTACGGCAGGCTCCGCGAGGGTACGCTCCGTCAGCCTTCAGCCCACGTGGACGCCGGGGCGGCGGGCGCGGTCCGGTTCGGCCTCGCGGAGGACTTCGCGGGTGACGGGGGCGACCTCGCCCTGGCCGAAGAGGAAGAAGCGGAGGAACTGGGCGAAGGGGCTGCCCTCGGTCCACTCGAAGTAGATGTGCGGCCGGGCTCCGGTCAGGTCCCGTGCGTGCAGCAGCAGCGCGGCGAGTGCGTTGGAGATGGTGGAGCTGTCCAGGCAGAGCACCCGGTAGCGGCCGTGCAGGACCTCGCCGCGGACCCGCAGTTCGCTCTCGAACTCCGACGGGTCGCCGACGGTGACCTCGACGAAGATGAAGTCGTCGTCGACCGGGAGGTCGTTGTCGGTGCGGATCTGTTCCAGTTTGTCGCGGTACTCGGCCAGGTCGCGCCGGTCGGGCTCGTTGGCGATGAAGCGGATCTTGCGGTGGGCGATGTCGCGGATGAACCGCTCGGCCATCTCGTCGAGCACGACGCTGGTGACGCGCAGTTCGAAGGCGCGGGCGAGGCGGGAGAGGAAGGACACCAGGATGATCCCGGCGATGAAGCAGGCACCGATCTTCACACCGTCGGGACGCTCGATGACGTTCGCGACGGTGGTGTAGAGGAACACCACGGAGATCACGGCGAATCCGATGGTCCAGCCGCGCTCACGGGCCCGCCGGGCGGCGATGGTCACGGCGATCGCGGCGGAGCTGATCAGGACCAGGACGCCGGTGGCGTAGGCGCCGCCCTGGGCGTCCACGTCGGCGTTGAAGATCCAGGTGACCAGGAAGGCGACCAGGGTGAAGACCAGCACCATCGGGCGCACCGCCCGCGCCCAGTGCGGCGCCATGCCGTAGCGCGGCAGGTACTGGGGCATCAGGTTGAGCAGGCCGGCCATGGCCGAGGCGCCGGCGAACCAGAGGATGGCGATGGTGGAGGCGTCGTAGACCGTGCCGAAGGCCGAGCCCAGGTACTCATGGGCCAGATAGGCCAGGGCGCGGCCGTTGGCCGGTCCGCCGGGCTGGAACGCCGGCTCCGGGATGAGCACGGTGGTGAGGAAGCTGGTGACGATGAGGAAGACGCTCATGATCACGGCGGAGGTGGTGAGCAGCTTCTTGGCGCCCCGGATGCGCCCGGTGGGGCGTTCCTCGGTGTCGCCGGGGTCGCCCTCGATGTGCGGCATCACCGCCACCCCGGTCTCGAACCCGGACAGGCCCAGCGCGAGCTTCGGGAAGACCAGCAGGGCCAGCCCGATCATGGCCAGGGGGCTGCCGTGCTCGGCGGTCAGGGCGTGCGACCAGTCGGGGACGACATGCGCCGCGGTCACCACGTGCCACACTCCGGCGACGACCACGGCCACGTTCAGGGCGAGGTAGAGCCCCACGAGGACGACCGCCACCCCGATCGCCTCCAGGAAGCCCTTGAGGAACACCGCACCGAGCAGCGCGATCAGCAGGAGGGTGATGACCATCTGGCCGTTGTGCAGGGCGCTGGTGAGGTGCGGGTTCTCGACCAGGTGGGTCGCGGCGTCGGCCGCCGACAGGGTGATGGTGATGAGGAAGTCGGTGGCGGCGAAGCCCAGCAGGGTCAGGACGAACAGCTTGCCCTGCCAGAACGACAGCAGCCGCTCCAGCATGGCGATCGAGCCCTGGCCGTGCGGGCTCTCCTTCGCCACCCGCCGGTAGACGGGCAGCGCTCCGGCGAGCGTCACGATGACCAGGACGATGGTGGCGATCGGTGACAGCAGCCCGGCCGCCAGGGCGGCGATGCCCGGCTGGTAGCCGAGGGTGGAGAAGTAGTCCACACCGGTCAGGCACATCACCCGCCACCACCGCTGTCCCCGGTGCGCGCTCACCGGCCCGGCGTGCGGCCCGTTCTGATGCCTGGCCATGTCGGCCAGGCCCTCCAGCATCCAGGCGCGCAGGCGCTGCCGTGCGGTGGCCCCGGAGGGAGGACCGGCAGTGGCGGCCATCGTGTGCTCCTGTCGTACCGCGGACAGCATCCCGTCGTCGACGGGACGGCCCGGTCAGCGTACGGAGTCCGGGCGCCGCCACCGCGTTGTCCGGTGGTGCGGCGCCGCGTGTCCCGGCGCCGCGGCGGCAGCCGGGTGATCAGAGGGTGAAGCCGGCGCGGCGCCGCGCCGGTTGTCCGGTGAGGTAGTGCACGTACTCGCGCTCCAGGCGGAAGCCGGCGGTCCAGGCGAGGAGCCGGCTGGGGCGGTGGTCGCGGGAGCAGCTCCAGCTGGGGGTGCGGCCGCGCGCGGCGACGTCCTGGCACAGGGCGGTCACACAGGCCAGCGCGAGGCGCCGGCGGCGGTGGGCGTGTCCGGTGTAGCAGGCGATGTCCTCGTAGGCGGTGCCGTGGAAGTACGTACAGGCGGCGGCGAGGATCTCGTCCTGCCGGACGGCCGCCCAGCCGCGTCCGGAGGCGGCGAGACCGGCCGGGCCGCCCCAGCTGGCGTGCAGCCATCCGGCGTCCGGACCGAGGGCGGCCAGCGCCGGGGCGTCCTCGGGCACTAGGCGGCGCAGGGTCACGCCGTCGGGCGGGCACGGCGCCGCCACCGGCACCCGGTGGACATAGAGCATCCGCTCCCACGGCACGAGCCGGTCGAAGGTGCGGCCCAGGACCGGCAGGAAGCGGGCGGGGGCCTGCACGTAGTGCGCGTCGAAGACGGTGAGGGCGTCCGGTGCCAGGGCGCCCGGGTCGCCGCGGAGCAGCACATGGCCGGCGCAGGCGACGGCGAGGGCGCGTGGCGTGTGCGCGCGGTCGGCCCACCAGCGGCCGGTTCCGGAGACCGGCACATGTTCGGCCAGTGCCGCCGTCCCCGGTCCTCCGGCGGCGAACCAGCGGGCGAGCGGCGGGAGTTGGTCCGGGGCGAGTTCGATCACTGCGGTTCCTTGGGGTGATCGCGGGCGGCCGCCCGCACGGAGCCGGGGCCGCCCGCTCGGCTCCTGAGGCGTCTCGATCGCCAGGACGATACGGGAGGAAAGATCACATACGGGCGTGATCGCCTCGTCCGGTGCGCCGTGTCGTCTCCCCTCCGCGCCGCGCGCCCCTCCGCCCGCCCCGCCGTCCCGGCTCCCCTCGACTCGCCCTGTCGCCGGGCAGATCCGCTCGGTGACCGTTGCTCCGGTGGCCTCGGAGTCCGCGGGGCGGTGTGCCAGAGTGGGAGATGCACGGACCGTGCATCGGTGCGTGCGGGAAGAGCGGCCATGTCCCTTTCACCGGATCGCCTCCGCGCGGTCAGCGCGCATCCCAGGTCCCCGCCCCGCCGGAGCGAGGAGTACGAGGACCTCTTCGAGCAGGCACCGGTGATCTTCGCTGCGCTGAGCGGCCCGGAGCATCTGCTGGAGGCCGCGAATCCGGCGTTCTTCGCGGCCTTCGGCGGCGACTGCGGACGTTTCGGCCGGCCGCTCGGGGAGTTGATCCCCGAGCTGGTCCCGCAGGGCGTCCTCGGCCGGCTCGACACGGTGTACCGCACCGGGACCGCGTACCGGGCCCGCGGGGCCCGGCTGGTGCTCGGTCCGCCAGGGGCGCAGCGGGAGGGGTTCTTCGACTTCACCTACGAGCCCCGCCGGGACGCCCTGGGCGAGGTCGACGGGGTGGTCGTGATCGCGGTGGAGACCACCGCGTTCCAGCACGCCCAGCTCCTCGCGGCCGAGCAGCGCCTCCTGCTGGAGCAGATCGCGAGCGACGCCCCGCTGGGCGACAGCCTGACCGGCATGGCGCGGGCGATCGAGGAACTGTCACCGGACCTGATCGTCTCGGTGCTGCTCGCCGATCCCGGGGGCACCCGTCTGCTGCACGGGACCGGCCCGAGCCTGCCGGACTTCTACAACGACGCCATCGACGGGATCGCCATCGGCCCGGACGTCGGCTCCTGCGGTACCGCCGCCCATCTCCGCGAGCCGGTGATCGTCACCGATATCACCACCGACGACCGCTGGCGGGACTACCGCGACGTGGCCGCACGGGCCGGACTCGCGGCATGCTGGTCCACCCCGATCATGGGGACGGACGACCGGCTGCTGGGCACCTTCGCGATCTACCACCGCGCCCCGAAGGCCCCCACCGACAAGGACATGGCCCTCAGCGGCGCGTTCGCGCGTATCGCCGCGCTGGCCATCGAGCGCCATCAGGCCCTGGAGGCGGGGCACGCCGCCCAGGAGCGGGAGGAGGCGGTCCGGGACGACCTGGCCTTCGTGCTGGAGGCGAGCACGGCCATCACCCGCGAGCTGCACTTCGCCGACTGCCTCCAGTGCCTGGCCCGGCTGACCGTGCCGACCCTGGCGCCGCTGTGCACGGTGCATGTGCGGGAGGACGGCGGGACCCGGCGGATCGCCGTGGCCGCCGCCACCCCGGCCGACGAGGAACTGCTCGCCGCTCCGGGCATGCCCGGCGAGATCGGCCGGGCGGTGGCCCGGGTCCTGGCGTCCGGCAGGACGGAGACGGACCACGCCGATGTCGCCCGCGGGGGCCGCCCCGCGCTGCCCGGCGTCACCGGCTATGTCTCCGTACCGCTGGGCGCTCGCGGCCGCACCTTCGGGGTGCTGACCCTGCTGGCCACCGGCCCGCCCCTGGACGGCCACACCGTCGCCCTGGCCGAGGAGCTGGCCAGCCGGGCCGCGGCCGGCGCCGACAACGCCCACCAGTTCTCCGACCGCGTCCAGCTGGCCCGCGATCTGCAGGCCGGTCTGCTGCCTCCCGAACTGCCCAGGATTCCCGGCGCCGACCTGGCGGCGTCCTACCACCCGGCCGGCGAAGGGCTCTACGTCGGCGGCGACTTCTACGACGTCTTCCCGCTCCCCGGCGACCGCTGGGCGTTCATGATCGGCGATGTCTGCGGACGCGGCGCACGGGCCGCCACCACCACCGGCATGGTCCGCCACACCGCCCGGGCCGCCGCGCGGCTGCTGGACGACCCGGTGTCCGTGGTCGCCGCCATCAACGACGCGCTGACCGGTGACTGCGTCGAGGAGGACGTCTTCGTCTCGCTCGTCTACGGCGAACTGCGGCACACCTCGACCGGTCTCACCGTGGACCTGATCCGCGCCGGCCATGTGCCCCCGCTCGTCCGCCGCGCCGACGGCACGATCGAGCAACTCGCCCAGTCCGGACTGCTGCTGGGCGTCGCCCCGGCGTTCGACGGCACCCCGTGCCGGCTCGTGCTGCCTCCGGGCGACAGTCTGGTCCTGGTGACCGACGGCATCACCGAGGCCCGTTCCGCCGACGGCGAGTTCTTCGACGAGCACCGGCTGGCCGACGCCCTCCGCCCGACGCGCGGGGCACCGCCCGACGCCGCCGGGCTCATCGCCTCCATCCATGCCGCGGTGACCGCCTTCGCCGGCCGGTCCACCCCCGACGACCAGGCCGCCCTGGTCCTCACCGCCACCTGACCGCCACGGCGCACCGCGCCATCCCGGCCCGGTCCGCCCGCGCCCGGGTTCGCCCGATGGGCCCGCCCCCCTGCCCTTCGCCGGGGAACCTGCCTATTTTGGCCTCATGGACAGCGCGCCGCGTGACACCCCCGACGACCCCAACCCGCTGCACCGGCTCTCCCTCGACGCACTGCGCCGGCGTACCAGCATGAAATGGCGCACCTACCCGGCGGATGTGCTGCCGCTGTGGGTGGCAGAGATGGACGTACCGCTGGCCGCCCCGGTCGCCGGCGCGATCACCGACGCGGTCGCGCTCGGCGACACCGGCTACCCGGCGGGGACCGCGTACGCCACGGCGCTGGCCGACTTCGCCCGCGCGCGATGGGGCTGGGACGGACTGGCCGTGGAGCGCACGGCGATCGTGCCGGACGTGATGCTGGGCATCGTCGAGATGCTCAAGCTGATCACCGGTCCGGGCGACCCGGTGGTCGTCAACTGCCCGGTCTATCCGCCGTTCTACCAGTTCGTCACGCATATGGACCGCCGCGTGGTGGAGGCTCCGCTGGGCGAGGACCTGCGGATCGATTTCGTCGCGCTGGAGGAGGCGTTCCGGCGCGCCGCGACGGGCGGCGACCGGGCCGCGTATCTGTTGTGCAGCCCGCACAATCCCACCGGCGTGGTGCACGGCGCCGAGGAGCTGACGGCCGTCGCGGCACTGGCCGACCAGTATGGCGTACGGGTCGTCTCCGACGAGATCCATGCGCCCGTGGTGGCCCGGGGCACCGCCTTCGTGCCGTATCTGAGCGTGCCGGGGGCGGAGAACGGGCTGGCGCTGATGTCGGCGTCGAAGGCGTGGAACCTGGCCGGGCTCAAGGCGGCGCTCGCCCTTGCCGGGCCCGCCGCGGCCCGCGATCTGGCCCGCCTCCCGGAGGAGGTCAGCCACGGCCCCAGCCACCTCGGCATCATCGCCCACACCGCCGCCCTGCGGGACGGCCGCGACTGGTTGGACGCGGTGTGCGCCGGCATCGACGACAACCGCCGCCTGCTCGCGGGCCTGCTGGACGAGCGGCTCCCCCGGATCGGCTACCGCCCCGCCGCCGGGACCTATCTCGCCTGGCTCGACTGCCGTCCGCTGGGCCTCGGTGACGACCCCGCCGCGGTCTTCCTCGCCCGCGGCAGAGTGGCCCTCAGCCCGGGCCCCGGCTTCGGCACCGGCGGGGCCGGGCACGTACGGCTCAATCTGGCGACCTCGCCCGGCATACTCACCGAGGCGGTCCGGCGGATGGCCGCGGCGCTGGACTGACCACGACGCCGGGCCGCTCGCCCGGTGGCCGGCGGGCCCCGGCCCTCGGGCACCGAACGCCCGCCCCGTCAGCGTGCCTTGCGGGAGTCCCATTCGTTAGGACATGATCTCGTTCGGCGCGGGACACGGGGCGCGGTGACGGCCGCATGGCACGCATCAGTCTCCGTGACAGCCACCGGAACCGGGTCGTAGTGTCACGCGACCGACCCGATCCGCAGCGCGTACCGGAAGGACCGAGGGCGACGATGAGCGAGTCAGTGGCGCCGGGGGCCGGCCGGACGTCCGGCGGCGGGAGCCCGGGTGAGCGGGCGGCGGGCGCGCTGGACCGGGGGCTGGCCATCCTGACCCATGTGGCGGGGCACCGCGGGGTCTCGACTCCGGAACTCGCCCAGGCGCTGGGGCTGACCCGGAGCACCGCCTACCGCCTCGTCGACCGCCTGGAGGAGCAGGGCTGGCTGACCCACGCCCCGGCCGCGGGGCAATGGCAGTTGGGGCCCACGGCGGTACGGCTGGCGTCCGCCGCAGTGGCCTCGACCACGCTGCGCGACACCGCGGCACCCGCGCTGCGCAAGCTCGCCGACCTCACCCAGGAGACCGTCAGCCTCGGGGTGCCCAACGGTCTGACGATGGTGTTCGTCCACCGCGAGCGCGGCACCCGGCCCTCGGTGGTGACCGCCGAGCCGGGCGGCTCCCGTCCGCTGCACTCCAGCTCGCTGGGCCGCGCCTATCTGGCGGCGTTGCCACGGCAGAAGCTGGAGGACACCCTGATCGAGCTGGTCCGCGATCCGGCGTCCCCGGTGTCCGCGGCCACGGTCTCGGAGGTGCATGCCGAGATCGAGCGCACCCGGGAGCGCGGCTGGTCCCAGGACCTGCGGGACTTCGACGAGTCGAGCTGCTGCTGCGGCGCCGCGGTCTACGACCACACCGGGATGCCGGTCGCCTGCATCAGCGTGGCCGGGGTGGCCGACCGCATGGAGCCGCTGGTGCCGGCCTACGGCCCGGTGGTGGCCGAGGTGTGCCGGGAACTCTCCTCTTCTCTGGGCTACCTGCCGCCCGGGCCCTGAGGTACGGCGACGCGCTCACCGGCGCCGTCGGGCACGCTGCTGCGCACCGGGTTGGCCAGCCGCCCGATCCCCTCGATCTCCGACTCCAGCAGGTCGCCCGGCCGCAGGGCCCGCCGCGGCCGCATGAAGTCGCCGCAGCCCGCCGGGGTTCCGGTCAGCACCACGTCTCCGGGCCGCAGGGTGAAGAAGCGGCTGAGATAGGCGATCAGCTCGGAGACCCGGAAGACCATGTCGGCCGTCGAACCGTCCTGCACCGTCTCGCCGTTGACCTTGGTACGGATGCGCAGCCGCTGCGGGTCCGGTACCTCGTCGGCCGTGACCAGCACCGGCCCGAGGGGGCAGAAGGTGTCCAGGCCCTTGCCGCGCAGCCACTGCCCGTCGCGCTCCTGCAGGTCCCGGGCGCTGACGTCGTTGGCGACGGTGTAGCCGAAGACGTACCGCAGCGCGTCCGCCTCGGAGACCCGCCGGGCCTCGGTGCCGATGACGACGGCCAGCTCCGTCTCCCAGTCGACGCGCTGGGTGAGTTCCGGGTCGATGACGACCGCCTCGCCGCTGCCGATGACGCTGGAGGCGAGCTTGGGGAAGAGGCAGGGCTCGGCGGGGCGCTCCCCGCCGCGCTCCGTGATGGAGTCCCGGTAGTTCATCCCGACGCCGTACAGCGCGCCCGGCCGGTACGGCAGGGCCGGCAGCAGGTCGGCCCCGGTGGGCAGTTGACCCCACGACCACGGCAGGGTGCCGCCGGTGATCACGTCCGCCAGGGAGACGGAGGCCGGTGCCAGCCGCCAGGGGTCCTGCGGGGCGAGCCGGCCGGCGAGCCGGTCGCGCCCCTGATGGGTGAGGGTGGCCAGATACATGGGCTCTCCAGGGCGGTACGGCGCCCCGTCGCGGTGCGGCGGGGCGCTCGGCAGCTGCGGTCCGGACGGCTCCGGGCCGGTGTCGCATGAGGTCCTGTGCGGGCCGCCGCCTCCGGTCGGCGGAGACCGGCACCGCCCGGTCACTTGCTCCCGGCGGCTTTCCCGACTCGGCCCCGTTCCCGGGTCGTCCATGACATGATTTACTCCTCAACAACATGGTGTGTCCCAATAATTGGGACTCTGCACCAGCCAGTGAGACGCGGTGTGCCGACCGTACGGGAGACGACCCGTCGGCCGCAATGACCGGATCTGATCGGAGGGTTGGGGGAAACCGAGCACGCGGCAGGAGACGCCGCGACGGACTGCGGACGGGAAGCCCGGGCCCTTCGGCAGTGGCGTCGTCCGTCACCCACCGGCCGTTCCCCGCACCGCTCCTGACACCGTTTTGGCCTGCGGGGCGTTTCTCCATACGATCCGGCAATGATCACAAGAAAACGGCTGGCGGCCGGGGTGTGCGGCCTGCTCGCCGCGATGACCGTCGCGCTGCTCCCCACACCTGCCGTCGCCGGCGAACCGGCCGCGAAGTCCGCCCCCAAGGTCGAGTTGACGCTCGATGTCAGCGGCTCGATGCGGGCCCGGGACATCGACGGGCAGAGCCGGATGGCCGCCGCGAAGCAGGCGTTCAACGAGGTGCTGGACGCCGTGCCGGAGGACGTCCAGCTCGGCATACGCACCCTGGGCGCCAACTACCGCGGCGAGGACCGGAAGGTCGGCTGCAAGGACACCCGGCAGCTCTACCCGGTCGGGCCGCTCGACCGGACCGAGGCGAAGACCGCGGTGGCCACCCTCGCCCCCACCGGCTGGACCCCCATCGGTCCCGCCCTGCTGGGCGCGGCCGACGACCTCAAGGGCGGTGACGGGTCCCGCCGGATCGTCCTCATCACGGACGGCGAGGACACCTGCGCCCCGCTCGACCCCTGCCAGGTGGCGCGGGACATCGCCGCCAAGGGCATCCACCTCACCGTCGACACCCTCGGACTGCTGCCGGACGCCAAGACCCGCAACCAGCTCAGCTGCATCGCGGAGGCCACCGGCGGCACCTACACCTCGGTCGAGCACACCAAGCAACTCCGGGACCGCGTACACCAGTTGGTGGACCGCGCGGCCCGGCCCGTGGTCACCCCGAAACCGGCCGAGGGGGCCGGGCAGTGCGACGGCGCGCCGGTTCTCAAGCCCGGTGTCTACACCGACCGTGAGAAGTTCGCCGAGCACCGCTGGTACCGGGTGGCGGTCCGGCCCGGCCAGGAGCTGCGGGCTTCGGTGAGCATCGCCGCCGACCGCGCGGTCAACAACGACTACGGGGTGCTGCTGCGCGCCTCGACGGTGCACGGGCGGGAGATCGTCCGCGGTGCGGAGGCCGGCGACGGCCGTACGGATGTGATCTCGTCCGGGCTGCGCTACCCCAAGGCGCCGCTCGCGTCCTCGGACGACGCGGACCAGCCGTCGGCGGAGACCGTCTGCCTGCAGGTCAGCAACTCCTTCTCGGCGCCCGCCTCGGTCAAGACCGACCCGGGCCTGCCGGTCGAGCTGTCCGTCGACCTGGTGGACGGTCCCGACGACGCCGGCGACGCGGCGTTCCTGGGCCTCGGCCACGGCTGGTGGTTCCTGATCGCGATGCTGCTCACGGGACTGGTCGCCGGTCTGCTGTGGGGCTGGATCTCCCGCTGGCGTATCACCGTCTGGAGGACCAACTGATGCGCGTCATACCCACCTTGCTGACCGCCGCCCTCGCGGGCGCGGGACTTCTCGGCCTCGCGGGCACCGCGGCCGCCGACAGCCCCTCCCCCAGCGCGAGCAGCAGTGCCGATGCGGAGGCGGCCGCGCCGACCGAGGCCGGCACCTCGTTCCGTACCGCGACCGCCATCAGGCCGGAGCAGCGGGCCACTGCCAGCGCCTCCACCGGCGACTACCTCTACTGGGTGCTGCCCGTGGACGCGGGACAGCGCGCCACCGTGAAGGCCAAGGTGACGCTCCCGCAGGCCGCCCGGCACGGCGCGGCCACCTGGCGGCTCGATGTCTACGACGGGCTGCGCCGCCGCCAGGCGTGCACCTACGGCGCGCAGTCCAGGACGGCGGAGCGGGACGCCGGGTCCGTCGAGCTGTCCTGCACCCTGCGCACGGTCCGCGCCTGGGCGGAACCCTGGGCGAACGACCCGCTGCCGGGCAGCTACTACCTCCGGCTGACCGTCAGCGACGTGCGCAAGGACGACCTCGGCCTGCCGGTACGCGCCGAGGTCGACGCCACCACCGCCGACACCGGCGGTGCGCACGCGGTGGACGGCACCCTCGCCGCGCCCCTGGTGCCCGGCGCCGGCGCCGCGACACCGGAGGCCGCGGAGAGCGCCGCTCCCGGGACGAGTGCGGCGCTCGGCGAGCCGGACGGCGGCTGGTCCTCCGGCTGGTGGTCCGACCGCTGGATCTGGACCGCGGTGGGCGGGCTGCTCGCGGCCCTCGGCGGTATCGCCGGCTACCGCTTCACCCGGGGCGCGGGCCGCCCGGCGCATCTGCCGCCGGGCGCCTGACCGGACGGGGCGGCCGGGGCACCGGGCCCCGGCCGCCCCGCGTACCAGGCATCACCCCGCCCGGCCGTGGGAGCCGGCCACGGCCGGCAAGAGACCCTCGGCGCTCAGCAGTTGCAGCAGGTCAGGCATTCACAGCAGCCGAGGCACTCGCAGCCGCAGCCGTTGCAGTCGCAGTCGCACTTGTGGCAGCACCCCTCGCGCTTCTTGCGCGACCACGGACCCTCGAACTCCTCGGCGCAGCAGAACTGGCAGGTGCAGCACAGCCCGATGGCGGCCGCGCACCCGGCGAGGAGACCACGGGGCTTCTTGGGCGGCTGCGGGAACTGCGGCGCCCCGCCGCCTCCGCCACCCGGGCCGCCGCCGTCGCCGCCGCCCGGACCGCCGGGAGGTGTCTGGCCGCCGTGGTAGGGGTTCTGCGGCCCGTTCAGATACGGCCCGCCCTGGGCGTACGGGCCGCTGGCCGGCACCTGCCCGTACTGCGGGGGCGGGCCGTACGCGCCGGCCTGACCTGCCCCGTTCGCGTACGGGTTGCCGCCCTGGCCGCCGTACGGGCCCGGGGCTCCGTGTCCCTGGTGGGAGCAGGTGACGGTGCCGAAGGCGCGGTCCACCGAGCGGCGCAGCTCGTGCACGAGGAGCACATGCACCAGCGCGGAATCGGTGAACTCCACGTCGCGCAGGGCGAGACGGATGCCGTGCAGGGCGTCGTCGCACAGCCGGCGGGCCTCGGCGGGGGTGGCGCCCGTGGCGGTGAGCGGGTTCCAGGCGCCCTCGGCGGCGTCCGCGGTGCGGTCCTCCACGGCGTCGAGGAGGTGGGCCAGCCGGCCGAAGAGCCGCCCGGCCTCGGCCAGCGGCGCGGCGTTGCCCGGCCGGCCCGCCAGCACCGCGGTGTGCGCGAAGGCCGCGGCGGTCGCCGTCTCGGCCGGTTCGGTGATCACCGTCAACGGTGTGCCGGGGCCGGCCAGTTGCTCGATGCCCACCTGCCGGTCGACCGCGTCGACCAGCACCGTGGTGTCAAAGCCGAGGGTGGCGCCGGTGCGCGCCCCGGCCCGGTCCCATCCGGCGGCGACCTTGCGCGCGGCGGCGGCCACCGGCCGGCGGCGCAGCATCCCGTTCCGGTCGGCGACATGGTCACGTATCTTCGCCGAGGCGAGCACCAGGGACACCGAGGCCGCCAGCCGTGCGCCCTCCCCCTTCGCCACCGGGGCGGTCCGCATGCCGCGCAGCGGACAGGGTCCGGCGGTCCGGCGGCGGGCCTCCACACGGCCCGACTGAGCGTCCGTCAGGGCCGAGACGATCAGCCCGTCGTAGTTCGTGACGACCCGGGCGAACTGCCCGTGGTCGCCGCGCAGCGCGAGACAGAGGCCACACAGATGGGCCATCCACTCCGCCTTGAGCCCTTCGGTCAGGCGATGGGTGCAGGGCCTGACGATTCCGAACATAAGGAAACCCCGTAAGAAGTCGGCATGGGCCGGCCTGGACAGGGCGCGGCCGGCAGCGCGGAAAGAGCGTATCGACTGTGCCGCTGACCTGGACACATACCCCTCGGCCGGGGTTCCCGGCGGACCGTCATCGGGGCGGGGGCGGGGCGGAGTTGGGCGGCCGCCCCGGCCCCCTGCCAGGGGGTAGCAGGGGCGGGGCGACCGCACGGCCCGGTCCACAGGCAAGACCGGGGCCGAACCGGGAATCGGGGAAAATCCCTCGGCTCACCCTGAGATACGCACCGCCCGCCAGGATCATTCAGCCGGTTCCTGAATTCTTCTCCGCACCGGCCGTGACGCCCCGGCTCGGCGTCAGCCCTCTTCCGGTTCGGCGGGCTCCGCGGGCTCCGCGCCCGGGTGGTGGCGCATGCGGGCGGCGAGGACGGCGACATCGTCCTCGGCGTGCAGCCCGTCGAGGTGGAGCAGCACCTCGTCGAGGGTCCGCTCCACACCCGCCCCCGCGGGCAGCCGCAGCTTCGCCAGCCGGGACAGCGAGGCGTCGATGTCCTCGCCGCGCCGCTCGATGAGCCCGTCGGTGAACATCAGCAGGGTTTCCGCGGGGGTGACGGTGCGGGTGACGAGTTCGTAGCCGCCCACGCCGGTCCCCAGGGGCGGGCCGACGGGGACATCGACCAGGCAGGTGGTGCCGTCGGGGCCGATGACCGCCGGAGGGAGATGACCGGCGCTGGCGAACGCGGCGAGTCCGCGCGCCGGATCGACCCTGGCCAGCAGACAGGTCGCCGGACGGCGGGAATCCTCCCCGGCCACGGCGGTGTCGAGTTGCCGCAGGACGCGATGGGGCGGCAGGTCGGTCGAGGCGACATAGCGGAGGTGGGAGCGGTAGGCGTTCATGTCGACCGCCGCGTCGAGCCCGTGCCCCATGACGTCGCCCATGACGAGCAGGGTGCGCCCGTAGTGGAGCCGTACCGTCTCGAACCAGTCGCCGCCGACCAGGGCACTGGTGCCGGACGGCAGGTAACGGGTGGCCAGCTCCAGGTTGGGGTGCGGCCGGCCGGGCTCCGCGAGGAGCGCCCGCTGCAGGTCCGTCGCCGTGCGCTGCACCGCCGCGTACCGGCGGGCGTGGGTGAGCCGGGTGGCGGTGAGGTGGGCCAGGTGGTGCAGGGTGGCGGTCTCGTGCGCGGTGAAGGCGCCGCCCGCGCGCAGGGCGAGCAGCACACCGTGCCGGCGGCCGTACGCCAGCAGCGGCGCGGCCACGGCCTCGGCGGAACGGCCGCCCGGCAGCACCGCCGCCGCGGTGACCGGGCGCTCCTCGTGCAGCGCCCGCAGCGCGGGGGAGGCGTCGCCGGGCCGTTCCGGTCCCTCGTCCGGGAAGCGGGCCTCCAGGACCCTGACCAGGCCTGCGGTCGCGACGCGGGTGAGCGCCGGCGGGGAGGGGAGCCGCGCCCCGGAGCGCTGCTCGGTGACCAGGTCCACCGCCGCGGCGTCACACAGGTGGCGGCACAGGAAGCGGGCCAGCTCGGCGCAGATGGTCTGCTCGTCCAGGACCGTGCCGATCTGCTCGGCGGCCTCTTCCACCGTGTGCAGCCGGGCCAGTACGCCGGCCTCGTCGGCGTCCCGGTCCGCCGCCGCGCCGTCGCGGTTCGACAAGGCCACCTCCAGGGCACTGCGGCCCGCCGGGCGCGGGGCGCTCCTCATGCCCCCATCCCATCAGCAAGCCGGCGGCGCGGCCCGCCGCGGCGCCGGGCCGGTCCTCCGTGCGGCGCAGAGCGGCGCCTCCCGGGGCCCGGGTGGCCGTCAGCCGAGGACGCCCGCGCCCAGCAGCCCGAAGAGCAGTGCGCCGACGAGGACGCGGTAGACGACGAAGGAGTTGAAGGTGTGCTTGGCCACGAACTTCAGCAGCCAGGCGATCGAGGCGTAGGCGACGCCGAAGGAGACGACGGTGCCGATGACGAGCGGTGCGACGGCCGCGCCGGTGCCGATGGCGTCCTTCAGCTCGTAGATCCCGGCGCCGGTGAGGGCGGGGATGCCGAGGAAGAAGGACAGCCGGGTGGCCGCGACCCGCTCCAGACCGAGCATGAGGGCGGTGGACATGGTCGCGCCGGAGCGGGAGAAGCCGGGGAAGAGGAGGGCGAGGATCTGTGAGCAGCCGACCCACATGGCGTCCTTGAGCGAGGTGTCGTCCTCACCGCGCTTGTGACGGCCCATCCGGTCCGCGGCCCACATCACGCCACTGCCGATGATCAGTGAGCCGGCCACCACCCAGAGCGAGGCGAGCGGGCCCTCGATCAGCGGTTTGGCGGCGAGGCCGACGGCGACGATCGGGAGCGTCGCGTAGATCACCCACCAGGCGAACTTGTAGTCGTGGTGGTACCGCTCCTCAGGGTCGCGCAGACCGCGGAACCAGGCGCCCATGATGCGCACGATGTCCTTGAGGAAGTAGACGAGTGCCGCGGCGATCGCTCCGACCTGGATGACCGCGGAGAAGGCGACGACCGTCCTGTCGTTGACGGGGATGCCCATCAGGCCTTCGGTGATCTTGAGATGGCCGGTGGAGGAGACCGGCAGGAATTCCGTCACCCCCTCGACGGCTCCGAGGACGATGGCCTGGCCGATGCTGATCGCGCTCATGGGGTCCATTCCGGGTGGTCGGGGTGGCGACTGTACCGGTGCGGTCAGGGTCCGGCCGAAGGGCGCGGCCGGGGAGAGATGGATCACGACTGCGGTATCAGCTGGCGGCGCGCCGCCGGGATCGGATACGCATGAACGCAGCCGTGGCCAACGGTGAACTGGGCGCGGGCGGGCGGGCTTTGAGAGGGAGCGCCTGTTGTCACCCGCGCGTCCTGGGGTGCGCCCCGCGCGTCCCGGCGTCTACAGTTCGCGATGGTCTACAGCACTGTAGACAACCAGGGGGAGGAAGGGGCACACCCGCAGGACGCCTCACCCGCCCCGCAGCAGCCCACCCGAGGAGCCGGTATGCCGCTCACCGTGAGTGCCCTGGTCATCGCCCCCGCCGGCACGGCGAGAGAGCCACGGCGGCCGACGGACCACTGGGAGGCCGTCTCGTGATCCCCGCTCCCCGGTCCGCCACACAGCGGGACGACGACCGGCCCGCCGCCGGACCGTCCGCGGGCACGAAGGGCAACCCGGCCGGCGCCACCGGCGAACCGGCGCCGCCCGCCCCGCCCAAACAGCGCGACGCGTTCTTCGACAACGCCAAATACCTGGCCATCGTGCTGGTGGCGGTCGGGCACGCCTGGGAGCCGTACTACCACGGCAGCCGGAGCGCGGCGTCCCTCTACCTCTTCGTCTACGCCTTCCACATGCCGGCGTTCACCGTCATCTCCGGCTACTTCTCGCGCAGTTTCGACATGCGCCGCGACCGGCTGCAGCGGCTGGTCACCGGCGTCGCCGTCCCGTTCGTGGTCTTCCAGGTCGCCTTCGCGCTGTTCCGGTACTGGGCCGGCGACATTCCGAGTTTCACGGTCAACCTGCTGGACCCGTGGTTCCTCACCTGGTTCCTGGCGGCGCTGTTCATCTGGCGGCTCACCGCGCCGGTGTGGCGGATCGTGCGCCGGCCGATTCCGGTGGCCCTGGCGATCGCCGTCGCGGCGTCCGTCTCCCCCGACGTCGGCACCGAGCTGGACCTCCAGCGGGTCCTGCAGTTCCTGCCGTTCTTCGTCGTCGGGATGTGCCTGAAGCCGGAGCACTTCAGCCTGGTGCGCCGTTGGCCGGTGCGGATCGCCGCGGTGCCGGTCCTCGCGGCGGCGCTGGTCTTCTCGTACTGGGCGGTGCCCCGTATGAACGACGCGTGGTTCTACCACACCGACAGCGCCGAGAAGCTGGGCGCTCCCTGGTGGATCGGTGCGCTGATGCAGCCGGCCATGTTCGGCTGCTCGATGGTGCTGACGGTGTGCTTCCTGGCCTGGGTGCCGGGCCGCCGGATGTGGTGCACCGCGCTGGGCGCCGGCACGCTCTACGGCTATCTGCTGCACGGCTTCCTCGCCAAGGGCTCCCGCTGGTGGGACTGGTACGACACCGGCTGGGTCCGCACCTCGTGGGGCGCCGTCGCCGTCACCTTCCTCGCCGCGGCGGTCGTGACCCTGCTGTGCACCTCGCCGGTGCAGCGGGTCTTCCGCTTCGCGATGGAGCCGAAGATGACCTGGGCGTTCAGAAAGGAGCCCCGGACCGGCACGAAGGAGTCCGGGACCGACCCGGCGAAGACGCCCGCAGGGAAGGCGAAGGCCCCCGCGGGGAAGCAGCCGTCGGCGTCGCCCTGAAGGCGCTGTCCCCGGACGAGGGCGGGGGTGCGGCCGCGGGTTCCGCACGGTCCCGATTGCCGCCGCGGAGCGCAGCAGTACTGTTGGCGTGGCTCATACCTGCGGTGACGGCTCCGTCCCGGGCCGGTCGAGTGCGTGACACCACATGATCGGAAAGACCTGCGAGCGGGTCGGCAGCGCGATGGGCCCCGGCCATCCGACCCCTCCAGAGGCGCCGACCATGGACCCAGCCGCCGCGGCACCACCACCCCGTACGGGCATCAGCCTGCGCCAGCTGCTGATGTCACTGGGCGAGCCCCTGGTGGAGCTGCAGGCCGCGCCCGACGGGCTGGACGTCGAGATCCGCAGCGTCTCACTGCTCGACCCCGAGGACCCGCCGATGGCCCACCCCGGCGAGCTGATCCTCGCCATAGGCGCCCGGGGACGCGCGGCGTTTCCCGCACTGCGGGCCGGCGGACGCGACGGAGCCGCCGCGGTGGCGGTCAAGCTGGACGCCCCCGGGCAGGCCGCCGCGCTCAGTGCGACCGCCGTCGAAGCCGGGATCGCGCTGCTGTCCGTACGGAGCGAAGCGCGCTGGGAGCAGGTGGACGCGCTGGCGCGGGCGGCGCTGGAGAGCGCGCCGCAGGGGCGGCCCGGCGAGGGGGCCGAGGAGGGCGATCTGTTCTCGCTCGCCCAGACCACCGCCATCCTCACCGGCGGCATCGTCAGCATCGAGGACACCGCCAACCGTGTCCTGGCCTACTCCCGGTCCGCCGACGACGACGAGGTCGACGACCTGCGGCGGCGGTCGATCCTGGGCTGGCACGGCCCGGAGGCGTATCTGTCGCGGCTGCGCGAGTGGGGCGTGTTCCAGCGGCTGCGCACCTCCGACGACGTGATCAACATCGACGCGCACCCCGAGCTGGGCATCCGCCGGCGGCTCGCGGTGGCCATCCGGTCCGGGGAACGGCAGCTGGGCGTCATCTGGGTGCAGGAGGGCTCCGCGCCGCTGACCGAACGCGCGGACCAGGCGCTGCGGGGCGCTGCCCGGGTCGCGGCCCTGCACCTCGTACGCCGCCGCCGGGAGCTGTCCGCCGATCTGACGCTGACCCGTACGCTCGCGGCCGGGCTGCTGGAGGGCAGCACCGGGCCCCAGCCGCTGGCCAGCCATCTCTCCCTGGACGCCGCCCGTCCGGCCGCCGTCCTGGGCTTCTCGTACGGGACGGCCGAGGCCACCCCGCCGGAGCTGGCCCGCGGCGAGGTCAGCAACCTGATCTCGGTGCACACCGCGGCCCGGCACAGCAGCGCCGTGGTCACCCAGGTCGATGCACGGATCTATGTGCTGCTGCCGCAGCTGCCGCGCAGCATCGACACCGGGACACTGCGCGGCTGGGGACAGGAGATCACCGACGCGGCCGGCCGTCACCTGGGCCTGTCGCTGCGCGGTTCGGTCGGCTGCATCGTGCCGGCGCTCGGGGAGATCCCCGAATCGCGTCGGGAGGCGGACCGGATTCTCGACGCCATGCTGAGCGTCGGCGTCGCCACCACGGTCGCCGCGCTGCCGGACATCCAGGCGGAGGTGCTCGTCAGCGAGGTACTGGCGCTGCTGTCCGCGCACCCCGAGATGCGCGACCCCCGGCTGACCGCCCTGGTCGCCCACGACAGCCGCAACCAGGGGCAGTTGGCGGAGACCGTACTGGCCTATCTGAACTCCTTCGGCGACGTACGGGCCGCCGCCGCCGAGCTGCATGTGCACCCCAACACCCTGCGCTACCGCATCCGCCGGGCCGAGGACCTGACCGGTCTCGACCTCGGCCGCCCGGACCAGCGGCTGCTGGCCATGCTCCAGCTGCGCCTGCCGCCCACCGACTGAACCGGGTCGCGGCGGCGCCACGGCGGTCCGCCGGGGGGCATCGCGCCGGGCATCCGCTGCTCCGTGGACCCCTCCGTCGCTCCCTGGAACCCCGGGCGCCGCACCCATACCCCATACCGCCGATAGTCCACAATTCTCCTAAGATGGGCGATATTGCTCCATTGAGCTGACGGGCTGGCGATGATGAGTGCGGAGAATGCCCTGCCGGGCGGCTCGGACCGCGCCTGCGATATCGCGCGGGCGGCCACGGCCGAACTGGACGGAGAGGGGCGGATCATCGCCTGGACCCGGGCGGCGGAGCGGCTGCTCGGCTATCCGGCCGGGGAGATCCTGCACCGCCCCGCGACGGAGCTGCTGGCGATACCCGGTGACGAGGTACGGGTGGCCGCCGTCGCGCGCTGGTGCCGTGCGGGGAGCGGCTGGGGCGGCTCGGTCGCGGCGCGCCACCGGGACGGCCGGGAGGTGCAGCTGGCGCTGCAGGTCACGCCCGTTCTCGACGGTGCGGGCCGGGAGCGGTGGTCCGTCCTCGCCATGGAGGAGTGGCGGGTGCCGGGCGGCGGGGTGAACCAGCTGATGCTCGAACCGTTCCTGGCGCATGCGCCGGTCGGCATGGCCGTGCTCGACACCGATCTGCGCTACGTCTGGGTGAACGACGTACTGGAGCGCCTGATCCCCCTGGAGCGGCGGCTCGGGAGGCAGGTGAACGAGATACTGCCGAGGCTGGAGGCCGAGGCGTTCGAGGAGCGGATGCTGCGGGTCCTGCGGACCGGGTCGCCGGTGATGGACTACGAGTTCCGCAGCCCCACCTATGCGGACCCCAACCAGGAGCGCGCCTACTCGGCGTCCTTCTTCGGGCTGTCGGACCCCCAGGGCCGGCGGATCGGCCTCTGGTACATGGTCATCGACGTCACCGAACGCTGGCGGGCGCAGGAGCGCCTGGCCCTGCTGAACGACGCGAGCGTCCGTATCGGCAGCACCCTCGACGTCACCCGGACCGCCCAGGAACTGGCGGATGTCGCCGTACCGGCGCTCGCCGACTTCGTCGCCGTCGATCTGCTGGACTCGGTGCTCAGGGGCGCGGAGCCGGTCCCCGGGCCGGTCGACAGCACTCCCGTCATGCGCCGCTGCGGTCAGCAGTCGGTCCACGAGGGCTGCCCGGAGGCCGGCCTGGCCGTGGGAGAGACCGTCCAGCGGTCCCCCACCTCACCGATCGCCCGCTGTCTGCTCAAGGGCGAGTCCCTGGTGGAGCCGGCCCTGGACCTCACCACCAGCGCCTGGGTCACCGAGGACCCGGTACGGGCCGCCGTCATCCGGGAGTTCGGGTTCCGTTCGGTGATGGTGGCTCCGGTGCAGGCCCGCGGCATCACCCTGGGCGCGGCGACCTTCTTCCGGTCCCGGCGTCTGGGGCCCTTCGTGGCGGACGACGTACGGCTGGCCGAGGAGCTGGTCGCGCGGGCCGCCGTGTGTGTCGACAACGCGCGCCGCTTCGCCCGCGAGCGCACCGCGGCCCGGGTGATGCAGCAGAACCTGCTGCCGCACGAGCTGACCGGCGGGTCCGCGCTGGAGGTGGCGTCGTGGTACTTCCCGGCGGACGCGCCGAGCGGGGTGGGCGGCGACTGGTTCGACGTGATTCCGCTGTCCGGGGCGCGGGTCGCCCTGGTCGTCGGGGACGTGGTCGGACACGGCATCAACGCCGCGGCCACCATGGGGCGGCTGCGCACCGCCGTCCGCACGCTGGCGAACCTGGACCTGCCGCCCGATGAGCTGCTGGCCCGCCTGGATGACCTGGTCATCGGCCTGGTCAAGACGCACCGCGCCGATCCGGCGGCGGACGCCGGGGACCCGAGCGTGGCCTCGACCTTCATGGGCGCCACCTGTCTGTACGCCGTCTACGACCCGGTCAGCAGGCGGTGCAGCGTCGCACGGGCCGGCCATCTGCCGCCGCTGATCGTCGGCCCCGACGGCACCGTGGACTGCCCGGACCTGCCCGCGGGGCCACCGCTCGGCCTGGGGTCGCTGCCCTTCGAGGCCGTGGAGCTGGAGCCGGCCGAGGGCAGCCTGATCGCGCTCTACACCAACGGGCTGATCGAGACCCGCGACCGGGACATCGAGGTCGGGCTGTCCCGGCTGAGCGAAGCCCTCGCGGTGCCCGGGGAGACGCTGAAGGACATCGGCGCCCATGTGGTCAAGGCCCTGCTGACCGGCCCGCCGTCCGACGACGCCGCGCTGCTCCTCGCCCGGACCCATGCCCTGGACGACCGGCAGGTCGCCTCCTGGGAGCTGACCTGCGACCCGGCCGTCGTCGGCACCGCCCGTGGCCTCGCCGGCCGGCAGCTGGCGGAGTGGGGGATGGACGATCTGCTGTTCACCACGGAACTGATCGTCAGCGAACTGGTCACCAACGCCATCCGCCACGCCACCGCGCCGATCACCCTGCGCCTGATCCGGCAGGACGCCCTGATCTGCGAGGTCTCCGACGCCAGCAGCACCTCGCCGCGCCTGCGCCATGCCCGGACCACCGACGAGGGCGGACGCGGACTGTTCATCGTCGCGCAGCTGACCTCACGCTGGGGCACCCGGTACACCCCGACGGGCAAGATCATCTGGACCGAGCAGAGCATGCCGTCCGAAGCGGGCGCCGACGACGAGGCGGACTGAGCCGGGCTCACCGGAAGGGCGCGGCGGGCGCTCGCGGCGCGCCCCGGACCGGGGGCGGGCCCCGGTGACGCCACCGAGGCCCCGGACAACGCCGTGCTCACCCCGCCCCTAGCACGCTCCGGACGTCGTCGTGTTCACCCCCGCCGGACACATGGCCGCAGTCGTCCCCGGCCGGGACGGGCCAGCCGACGAGACCGCGCCCGGGCAGCTCGACATGGTCGTGGTCGGCACCGGCCACCACGCGGCGCGGCGCCGCGCCGGCCCCCTCGGCTGTCAGATGGGCGGTCACGAAGGCCGCGCTCGTCCGGACGATGTCACGGGTCAGCCCGAGGGGAAGCAGCGAACGGGTCTCGGCGATCGCCTCGTCCTCGCCGGCCCGCAGCACCACCCGGACGTCCGGTGCCACTCCGTGGGCCGCGACCGCGACGGCGATGTTGTCCAGCTCATGGGAGCCGACGGCGGCGAGCGCACGGGCCCGCCCGAGGCCGAGCCGGGCCAGCACTGCTCGGTCCTCGCCGTGCGCCAGCACCACGGGTATCCCCATCGAGCGCGCGAGGCGCAGGTTCGGGGCGGCGGGCTCGCGTTCGACCCCGACGACCGGGACCCCCAGCTGCCGCAGGGTCTGGCACAGCCGCAGACCGACCTGCCCCAGCCCCACCACGATGACGTGACCGGCCCGGGGAAGCACCCGCGGCCCCAGGACGCCGACCAGCCGCGGGCCGGACATCCGGTCCACGATGCCCGCGGTCAGCAGCGCGGTGAACCCCACCGTCACCAGCATCGCCACGCCGGACACCACCTCGTACCCGGGATGCCCGGCGTGCGGCGCGGCCGGCCCCACGCCCGCCACGACCCGGGCGGCTTCCAGGAACGCGGTGCTGACCGGCCGGTGGAACACCCCGACCAGCCAGGCCCAGTCCAGTACCAGGACGGCGACGATGCCCAACAGCCCGATGAGCAGCAGCCGGGCGTCCGCGTCATGGGGCTGGAACTGCCCCCGCAGCCGTCCCAGCAGCGCCCGCCGCCGGGCTCCCGCGCTCGCCCGCCAGGCCGTCTCCACCAGGCGGCCCTCCCGCGGGCGGACCGCCACCGCACCGTGCCCGTCCTCCCATACGGCCAGCGCGTCGGGGTCGACGCAGAGACCGGCCAGCGTCGGCGCCAGGAGGTCGGCGGGCGAGACCGGCACACAGTCGTGCAGCAGCAGCCGGAGCTGCTGGGCCACGGTGCGGTCGAAGACGGTGACGACGATCCGGACGGGGTCGTGGACATGGCGTACGGCGAGGGCGTAGCGCAGCGCGGACAGATCGTCACCCACCAGGACGGCGACAGCCGCCGGGCGGGCGGCGAGCGCCCGGCGGAGTTCCTGGTCGTCCGGGGCCGCGAGATGGTCGACGGAGTGTCCGCCCTCCTCCAGGGAGGCGCAGACCCGGCGCGCCAGTGTCGTCGCGCCGATCACCACGATCCCGGCGTCCCGGTCCGCCGGGCCCGCCGGATGCGTCCCGGTCTCCTCGGTTTCCCCGGCCGGCGCCGCCGGGTGCGCCGCCTGCTGCGCCGCCGGGTGCCGTGCGGGAGACGCACCGCCCCGTTCATCCGGCATTCCGTCCCCCGTCCCGCTGCGGCCGCTCTCCCCTGGTGGGGTGGGTGGCGGAGCGGTCGCTGGAACGGTGCGGTTCTGTCGGGCGGTGGGAAGGGTGGCCATGGAGTCCCCTTGCTCGTCGGCCGGCGGCAGGGCCGGTCGGCAGGCCCCAGGGCCGAACTCACGCTAGGGCGCGGGCGGTCCGGGACATCTGTTCCGTCGGCCAAGGCTTCGCCGACGGCCTTGTCCGCCCGCACCACCCCCGTCCCGGAGCGCCGCGGGGCGGGACGGGAAGCCGCCGGCGCTCTCGGCCCGCCCGCACGCGCCCGCGGCGCGAGCCCTCCGTTCCGGCTCTCCGCATTAGCCGGCCGGACAGCTATCCGGAACGAATTTGTCCACTCTCACAAATACGCCGCCGCGCACCGCCACATACGCTTACGCAAATCCCAATCCGGACGTGATGCGGCTCACCTCTCACGAGGAGGACGGGCAGTAGCGCGGAGGCGCAACGAAGCGCTCCCCCACCCGCGCAGACATCCGAAGGCCACGACGACGCGTCACGCCTTCGAACCCACGTCAGGGCCGTGATCGCCACCACCTTCACCGGGTCCTGTCGTGCGTCCACACCGAGGCGACCCAGCCGTCACCCCGTGCATGACCCCTCCAACCCTCAATGGATGTCGAAGATGACTACACCTCCCCCCAGCCCCGTGGCCGCTCCGCCCGCCCCTCCGGGGAACCACGGGCAGGCTCCCGGCCAGTCCGGTCTGCAGTCGGGCCTCAAGAACCGCCATCTGTCCATGATCGCCGTGGGTGGGGTCATCGGCGCCGGCCTCTTCGTGGGTTCCGCCTCCGGCATCACCGCGGCCGGCCCCGGCATCCTGCTGTCGTACGCCCTGGTCGGCGCGCTGGTCGTGTTCGTGATGCGGATGCTCGGCGAGATGGCGGCCGCCAACCCGACCTCCGGCTCGTTCTCCGCCTACGCGGACCGGGCGCTCGGCCGCTGGGCCGGCTTCTCGATCGGCTGGCTGTACTGGTTCTTCTGGGTCGTCGTGCTCGCCGTGGAAGCGACCGCCGGCGCCGCCATCCTCACGAGCTGGGTCCCGGCCGTCCCGCAGTGGGCCTGGGCACTGATCGTGATGGTCGTCCTCACCGCCACCAACCTCGCCTCGGTGGCCTCGTTCGGTGAGTTCGAGTTCTGGTTCGCGGGCATCAAGGTCGTCGCCATCGCGGCCTTCATCGCCATCGGCGGCCTGGCGATCTTCGGTGTGCTGCCCGGCTCCGAGAACGCGGCCACCGGCTTCGCCAACCTCACCTCCCACGGCGGCTTCCTGCCGAACGGCCCCACCGCGATCCTCACCGGTGTGCTGATGGTCGTCTTCTCCTTCATGGGCAGCGAGATCGTCACCCTCGCCGCCGGTGAGTCCGAGGACCCGCAGCGCGCGGTCACCAAGGCCACCAAGAGCGTCATCTGGCGGGTCGGCATCTTCTACCTCGGCTCGATCCTCGTGGTCGTCTCCCTGCTGCCGTGGAACGACCCGTCGATCGCCAAGAAGGGCTCCTACGTCGCGGCCCTCGACTCCATAGGCATCCCGCACGCCGGCCAGATCATGAACGTGATCGTGCTGACCGCGGTGCTCTCCTGCCTCAACTCCGGCCTGTACACCGCCTCCCGGATGGCCTTCTCCCTCGGCCAGCGCGGCGACGCCCCGAAGGCCTTTGCCCGGACGAACTCACGAGGCGTCCCGCAGGCCGCGATCCTGGCCTCCGTCCTCTTCGGCTTCATCGCGGTCGGCTTCAACTACCTGTGGCCGGACACGGTCTTCCAGTTCCTGCTGAACTCCTCGGGCGCGGTCGCGCTCTTCGTCTGGCTGGTCATCTGCTTCTCCCAGCTGCGGATGCGCGGGATCATCCTCCGCGAGAACCCGGACAAGCTGATCGTCCGGATGTGGCTCTTCCCGTACCTGACCTGGGCGACGATCGCGATGATCTCGTTCGTGCTGGTCTACATGCTCACCGACGACAGCGAGGGCGGCGGCCGCATCCAGGTCCTGCTGTCGGTGCTGCTCGCCGCCGCCGTGGTCGCCGTCTCCCTGGTCCGCGACCGGCTCGGCCGCGGCACCGCCGAGAAGGACGCCGTCACCACCGGCTGAACCGGGCGAAGTGCCGTAAGGGCAGGGGTGTGCCACAGCACACCCCTGCCCTTACGCTCACCAGAACCGTTCGCCACTACGCTCGAATCCGCATCCGACACCACCACCGGAAGGCCCTCCCGAAGACATGCCCGCCTTCAGACGCCGCAAAGGCAGCCTTCCCCGCCTGGTCCCCGAGCTCGACGACCGCACCCTGGGGCAGGTCCGGCGCCGCGTCGAGACGTGCTGGTCCCGTGGGTCGCTCGACACCGCCGTGATGGCCTCGATGGCGGACCTGCTCCACGAGACCAGCCAGGACTGGGACCGCAAGGCCCACCGGCTCGCGGTGCTCGCCCGGTCCGCGGGGCGGTCACTGCCCGGCATCTGGCGCCAGCACAGCCCGCAGGACCCGCACGCCCTGATGCTGCACGCCTGGTCCGACCTCATCCAGGCCCGGCAGCCGGGTTCCGGCATCGATCTGAACGGCACCCGTGAGACCTGCCGGCTCGCGACCGAGCTGCTGCCCGCCGACCCCACCCCGTGGACCCTGCACCTGGCCACCCTCCGCCTGGAACAGCGCCCCTCCACGGAACTGTCGGCGATCTGGCGCGAGATCAAGGCCCGCGACCCGTGGAACCGCGAGGCGCATCTGCAGGCTCTGGGCTATCTGTCACCGGACGAGTGCGGCTCCAGCGCCCTGGTCCTGGATCTGCTCGACGGGGTCCGCGCCGCCATGCCGGCCCAGGCACCCGCCGCCGGTCTGGAGCTCACCGCGCTCATCGCCAACCACCAGCGCGCGGTGTCCGGCGGCGGCCTGATGGCTGTCGGCGCCGCCGAGATCTGGCGGCGCCCCGACGCCGCCAAGGCCCTCGACCACGCCGCGCACTACTGGCCGAGCCCGGAATTCCTCACCCACGCTGCGGCCCTGGCCGATCTCAACCTGCTGGCCTACGCCCTGATCAAAGCCGGCCGGACGACCGAGGCCGGAGCCGCGCTGCGCGCCACCGCCGGCGTGGTGACGCCCTGGCCGTGGAGCCTGGACGGCGAGGCGCTGGAGCGCTTCTCGCACTTCCACAGCCGCTATGCGACCGCCGACGACGGCGCCCGGGGCCGACGGCGCTGAACGGCGGCAGCCGCGCCGTCACCTCACCACGCCCGTAGTGGGCAGGCGTACGAAGGACGGCGCGGACGTGCGAGCACATAGCCGGAACGGGTGGTTTTGTCGCCCCTTAAGGCGTATTTGGCGTGCCCTGCCCCTTTCCAGGGGATTCCCTCCTGGAAGAGGGTTGGGAGATTCGCATGCGCGACACCGTCAGCACCGGCCGCTCCGCGGCATCAGGCGGCTGGCGCGTGCTGATGTTGCTCGTGTTACTGGCCCTGCTGCACGCCGCGCTCAGCACCGGCTGCTGTGAAGCGCCACTGCCCGGCGCCGGCGACTGCGCTCCCCGCACCGGCACTCTCGCCGCGTCCACCCCGGCCGAACGGCTCTGCATTCCGCCGGCGCCGGTGCTGGCGTCCACCGAGGGCGACGGAAAGCACCCCGGCAGCGGCGTCCGCCGCAAGTGCGACGCAACGGCCTGCCATCTCCGCCATCACGTCCCCACGGGCGCCGGCGGCAAGGCGCTCGGGGACTCGCTCCTGGAGGAGACCCTCACCGCGTCGGGGAGCACCTCCGTCGCGGCCGTCGTCACGGCCGCCCTCCCTGCGTCGCCGAAGCGGGTGACCGTCCTGCGCTGCTGAGCGCGCCCGGCCGCGCTCGCCCACCCCTCCCCCGTACCGGGGCCCGGGGCGACCGCGGCCTGCCGTCATCAGCTCTCCGGAACCACCACCGCAGGAGATTCGGCATGCCCCTCGACGTCTTTGCCGCTCTTGGCGCGCTCGTCCGCGCCGAGGCCGCACGCACCCGCACGAAGTCCGTGAAGCCCCCCATGAACCAGCCGCCGGCGCAGCGCCAGAGCAGCCCGGAACCCTCACCTGCCGAACCCCCGGACGCCGCCCCCGCCCCCGCTCCCCCGCCGCCTGTCAGGAAACACTGGCTCGCCAGGCTGCTGCGGAAGCTGACCGCGTTCCTCCGCTGAGGCGGGCCCGGAACCCGCGTCCACCCGGGGCCGCCGTGCGGCGCGGCGGCGGAGCGGGGCGGGCCCGGCGCGCACCGTTTGTCCGGCTCCCCGGCGGGCGTCATCCTGGAACCATGGCCCCCGATGCCGGCCCGGACACACTGTCCGGCTGGGCCGTCCGGCACCCCGGCCCGGTTGCCTCCGGGCCGCTGGCGGCGGTCCGTCGCCCCGCTCCCGAGCCGGGCCCCGATGACCTGGTGCTCCGGGTGGAGGCCTGCGGTGTCTGCCGTACGGATCTGCACCTGGCGGAGGGTGATCTGCCCCCGCACCGCCCGTCGACCGTGCCGGGCCACGAGATCGTCGGCCGCGTGACGGCCACCGGCGAGGCGGTCACGCGTTTCCGGCCCGGGGACCGGGCCGGCGGGGCGTGGCTGCGCGGCACCTGCGGCACCTGCCGCTACTGCCGCGCGGGCCACGAGAACCTCTGCCCGGCCTCCGTGTACACCGGCTGGGACGCCGACGGCGGCTTCGCCGAAGCCGCCGTCGTGCCCGCGGACTTCGCCTATCCGCTCCCGGACACCGAGGACGCCACGCTGCTGGCACCGCTGTTGTGCGCCGGGATCATCGGCTACCGCGCGCTGCGCCGCAGTGCGCTGCCCGCCGGCGGCCGGCTCGGGATCTACGGCTTCGGCGCCTCGGCGCATCTGGCCGCGCAGGTCGCGCTGGCCGAAGGGGCCACCGTCCATGTGCTGACCCGGTCCGCGCAGGCCCGTGAACTCGCCCTGGAACTGGGCGCGTCCTCGGCCGGCGAGGCCTACGGCCGGCCGCCCGAGCCACTGGACTCGGCGATCCTCTTCGCGCCGGTGGGTGATCTGGTGCCGGTGGCACTGGAGGCGCTGGACCGCTCCGGCACCCTCGCCCTGGCCGGCATCCACCTCACCGACATCCCGCCGCTCACCTATCAGCGCCATCTCTTCTACGAGCGGAATCTGCGCAGCGTGACCTCCAACACCCGCCAGGACGGGCGGGAGTTCCTGGCGACCGCGGCGCGGATCGGCATCCAGGTCACCGTCAGCCCCTACCCGTTGAGCCGTGTCCCGGAGGCGCTCGCCGACCTGGCCGCCGACCGGGTGCACGGGGCCGCCGTGCTGACACCCGGCTGACCGGAGGGCGACGGCCACCGGGACAGGAGCCGGTGGCGCGGACGTCAACTCCGGTCCGCGGGCTGACGCCTTTCGGGTACTCGCACACCCCTCCACCGTCACGGATAGTAGCCAATGGCAGTCACTGGTAACGCAGTGCATTCAGATCGCAGGTATCGCACGTACCGCATGTGAGGACGAGGGAGTCATATGACCGTCGATCAGATCCAGGCCGGCACCGAGTGCGGGGTGGAAGTGGGGCCGGGCGACGCCCGCTACCCGGCCCTGCGGAGAGGGTTCAACCAGCGCTTCATCGCGACACCCGACTATGTCTCGGTGGTCAGCTCGACGAGCGAGGTGGTCGCCGCGGTCAACAAGTACCTGGCGAGCCACCGTCCCGACGAGGATCTCCACCGGCGGCTCACGGTCCGGTCGGGCGGCCACTGCTACGAGAACTTCGTCTGCGGCGACGACGTGGGCGTGATCATCGACATGGGACAGCTGGACGGGGCCTATCTGGACCAGGAGCACGGCGCGTACTGCGTGGAGTCGGGGGCGAACAACTGGCATGTCGCCACCCATCTCTACGCGCCGTTCGGGGTGGCCCTGCCCGGCGGCTCCTGCTACTCCGTGGGCGCCGGCGGCCATGTGGCCGGCGGCGGGTACGGGCTGCTGTCCCGGCAGCACGGGCTGACCGTCGACTACCTCTACGCGGTGGAGGTAGTCGTGGTCCGCGACGGGCAGCACGCGGAGGTCGTGATCGCCCGCCGTGACTCGCCCGAACCGGAGCTGCGGGATCTGTGGTGGGCCCACACCGGCGGGGGCGGCGGGAACTTCGGCGTGGTCACCCGGTACTGGTTCAAGGGACTGCCCCAGCCCCCCTCCCAGGTCCTGCTGCACGCGGTGGCCTGGCCGTGGGAGGAGCTGGCGGGTCACCCGGACCGTCTGAAGTCGCTGGTGCGCAACTACGGGCTGTTCTTCGAGTACGAGAACACCAAGGAACTCCCGGCGTCCCTCCGCGGCGACTACAGCGACATGTTCACCCTGCTGAAGCTGAACCAGCGCGCCAACGGCAAGATCGGTCTGATCACCCAGCTCGACGCCACCCGGCCGGACAGCGCCGAGCGGCTCAACGCCTTCCTCGACTGGATCACCCAGGACCTGGACGTCGAGACCACACCGCTGGACCGGCGGATGGGCGAACACGCGCCGATGGGCGGCCTGGAGGTGCCGACGCGGCTGCCGTGGCTCACCGCCACCCAGACGCTCAACGGCTCCGGCGACAACCAGTGCGGCAAGTACAAGTCGGCCTACATGCGGCGGGGTTTCACCGAACACCAACTGGACGTCATCCACCGCTACCTGACGTGTGAGAACTACCAGAACCCCCAGGCGCTGCTCCAGGTCGACTCGTACGGCGGCGCGATCAACCTGCCCGACAGCGGCGACACCGCGGTCTGCCAACGGAGTTCGGTACTCAAGCTCCAGTACCAGACGTACTGGAGCTGGCAGCGCGACGCCAACGGCGACGGTGTCGCCGACCAGCACGACGCCGAGGCCGATCCCTCGATCGCGGCGCCTCATCTGCGCTGGATTCGCGAGTTCTACCGCGAGGTCTACCAGGACACCGGCGGGGTGCCGATCCTGGCACCGACCGGCGGCGCGGCGGACGGGGAGCCCGACCCGGTGACCGACGGGTGCTACATCAACTACCCCGACACCGACCTCGACGACCCGGAGTGGAACCGTTCGGGCCAGTCCGCGCACCGCCTCTACTACGGCGAGAACTACCCGCGCCTCCAGGCGGTCAAGGCGTACTGGGACCCGCGCGACGTGTTCCGTCACGCCCAGTCCGTCCAGCCGCGCACCTGCTGACCGGGCGGCGGCATCCGTGCAGATGATCCGGCCGTTCCCCTGCCGTGAGCATCACAGATCGGCACAATGGAGGCGTGCCCCAGCTCTCAGAACTCAGTCTTGCCGACGGAACCTCGATCCGCCTGGAACTGGCCCCGGCGACCACGGCCGCGCCCCCGGCGCAGCCCCAGGAGGCCGACCTGCCGGACGGCATGGGACCGACCGTGCCGGTGGCTCGTGGCGGCGCGGCGGCCGGTGCCGGTGCCGTCGCGGCGATGCGCACGACGCTGCGTCCGCTCGGTCCCCTGCTCCAGGAGATCCATGACGCGGTCACCGCGTCCGAACGCCCGCCGAACGAGCTGTCGGTGCAGTTCGGGGTGCAGGTCGGCCAGGACCTCAAGCTCGGCATCGTCGGGGCCAACGGCCATGCGAGCCTGACGATCACGGCGACCTGGCAGCCCCAGCGGGCGGACTAGTGGGCTGGTTCCGCGCCGCGTCCGGCACCGACGACGCGGCGGAGCCCCGGTTCCGGGTGGCGTCGGTGCTGGACGCCGGGGACGGCAAATCGGCGGGCGCGGCCGTGGTGCTGACGCCACATCACCTGCTCACCTGCGCCCATGTCGTCAATGACGCGCTCGGGAAGGAACTCTTCGACGGCGGCCGGCCGGAGGGGGCGACGCTGCGGATGCAGACCCACGGCCCGTCCGGTGCCCAGCTGCACGAGGCGCGGGTGGTCCACTGGATTCCCCCGCGCCGGCTCGACGGCACGGACGGTCCGCCGGGCCGCGGCGATCTGGAGTGGGCGGGGGATCTGGCGGTCCTCGGGGTCGGCTCCGCCCTGTGCTGCCCGGCTCCGCCGGGGTTCCGGCCGATGCGGGTGGGCCAGTCCGTACGCGCCTGGCACGGCAGTGCGCTGAGCGGCTCGTACGCCGATGTCCGGGTGAAGTCCTGTGACAGCCGCATCGGTTACCTGGACGGCGCACTGTCCGGTATGGCGATCGGGCCCGCCTACAGCGGCGGCCCCCTGTGGTCGGACGCCGAGGACGCGGTCGTGGGACTCGTCGCCGCCTGCATGCTGCCGCCCGTCGACCAGCTCTACGACTCCCGGCACGTCACCCGCCGCAGTTGGGGCATCCCGTGGCAGCGGATCGAGACGGAGCTGCGGGCGGCCGGCGCCGGTGCCCTGCTCGACCGGCCGGTCCCCGACGACGATCCCGCCCGGGCCGTCCTCGCCGACCTGCTGGCGAACGTGCTGCCCACGCCGATGTTCCGGGCCGACTACGCCAGGGGCGTCGCCGAGCACTGTGGCCTCGGGCACCCCATGGACGGGTCCGCCCCGGCCCCGGAGGAGTTCGCGCGCATCCTGGTGACCGAGGAGCGGGCGCTGGCCGCGCTGACGGAGGCGCTGCGCTCCAGGGACCCGGGCGCCGTCTCCGCCATGCTCGCCGCGGGGAGGCTGTCCGCGGTGCCCCGGCTGCTGTCGCCGCGGGAGCACGAACGGCTGCTGGCCCTGGTGACCGGGCTGCCGCCGGAGCTCACGGAGCTGCTGCCCGAGGCCGTACGGGCCGCGCTGCCGCTGGTCGCCGAACTCCCCTGTGACGCCGGGTTCCCCGAGCTGCTCGGCAGGCTGGAGCAGCTCTCCGGCGACAGCCGTTCCGGACCGGGCGAACTGCGGGTGCCCGGGCTGCTGCGCGCGGTCGAGTTCGTGGCGGTGCTGTGCCCGCCCCCGGAGCGCGCCCGGCTGCGGCTGTGGGCCGACGGCGTCGCCGCCCGGCTCGGGCTCCCCGCGTCCGCGCTGCGGGAACGCCGCGCCGACGCGGACGAATGGGCCCTCGGGCGGCGCCGGCGCACCCGGCCGCCGCGGCTGCTGGTGCACCTGGTCAAGGCCGGTGCGGACGCCTTCCATCTGCGCCTGTGGAGCGACGACGGCATGGGCCCGCACCGGGCGCCGACCGAGACCGGCCGCCGCTACAGCGCGGCACAGACCGCCGAGGCGGTGCTGCGGGTCCTGGAACGGCTCTGCCGGTCCGCCCCCGAGGGCGTCCGCCCGGTCGTCGAGGTGCTCCTCGACCGTGACTGCCTCGAACTCCCCGTGGACGAGTGGGAGTTCACCGAGCCGGGCGGTCTGATCCCGGGGGTGCTGGGCGCCGAGTACGCCCTGGTGGTGCACTGCCCGGAACTCCTGCGCCGCAATGAGCGTTTCCTCACCGACTGGCGCCACCGCTGGGATCATCTGGAGTCCTCCGGTCCGCTGCGTATCACCGGTCCGTCCGCCGGAGTGCGCGAGGTGTACGGCAAGTTGCTCGACCGGCGGGATGCCGCCCGGGTGTCGGTGGAGGTGTCCGCACGGGCCCGGATGGAGATCATCCAGGTGTGTCTGGCGATGGGGGTGCCGGTCGTGCTGTGGGACCGCGGTCCGGCACCCGAGGCGTCGCATGCCGTCCAGCAGGTGTCGGACGCCCCGGCCCGGGCGCTGCCCGAGCAGGTCCGTTCCTACCGCGCCAAGACCCTGCACCGTCCCGCCGACCATCCGGGCAGGCCCGTCCTCGCCTGGGCCGACCCCGACCGCGCGCTGCCCGAACTCCAGCTTTCCGAACCCACGGAGCTCATATGAACCCCGAACCCGCCGCCGACTGGCGGCTGTTCCAGGGAGACGGCACCCAGCGCCGGGTCACCCTGCCGCAGGCCCCGCCCTGGCGCAGGTTCGGCGGCTCGCGGCGCGGCGCCCCCGGCCCCCTGCCGTATCTGATCGCGCCGGAACACGCCGACGTGGTCAACGCCGCGCTCCATCTGCGCAGGCCGCTGCTGGTCACCGGGCCGGCCGGCACCGGCAAGTCCTCGCTCGCCCGGGCGGTCGCCCATGAACTCGACCTCGGTGAGGTGCTGCGCTGGCCGGTCAACAGCCGGGCGAACGTCCAGGACGCCCTGTACCGCTACGACGCCATCGGGCGGCTCCGGGAGACCACCCTCAGCCGTGACCGCGGCGAGGCCGAGCCGTCCATCGGGAGCTTCGTGCGCCTCGGTCCGCTGGGCACCGCGCTGGTGCCGGGTCCGCGGCCGCGGGTACTGCTGGTCGACGAGCTGGACAAGGGGGACGTCGATCTGCCCAACGACCTGCTGACCGTGTTCGAGGAGGGCGTCTTCGAGATCCCGGAGCTGGCCAGGCTGCCCGAGTCGCAGTCGGTGGTCCAGGTCCTGGTGGCCGACTCCCAGGACCCGGTCACGGTGGAGCGGGGCAAGGTGCTGTGCACCGAGTTCCCGGTCGTGGTGATCACCAGCAACGGGGAGCGGGACTTCCCGCCCGCTTTCCTGCGCCGCTGTATCCGGCTGGATCTGCCCACGCCCGACGAGGAGCGGCTGCGCGCCATCGTCGAGGCCCACCTCGGTGAGGGCGCGCTGGTCGGCGTCGACGACCTGCTCCGGTCGTTCCTGCAGCGCCGCGGTCCGGGCGAACTCGCCACCGACCAGCTGCTCAACGCCGTCTTCCTGCGCGCCGGCGGCGTCGATCTGGACGCCGACGGGCTGCTGGACGCCGTGCTGCATCAACTCGGCGGGACCGTCTGACCGATGGCAGGGGGACCGGACCGGCTCGGGGAGGTGCTCGCGGTGTTCGCGGGGGCCGGTGTCGAGCTGGACCGGCACTCCCTGCTCGATGCGCTCTGGCTGGCCGGACGGCTGCCGACCGGGCCGGGCACGGCGCCGCTCGCCCGCGCGCTGGGCCCGGATCACGCCCCGGCCGGTGACGGCGGCTGCCCGGAGGCCCCACCGCCGCCCCCGCCGGACGACGAGGCCGTCAAGGAGGCGGAGCCGCCGGACGTCCTGCCGCTGGACGACCTCGGGGGCGATCTGCACGCCGCGCCGGAGACCGGGACGGTGCCGCGTCCGCCCCGGTGGGAGGTACCGCTGCCGCCGAGGACGAGTGCGGCGGTCCCGCTGCGGGTTCCGGAGAACAAGGCGCTCCTCGGCGAGCTGGGCATCGGCCGTGCCCTGCGCCCGCTGCGGCAGCGCCGGGCCACCACCCGTATCCAGGAGTTCGACGAGGCGGCGACGGCCGCGGCGCTGGCCGAGAGCGGGCTGCCCGACGTCGTGCTGCGTCCCGGGCACGAACGCTGGCTCGACCTCGCGCTCGTGGTGGACGACGGTATGTCGATGCTGCTGTGGCGGCGGCTCGCCGTCGAGTGGCGGACGATGATGCAACGGGTCGGCGCGTTCCGGATGGTGCACGTCCACGGGCTGGACACCCGTGGGCCGGATGCCCCGCTGCTGCGCGGCCGCCCGTTCGACCCGGACACCACCTCGCTGCCGCCCGCGGTGCTCGCCGACCCGTCGGGCCAGACCCTGATCCTGCTGCTGAGCGATGGGATGGGCGCCGCCTGGCGGGACGGCCGGATGCACCGGGTGCTGGGGCGCTGGGCGGCGAACGGCCCGGTGGCGGTGGTGCACGCGCTGCCGCCGCGGCTGTGGGGCGGCTCCGGCATCCAGGCCGGCCGCTGGCGGGTGACCACGCGCCGGCGCGGTGCCGCCGGCGTCTCGTGGAGTGTCAGCGATCCGGTGTTGCCGCCCGAGCTGGCGCCGTTCGACGGGCTGCCGGTGCCGGTGCTGGAGACCTCGGCGGGCCCTGTCGCGGCCTGGTCCCGGCTGCTCGCCTCGACCGGCGGCACGGTGCACCTCCCGCTGCTGCACGCCCCGGCCCGGCGCCCGGTGGCCCCGTCCGGCGACGGCACGGACACCGTGCGGCACTTCCGCGACGCGGCCTCGCCCGAGGCGTACCGGCTCGCCGCGCACATCGCGGCGGTCGCGCCGGTATCCGTGCCGGTGATGCGGCTGGTGCAGTCCGCGGTGCCCTGGTCCGCGGACACCGCTCATCTGGCGGAGGTGTTCCTCGGCGGGCTGATGCAGCCCGTCGAGGCGCCGGTGGCCGGTCCGCTGCGGGACCAGCACCGGATCTTCGACTTCTCCGAGGCGGCCAAGTCGGCGCTCCTGGACGCGGTGTCCACGCCCGAACTCCTGCGCACCGGGCGCCACATCGGCCGCCGGCTGGAGCAACTGGCCGGGCGCTCCCCCGACTTCCCCGCCTGGCTCGCGCATCCGGACGGGATGGACCACCTGCCGGCCGGCTCGCGTGCCTTCTCCCCCGTGGAGCGGCGTCTGATGGCCCGGCTCGGCGCCTCCGTGCAGGTGGCGCCCCCGGAGGACGACACGGAACCGGCCGGCTCCGACGGCTGGCGCCCGCTCACCTCGCGCGATCCCCGCCGTCTGGGCCCGTACACCCTGCACGGCCGGCAGCCCGGTGCGCGTTCGCTCGTCTATCTGGGCCGCGACCGTTCCGGCAAGGAGGCCGCGGTCCGGGTGATCAGGCCGGGTGCGCCGGACGAGGCGGCGGCGATGCTCGCCACCGAGGCGGAGGCGCTGGCCCGGATGGCCGGTCAGTATGCGCCGCTGTTGTTGGCGACGGGCCCGCGCGACGATCCGCCGTGGCTGGCCATGCAGCTCTACCGCCCGTCCGGGCAGGACCAGGGCGGGCCGCCGCCGCAGCTCAGCAGCCTGCTGCGGGCCGCCACCGGCTCCCAGCGGCGCCGCGACACCCTGCTGTCCATCGCCTACGGATGGCATCTGGCGAGCGCCGTCAACCTGTGCCATCTCAAGGGGCTGGTGCTCCCCGAACTCACGCCGCAGACCGTGCATGTCGTCGGGCGTTCGCTGATGCTGACCGGGCTGGGCCGGTGCGGCATCGACGGGGAGTTCCGGGCCCGCGGGGCGGAAGCCGTGCCCACGATGGCCGACAACGTCGAGTCCCTGGGCCAGATCCTGCGCCGGCTCGGGGACAAGAACCGGGTGCCGCAGTCCGCGGAGAGCGGGGACATGGCGCTGTGGCAGGGCGACACCTGGCGGCCGCTGCGCGAGATCGTCACGGGCTGCCTGTCCGAGGACCCGGGCCACCGCCCGACCGCCGGTGAGGTCGCCGAGGCCTTCGCCCGTTACGTGCCGCTGGCGACGGAGCTGCGGACGGGCGGCGCCGACGCGGGGACGGGCGGCGCGGCCGGCAGCGGGAGCGCGGCCGCCTTCTCGTTCCGTCCGGGCCCGCAGATCCCGCTCGACAACGACTCCGTGGTGCCCGAGGAGACCACGGCCGGGACGCGCCGCGGCGGTTCGCAGGCCGGGCTGGGGCGGCGGCGGTGGGGGCCGGAGCAGCAGCGGAAGCTGGAACTGCTCCGTACCCGGCTGCGGTTCAGCTACCGGACGACCGTCGTCGGCGCGGAGGACGACGTCGGCCGGAGCACCGTCACCATCGCCCTGGGGGCGCTGCTGTCCGCCGCGCGCGGTGGGCGGGTGATCGCGCTGGACGCCGGCCACACGGTCGGCGAGCTGGCCGGCCGGCTGAACCGCGGCGGCTCGGCCCGCCTGCGCCACGACCTGCTCCGTACGCTGCCGGTGGCCGACAGCTACGCGGAGGTGCTGCGCCACACCCTGGACGGCCCGTCGGGGCTGCGTGCGCTCACCCACGGGCTGGGCCGCACCACGCCGGCTCCGGTGTACCAGGAGGAGTACCGCCGGCTGATGGAGCTGCTGAGCCGGCACTTCTCCGTCGTCCTCGCGGACTGGGCCCCGCTGCGGGCGGAGAGCGTCCCCGACACCGCGCTGTCGATGACGCACCGTCTGGTCGTCGTGGCCCGGATGACCGCGCAGGGCATCGGGCAGACGCAGGACCTGCTGACCGAACTCGCGCGGCGCGGTTACCCGGAGCTGGCGGAGCGGGCCGTGCTCGCGGTCACCAGCCTTCCCGGGCCGGACCGGCCGGTCCGGCGGGATGCCTTCGCCGGGCAGTTCCGCGGCCATCCGGGCGGGATGGCCTTCATCCCCTTCGACTACCGCCTCGACAGCCGGCGCGACATCGATCTAGCCCGGATGCGGTCCCGTACGCAGGACGCGTTCCTCGACCTGGCCGCGCTGCTGGCGGAGGACTTCCCCGGTCACACACCGTGATCCCCGCGCCGACTAGCTCCCTGCTCCCTGCGTGCCGCACCATGGAGACAAGACGGTAATTCACGACATATCCGATGAGGCGGTGGCGCGGGGTGGACGCCCTGGCCCCCGAGGGCGGATACGGCGACCGTGGCTTATGACGACGGCTTCCGGCGTACGGAGGCGGTGCAGGCAGTGACCGCACGAGTCCTTGGGTCTACCGGGGCTGAGCTGACCGCCGTCTATGTGCCGGCCGAAGGGGACGGCGTTCTTCAGCTGGCCGAGATGGTCGGAGGCTCCGGCGTCCCCTACGGTCTGCCGACGCGCTACCCGCTGTCCGGCAACTCTCCGGTCGCCGCGGCCTTCCGCAGCGGCGACCCGCTGTGGCTGGGCCCGGCGGAGCTGGCGGAGTACGACCTCACCGGCGCCCCGGACAGCCCCGGCGCCGACCCCTGGGACGGTGCCGGGAAGCCCCCCGCGGATGTGTCGTTGGGGGTGCTGCCCCTGGGCGGGAGCGTGCGGCGGCTGGGGTGCCTGGTGGTCATGGACAAGGCCACCGACGCCTTCGACGCGGACCGCCGCCACCTCCTGGAGCTGCACGCCGATCAGGTCACCGCGGGGCTGGAGGCGGTGGCGGCCCGGTTCATGGCACAGGCGGAGCGGCGCTCGCTGCTGGGGCCGGGGCTGGACACCCTCCGGGGCGGCGCCTTCACGCTGACCCTGCGTACCGGGCGGATGGACGCGGACGCCCAGGTGCTGGAGCTGTTCGGGATCGTTCCGGAGGAGTTCGACCGGCGGGTGGAGACGCTGCTGGCGCGCACCGTGCCGGACGACGTTCCGGCGCTGATGTCGATCGTGGAGCCGGGCGGGCTGCCCGAGGCGGGCCAGCAGCTGTCGATCCGTATCCGCCGGCCCAACGGCGAGCTGCACTGGCTGAGCCTGCGCTGCCGGGTGCTGGCCGACGCCGACGGCACGCCGGAGCGGATGCTGGGGGTCGTCGCCGACGCCGCCTATCTGCGTCCCACCGCCGACGAGGTCTCCATCGTGCAGCGGCTGTCGGCCTCGCTGGCCGGTGCCACCACGATCCGGGACGTCAGCCGGGTGGTGGTCGCCGGGCTGCGGGCGCCCCTGGGGGCCGACCGGGTGGCGGTGGCCGAGCTGGAGGCCGACCGGTTCGTGGTGTCCGTCCTCGACCCCCCGGAGCCCGGTGCCTGGCCCGCCGCGTGGCGGTCCGAGTGGCGTTCCGAGTGGCCCGACGCGGCCTGCCACTCGATGCCCACGCTGGAGAGCGTGCTGCGCGCCGGACAGGTCGCCCTGTGGCCGCCGGGCGCGTCCCTGGAACCCGACCTCCTGGGCATCGGGCCCGGCGGGCTCGCCGTGCTGCCGCTGCCGGCCGACGGGCGGATCGTCGGGGTGTGCCTGGTCGGGTGGGACGCGGAGCACCACTTCGGGCCGGAGGAGCGGTCGCTGCTGACCGCGACAGCGGGGCTGGTGGGGCAGGCCCTGGTGCGTGCCCATGCGATGGACGCCGGGCACGAGCTCGCCACGATGCTGCAGCGCAGTCTGCTGCCCCGCAAGCTGCCGTCGCTGCCCGGCGGGGTGGCCGTCGCCCGCTATCTGCCCGCCACGATGGGGCTTGAGGTGGGCGGCGACTGGTACGACGTCATTCCGCTCTCCGACGGCCATGTCGCGCTCGTCATCGGCGATGTGGAGGGGCACAGCGCCGGCGCCGCCACGATCATGGGCCAGATGCGTACGGCGATCCGGGCCTACGCGGTGGAGGGCCACCCGCCCGATGTGGTGATCTCCCATGCCAACCGGCTGCTGCTGGGCATGGAGACCGATCTGTTCGCCACCTGCTGCTATGTGGACCTGGATATGGAGGAGGGCATCGCCTGGTTCGTGCGGGCCGGGCATCTGCCGCCGCTGCTGCGGCTCCCGGACGGCAGCACCGAGGAACTGCCGGTCGAGGGCGGGCCTCCGCTGGGGGTGGCCGAGGAGGGCGAGTTCCCGCTGACCGAGGTGGGTATGGCCCCCGGCACCGTGCTCGCGCTGCTCACCGACGGTCTGGCCGAGTCGGCGACGCTTCCCCTGGACGACGGCCTCCGCCGGGTGCGGGCGGCGCTCTCGGCGGCCGATCCCGCCGATGCCGGTCAGCTCGCCGACGCACTGCTCGGGGGCGCGAAGCGGCGCGACGACGACGTGGCCCTGCTGGTGCTGCGCTACGACGGGATGCGGGTCCGCCCGACCCGGGTGCGGTGGACGGTGTGGCGGCTCCCGGACGCCGTGATGCACGCCCGTCGCTTCACCGGGCGCACCCTGCGCTCCTGGGGTGTGACGGCGGAGCAGGACGTGGCCCTGCTGGTGGTGTCCGAGCTGGTCACCAACGCCATCGCGCACACCCAGGGGGAGGTACGGCTGGATCTGACGCTGGCCGCCGACCGGCTGCGGATCGGGGTGAACGACGCCTCGCCCCGCGCTCCCGTCAAGCCGACGAGCGTGGACTGGGAGTCGACCGGCGGGCGTGGGCTGCTGCTGGTCGAGGCGATGTCGGCGTCCTGGGGGTCGGTGCCGCTGAGCGGCGGCAAGCAGGTGTGGAGCGAGATCGGTCTGGAGCCGGGCGAGCGGCTCGGCGCGGCGGCGGCCGGCCCGGAGGGCCGGCACCACGGTGAGGGGGTGGGCTGAGGTGCGGGCCCGGCTGCGCGGTGCCGCCATGGTCCTGGCGGGGGTGTGTCTGATGGGCGGTGCGGCCGCCTGCGGCGAGGCCGGCGGAGCCCGCGAGCCGACCGGGCCCGCCTCCGGCGGCGCCCCGAAGATCGGCGTGCTGCTCCCGGACAACACCTCGCGCCTCTACCACTTCGACAAGCCCCTGATCGAGAAGAAGATCCGGGAGCTGTGCCCCAAGTGCACCGTGGAGACCGTCAGCGCGCAGCACGATGTGGCCACCCAGCAGCAGCAGATGGACGCGATGATCACCAAGCGGGTGCAGGTGCTGATCCTGGACTCCGTCGATTCCAAGTCGCTCCGCTCGTCGGTCGAGAGCGCCCGGCGGGCCGGTATCCCGGTGGTCGCCTATGACCGCCTCGTGGAGGGGCCGGTGTCCGCCTATGTCTCCTTCAACGGGGAGACGGTCGGCAGGATGCAGGGCGAGGCGCTGCTGAAGGCGCTCGGTCCCAGGGCGCGCGCGTCGCAGATCGTGATGATGAACGGTGCGTCGACGGACCCCAACTCCGCCTGGTTCCGGCAGGGTGCGCTGGCCGCGCTCAAGGGCAAGGTGAAGATCGGGAAGGCCTACGAGACCGGTGACTGGCGCCCGGAGAACGCCAACCGCAACATGTCCGCCGCCATCTCGGCCCTGGGCGCGGACAACATCGACGGTGTCTACTCCGCCAATGACGGTCTCGCCGCCGGCATCCTCGCCGCGCTCCAGGCCGCCAAGGTCACCCCGCTGCCGCCGATCACCGGCCAGGACGCCGAACTCGACGCCATTCAGCGGCTTGTGACGGGCACTCAGACCATGACGGTCTACAAGCCGTTCGCGCCCGAGGCCGGTACCGCCGCCGCCATGGCGGTCGCGCTGGGACGCGGCGAGAAGCTCACCGGCATCACGACGCACACCGTCAACAGCCCCACCCACCGCGGCATCCCGGCCGTGCTGCTCACCCCGGTCGCCGTGAATGTGCACAACATCAAGAACACCGTGATCAAGGACGGCATGTACACGGTCGATCAGATCTGCACCCCCAAGTTCGAGTCCGCCTGCAAGAAGGCGGGGCTCAGGTAAGGCAGGTATCCATGGAGTCCGGTGCGGCCCTCCGGCGAACCGGCCCGGCCCCGCCCCTGCTGTCGCTGCGCGGCATCTTCAAGCGGTACGGCGCCGTCCAGGCCCTGGCCGATGTCGACCTGGAGGTCCGTGCCGGTCAGGTCGTCGCGCTCGTGGGTGACAACGGCGCCGGCAAGTCCACGCTGATCAGGGTGATCGCCGGGGTCGACCCCGCCGATGAGGGGGTGGTCGAGTGGGACGGCCGGGCGGTGCACCTCTCCCGCCCGCACGACGCCCAGGACCTCGGCATCGCCACCGTCTACCAGGACCTCGCGCTGTGCGACAACCTCGACGTGGTCGGCAATCTCTTCCTCGGCCGCGAGATCCACCGGGCCGGTGTCCTCGACGAGGTGGAGATGGAGCGCCTCACCCTGGACCTGCTGGACATGCTGGCCATCCGGATGCCCGACGTCCGGCTCCCGGTCGCCTCGCTCTCCGGCGGCCAGCGCCAGACCGTGGCGATCTCCCGGTCGCTCCTCGGCGAACCCCGGCTGGTGCTCCTCGACGAGCCCACCGCGTCCCTGGGCATCGAGCAGACCGCCCAGGTCCTCGACCTCGTCGACCAGCTGCGGGAACGCGGCCTCGGTGTGCTTCTCATCAGCCACAACATGGGGGACATCAAGGCCGTCGCGGACTGGATCGCCGTCCTGCGGCTCGGCCGGAACAACGGGTTCTTCGATGTGACGACCACGTCCCACGAGCAGATCATCTCCTCGATCACCGGCGCCACCGACAACGCCGTGACCCGCCGCAAGGCACCGGAGTGGGAAGGGGAGCCGTGAGCCGGGCCTGGCCGCTCAGGAAGCAGAAGCCGGCCGGCAGCGCGGTGACCGCCGCCGACCGGCGCCGGCTCGCGCCCGAACTCGGCACCCAGAACCCCCTGGAGATACTCAAGCGCCGGTTCCACAGCGGTGAGCTGGGCTCGGTCCCGGTCGCCCTCGGTCTGATCGTGGTCTGGATCATCTTCGAGAGCCTCAACGAGAACTTCCTCTCGCCGCGCAACCTGTCCAATCTGAGCGTGGACATCGTCGGCACCGGCATGATCTCGGTGGGCGTCGTCTTCGTGCTGCTGCTGGGCGAGATCGACCTCTCGGTCGGCTCGGTGAGCGGACTGGCCGCGGCCGCCTTCGCGGTGCTGAACGTGAGCCATGGCGTGCCGGAGGGCCTCGCGCTGCTGATCGCGGTGCTCGGCGGCACCGCGATCGGCGCCGTACAGGGCTTCTTCCTCGCCAAGGTCGGGGTACCGGCCTTCGTCGTCACCCTGGCCGGACTGCTGGGCTGGAACGGCCTGATGCTCTACATCCTGGGCGCCAACGGCACGATCAACATCGACGACAAGGGCCTGCTCGCGATGCTGACCGGCTACTACTTCCACAACGTGGCCGCCGCCTACGGACTGGCGGCGCTGGGCACCGCCGGCTACTTCCTCGCCTCGTACCACGACGCGCGCCGCCGCCGGACCGCCGGTGTGCCCGCCCGGACGCTGAGCGAGATCCTGCTGCGCACCGGCGTGCTGGCGGCGATCACGATGGCCTCGGCGTTCGTCCTCAACCAGTTCCTGGGGCTGCCCCTGGCCCTGCTGATCTTCCTGGTGCTGCTGGTCGGCCTCGACTACGTGCTGCGCCGTACGCGCTACGGCCGCATGATCTTCGCGCTCGGCGGCAGCGTCGAGGCCTCCCGCCGTACCGGCCTCAACGTCGACCTGGTCCGCATCTCGGTCTTCATGATGTCCGGGACCATGGCGGCGGTCGGCGGCCTGTTCCTGGCCTCGCGCGTCACCTCGGCCAGTCAGACCTCGGGGGCGGGCCTGCTGCTGATGGACGTCATCGCCGCGGCGGTCATCGGCGGCACCAGTCTGTTCGGCGGCCGGGGCCGGACCTGGTCGGCCCTGCTCGGCGTCCTGGTGATCCAGTCGATCGCCTCCGGGGTGGCGCTCATGGGCATCCAGACAGCGGTGCAGTTCATGATCACGGGCGGGGTGCTGCTCATCGCCGTGGTCATCGACTCGCTCTCGCGGCGGGCGCAGCGGGCGCACGGACGGGTCTGACGCCTGCCCCGCGGGACGGGCGGCGGCCCGGGGGCGCGGGCCGCACCGACCTCTGCCGGCGGGATGGGGGCCGAAAGGCTCATGCCCGGGCGGACCGGGCCGCGCACCCTTGAGATGTGGGCGCGAACGCGCCGAGCGCGCCAGGAACGGAGCGAGCCATGAAGGATGTCATCACCGCCGGCGTGGACGGTACGCCCGAGTCCTTGTCCGCGATCCTCTGGGCTGCCGAGGAAGCCCGGCTGCGCCGTGCCCGTCTGCGGCTGCTGCACGCCTGGGTACTGCTCGCGCCGGAGCCGGCGTCGCATCCCGAGGCGGGACAGGAGCAGAACTACTGGGCGCACCGGATGATGAACGACGCCGCCACGGCGGTCCGCACCCGTGTCCCGGACCTTCCGGTGGACGAGTCCCTGGTGGCCCGCGATCCGCTGGAGGCCCTCCAGGAGGCCGCGGAGGAGTCGGATCTGCTGGTCCTCGGCTGCCGGGACCTGGGCCCGGTGGCCCGCTACGCCCTCGGGGAGACCGGTCTGCAACTGGTGGCGCACACCACCTCCCCCACCGTCCTGGTACGCGCCCGGCAGGCCCCCGGAGCGAGCGGCGGGCACGGCGAGGTGATGGTGGCGCTGAGCCTCCACGAGCCGTGCGAGGCGCTGCTCGCCTTCGCCTTCGAGAGCGCCGCCCGCCGGGAGGTCGCGCTGCGTGCCGTCCACGGCAGGCATCTGCCCTCGTACGCGTACAACCGCGGCGGCGGGGTGGAGCCGGTCGTCGCCGAGGAGGCGGCACAGGACGCCCGGCAGGAGCTGGCCGCCGCCCTGGAACCCTGGCAGGAGAAGTTCCCTGACGTCCCGGTCGATGACCGGGTGGTGCTGGAGAGTCCCGCGCCGGCCCTGCTGCACAGCGCCGGGGACGCCGGGCTGCTCGTCGTCGGCCGCCGGCACCGGCAGCGGCACCGGTTGCCGGTGCCGCGGATCGGCCATGTCGTGCAGGCGGTCGTCCATCACGCGCCCTGTCCGGTGGCCGTCGTCCCCCATGAGTGACGGCGCGGCAACGGGCGCCACGGTCCGTGACGGCCCAGGGGCCGTACCAGGACGGGCCACGGCGGAAGGCGGATGATGACGGGGAGGGGGCATTCAGCGGGACCGGCCGGCGGTGGCGCGGCGGCCCCGGTCGCGGCCCGGGTCGTGGCCTCCGGCGGCAGTCCCCGGTAAGGAAGCGGAGGCAAGCCATGGCAAAGACAGTCGAGTGGCCCGTCCGGCTGTACCTCGTCGAGGAGGACGGGACGACCAGGGCGCGTGTGGAGCTCCGTACCGGAACCACCACCCTGACCGGGCACGGCACGGCCCGGTGCAGCCCGGAGGACCGGGACGTACCGGAGATCGGCGACGAGATCGCGGCCGGGCGTGCGGTGCGGGACCTCGCCGGGCAGCTGCTGCGGGTGGCCGACCGGGACCTGGAGGGTGTCGGTGCCGGACCGCCCCGGCGGGAGCGCCGCATGGCCTACGGCTGGACGGACGCCATGGCGTGAGCCCCGTGCCGGCGGCGGCCACCGCCGGCCGGTGGCCCGGCCGTCCGTGGAAGGAGTCGGCCATGTCGGATGCCACGACCACCGACCTGTACGAAGTCACCATGGCCCTCTCGTATCTCCACGAGGGCATGACGCAACCGGCGACCTTCAGCTGTTTTGTGCGGGCGCTGCCGCCGGAGCGGGGTTTCCTGATCGCGGCGGGCGCCGAGACCGTCCTCGACTTCCTGGCCGGCTTCACGGTCGGACACGACGATGTCGAGGTGTTCGCCGAGGCCTTGCAACGGCCCGCGCGGGATCTGGCGCCGCTGCGGGGCATGCGCTTCACCGGTGAGGTGCGGGCGGTGCCGGAGGGGCGGGTGGTGCTGGCCGGCGAGCCGCTGCTGGAGATCACCGCGCCGCTGCCGCAGGCGCAGCTGGTGGAGTCCTTCGTGCTGAACCACCTCACCCACCAGACGGCCATCGCCTCCAAGTGCGTGCGCTGTGTGCTCGCCGCGCGGGGGCGTCCCGTCGTGGACTTCTCGCTGCGGCGCACCCATGGCACCGCCGCCGCCCGCCAGGTGGCCCGGCTCGGTGCCATGACCGGTTTCGCGGGCACCAGCAACGTGGCAGCGGCGCACGCCGAGGACCTGACGGCCGTCGGCACCATGGCGCACTCCTACGTCGAGGCGTTCGAGGACGAGGAGGCGGCCTTCACCGCGTTCGCGCTCTGCCACCCCGGACCGGTGACGCTGCTGGTCGACACCTACGACACCGAGTCGGGTGTCGCGGCGGCGGCGCGGGTGCTCAACGGGCTGGGCCGCGGTGACGGGTCCGCCATCCGTCTGGACAGCGGTGATCTGGCGGAGCTGGCCACGCGGGCCCGTTCGATCCTGGACAACGCGGGGCTGCCGCAGGTGCGGATCGTCGCCAGCGGCGGGCTGGACGAGTTCGCCGTGCACGACCTGGCACGCGCGGGGGCGCCGATCGACGTCTACGCCGTGGGCACGCGGGTCGGGGTGAGCGCCGACGCCCCCTCCCTGGACTCCGCGTACAAGCTCGTCGCCTACGACGGCCGGCCGGTGATGAAGCTGTCGGCGGCGAAGTCGACCGCGCCGGGGCGCAAGCAGGTGTTCCGCCGGCCGGGGTGCCTCGATGTGCTCGGCCTGGCCGACGAGCCGCCGCCGGCGGGGAGCACACCGCTGCTGGAGACGCTGATGCGCGGGGGCGTGCGCAGTGCCCCGCGCGGCCGGCTGCCGGACGCCCGGCTGCGGGTGGCGGCGGATGTCGCGCAGCTGCCCGCGACGGCCCGGTACATCCGGTCGCCGCATGCGGTGCGGCCGCAGCTGTCGAAGCGGCTCGCCGTCCTGACCGGCCGGGTCCGGCAGCGGATCGAGCGTGAGGTGCTGGCCCCGTTCGGCTCGCACGCCTGAGGCCGGGAGGCCCGGCGGGGCTTTTCTCCGTACCGTCGTCGTATGGCGGAGAAACAGGGCGGCAGCGGCTCGGGGAAGCTGCCGCGGTCGGTGTACGAGCCCGAGCTGTACCGGCTCCAGACGGAGCTGGTGAAGCTGCAGGAGTGGGTGCGGACCGAGGGCGCCCGGCTGGTGGTGGTCTTCGAGGGGCGGGACGCGGCCGGCAAGGGGAGCACGATCAAACGCGTCACCCAGTACCTCAACCCCCGGGTGGCGCGGATCGTGGCGCTGCCCCGGCCCACCGAGCGGGAGCGCACCCAGTGGTACTTCCAGCGCTACGCGGAGCACCTGCCGGCGGCGGGCGAGATCGTGCTGTTCGACCGCAGTTGGTACAACCGGGCCGGGGTCGAGCGGGTCATGGGCTTCTGCACACCGGCCGAGCACCAGCGGTTCCTTCGGCAGTGCCCGGTCTTCGAGCGGATGCTGGTGGAGGACGGGATTCTGCTGCGCAAGTACTGGTTCTCGGTGAGCGACGAGATGCAGGAGCAGCGCTTCCGGCGGCGGCTGGAGGACCCGACGCGGCGCTGGAAGCTCTCCCCGATGGACCTGGAGTCGCTGACCCGCTGGGAGGAGTACTCGCGGGCCAAGGACGAGATGTTCGTGCACACGGACATCGCGGACTCGCCGTGGTACGTCGTCGAGAGCGACGACAAGCGCCGGGCCCGGCTGAACATGATCGCCCATCTGCTGTCGACGGTGCCCTATCGGGACATCACCCCGCCGGCGCTCGACATCCCGGCGCGGCCACCGGCCACCGGCTACCAGCGGCCGCCCCGGGATCTGCAGACCTATGTCCCCGATCATGCCGCGGGGCTGCGGCGGTGACGGCGGGGCGGCGCCGCGTCAGGCGTGCTGCGGCACCACCGCCACCGGGCAGGTGGCATGACAGAGCGCGGTGTGCGCCACCCGCCCGAGCTGGAGGCCGAAGTGGCCCTGACGGTGCTGGGCTCCGGTCACCAGCAGATCCGCTGCGGCGGTGCGGTGCACCAGGACCTTGTGGGCCGGTCCCTCGACCGTGACCCGCCGCACCCGCACCGCCGGATGTGCCCCGGACACCTCGTCGAGCGCCTCGTCCAGCAGCGCCGAGGCCTGCTTCTCGTGATGGCGCCGGGCGTCCGCGGCGAGCAGCGGGGCCTCGCTCGCGTCGCGTACGGGCAGCGGCCAGGCGCACACCGCCTCCAGGGTGCAGCGGCGTCGCTCCGCCTCGCGGAAGGCGAAGCGGATGGCCGCCGACTCCTCGGCCGGGCCGGCGACCCCGAGGAGGACGCGCCCATGGCTGCCCGCCAGTCCGGCCGGGTCCCCCCGCACCACGATCACCGGGCACCGGGCGCGGGCCGACACCGCCAGGCTGACCGACCCCAGCAGCAGGCCGGCGATCTCGCCGCGGCCCCGCGTCCCCACGATCAGCGCCGTCGCATGGAGCCCCTCGTTCAGCAGGGCGGTGACCGCGTCGGCGGGGAGCACCTCGCCCGAGACCGCGAGGTCCGTCTGCCGGCGCCGGGCGAGTTCCACGGCGGAGGCGACGACGGACTCCGCGAGTACCTGCTCGCTGGGGCGTTCCCCGCCGTCCGCCGGGACCGCGCCCTCGTAGCGCTCCCAGCGGGAGGCGTGGACGACCCGCAGCGGAAGGCCGTGGCGTGCCGCCTCGTCCGCCGCCCAGTCGAGCGCCCGGAAGGCGGAATCCGAGCCATCGGTCCCCACGACCAGCGGATGCTCCATCGCCCCCACGTCCTTCCTCGCGTCGGCGCGGACATGTCCCTACTGCCACCGTGACACCGGGTCCGGGGGGCGTGCAGGTCCGGACGGACACCGGGCGGTGGGCCGCCCGGACCTCCTTGGCGGGCCGGCGGTCCCGCGCCGCCGCGCCAAGCCCCGGAGGGACACCGCGGCTACCGTGGAGGTACGGCCCCGCCCGCGTGTGGGGCCACCAGCGGAGGCCATGGTGGGCGACCACGGAAGCGGCCGGCGCGACACCGCCCGGCGCCGGCTCGACGCGCTGCCGGACGAGCTGCATCAGCGCCTCGACGCGCTGCGGCTGGGCCCCGGCGATCCGGCGAACCTGCTGCTGGAGGCCGTGCTGTCGGTGGGCAGGGAGCTGGATCTGCCGCAGGTGCTGCGCCGCATCGTGGAGGCGGCGGTGGTGCTCGTGGACGCCGAGTACGGGGCGCTGGGCGTGGTGTCCGAGGGCACCCGGCTCTCCCAGTTCCTGCCGGTCGGGGTCCCCGGCACACAGCAGGAGGCGATCGGCCGGCTGCCCGAGGGGCACGGCCTGCTGGGTGAGCTGATCCGTCATCCCCAGCCGCTGCGGCTCTCGGAGCTGTCCCGGCATCCGTCGTCGTACGGCTTTCCGCCGCACCACCCGCCCATGCACTCCTTCCTCGGGGTGCCCATCCGGGTCCGCGACGAGGTGTTCGGGAACCTCTACCTCACCGAGAAGCGGGGCGGCGGTGAGTTCGACGCCGAGGACGAGACGGTGCTCTCGACGCTCGCGGTGGCGGCGGGGGTCGCCATCGAGAACGCGCGGCTGTACGAGGAGGCCCGCTACCGGCAGCGGTGGCAGGAGGCCAACGGTGAGATCGTGGCCAGCCTGCTGCTGCCGGGGTCGGACGAGATGGCGGCGCTGGGGCTGATCGTGGACCAGGCGCGGGAGATCCTCACCGCGGACCTCGGGGTGATCGCGATTCCCGAGCCGGACGGCAAGGCGCTGCATGTCGCCCTGGCGTCGGGGGTCGACGCCGAGGCGCACCGCGGTCTCGTGCTGCCCCTCCGGGGGTCGTTCATGGGCGCGGCGCTCGACCGGCGGGCGCCGCTGATCAGCACCGATGTCGAGCGTGATCCGCGGATCACGACGGGGCCGCCGCGCTGGATGGGGCTGGGGCCGGCGGTCGCCGTCCCGATGATCACGGGCGGCCGGCCCCGTGGGGTGCTGCTGGTGGCGCGGGTGCGGGAGCGGGCCGGGTTCACCGAGCAGGAGACCGGTCCGCTGCTGACGTTCGCGGGGCAGGCAGCGCTCGCCATGGAGCTGGCGGACCGGCGCCGGTCCGCCGAGCAGCTCACCCTGCTGCAGGACCGTGACCGGATCGCCCGTGATCTGCACGACCTGGCGATCCAGCGGCTCTTCGCGACGGGGATGACGCTGCAGAGCGCGGTCCGTTTCGTGGACCATCCGGAGGCCAGTGAACGGCTGTTGCGCGCGGTGGACGACCTGGACGAGACGATCAAGATCATCAGGTCTACCATCTTCGGGCTCCGCGCCCACACGTCGGGCCGGTCGAGCCACGGGCTGCGGGCCCGCACCGTCACCGCGGCGGAACAGGCCGCCCGCGCCCTGGGGTTCACCCCGTCGCTGCGGATGCAGGGACTCATCGACACCGATGTGCCGGCCGAGATCGCGGAGCATGTGGTGGCGGTGCTGGGCGAGGCGCTGAGCAATGCCGCGCGGCATGCGCACGCCACGGCGGTCGAGGTATCGCTGTCCGTGGGCCGCGGCGTGCTGCGCCTGAGCGTCACGGACAACGGGGTGGGCGTGCCGCGCCACGGCCGGCGGAGCGGGCTGAGCAACCTCGCCAAGCGGGCGGAGAGCGTGGGCGGGACGATGACGCTGGAGGCTCCGGCGCAGGGTGGCACCCGCCTGGTGTGGCAGGCGCCGCTGCCGTCCCCCTGAGCCGCGGCTCAGGGCGGGTACGGTCCGGTGCCGCCGCCCGGCGGCGGTCCGTGGGCGGCGAGGACGGCCGCCTGGATACGGCGTTCCACACCGAGTTTGGCCAGCAGCCGCGAGATGTGGTTCTTGACCGTCTTCTCGGACAGGTAGAGCCGCCGCGCGATCTGACGGTTCGTCAAACCTTCGCCGACCAGACCGAGGATCTCCCGCTCCCGCGGTGACAGCCCGGACAGCGCGTCCGCCGCGGGCGCCGCGTCGCCGTCCACACCCCGGAGGCTGTGCATCAGCCGCGCGGTGGTCGCCGGGTCCAGCATCGAGCGTCCCGCGGCGACCGTGCGGACGGCGGCGACCAGGTCCGATCCCTTGATCTCCTTGAGGACGTAGCCCGCCGCCCCCGCCATGATCGCGTCGAGCAGCGCCTCGTCGTCGTCGAACGAGGTGAGCATCAGACAGGCGAGTCCGGGCAGCCGCGACCGCAACTCCCGGCAGACGCTGATCCCGTCGCCGTCGGGCAGCCGCACATCGAGTACCGCGACGTCCGGGCCGAGCGCCGGACCGCGGGCCAGCGCCCGCCCCGCGGTGCCGGCGTCGCCGACCACCTCGATATCGGCCTCCGCGTCGAGCAGGTCCCGCACCCCGCGGCGCACCACCTCATGGTCGTCGAGCAGGAACACCCGGATCGGCCGCTGCGGTGAGACCTCGCGTACCTCGCCCATGGCGTCCTCCACGCTCTCGCTCGTCCGGTGCGGGCGGTGTCTCTCATCGTCACCCCGCCACCCTGCGCACACCAGGGCCGAACGGGGCTCCCGCCCACAACGGGCCGACCCCGACCGGCCCCCCGTGAGGGCCGTTCGGCCCCTCCTGCCGGCCGGCACCGCGTGCGACGGTCGGGGCCTCAGGTGCAGGGGGTGCGAGATGGCCCGTAGCGAGTTCCTCCGGCCGTGGCGGCCCAGCCCGCTCCGACGGCGTTCGGACGTGGTGGAGGCCTGGCTGGTGCTGGTGACCGCGGTACTGATCCTTCTGGGCGCACCGGCCGCCGGGCTGGCCGCCGCGCAGGCGGTGGCGAGCGGCACCGGCCAGGAACGGCAGGGCCAACGCACCGTGGCGGCCGTCGTGACCGAGAACCCGCCGCAGCGGATCGGGGTGGACGTGTCCGGAGGCGTCGGCTCCCGGGTCCACGCGACGGTGCGCTGGACGGCCGCGGACGGCACGGCCCGCACGGGCGTCACGACGGTGGCGCCGGACCTGCGGGCCGGTGACCGCACCACCGCCTGGCTCGACCGCGACGGGACGCTGGTGCGCGACCCCGTGACCCCGCGGCAGGCGAGCGGCGAGAGCATCGCGATCGGCACCGTGGCCGGAACCTCGGCCGGGCTGTTCCTGCTCGGCGCCCAGCGCACCGGCCGCGCCCTGCTGAACCGCCACCGCTACACCCAGTGGGAACGGGAGTGGGCGGCGGCGGACCCCCGGTGGGGGCAGCGGGCGGCGTGAAGCGGCGGGCCGCCGCCGGGTGCCGTCCGTGCGACGCGCCCCCGGCCCGCAGTCGTGGTGCCATGGAAGGGACACCGACGAACGGAACGTCACCATGACCGGCGCGCCGTCCCTGGCCGCGTGCCTGCACTCCCTGCGGGCCGTGCTCTTCGACACCGACGGGGTCATCACCGACTCCGCCCCGGTGCACGCCGCGGCCTGGAAGGGCGCCTTCGACGCCTGTCTCGCGACGGTGGAAGGACAGCGCCCGTTCGACCCGGTGGACGACTATCTGCGTCATGTCGACGGCCGGGCGCGGCAGGACGGCGCCGCCGCCTTCCTGCGCTCCCGGGGCCTCGACCTGCCGCTCGGCGCCCCGGACGACCCGCCGGGCACGGACACCGTCCACGCCGTCGCGGCCCGTAAGGAAGAGCTGTTCAGCGCGAGCCTGCGGGACCGTCCCGTCCCCACCTGGCCCGGCACCGTGCGCCTGCTGCGGGCCCTGCGGGACCACGGGGTGCCGTGCGCCGCCGTCTCGGCCTCGCGCCATGCGGCCGGGCTGCTGTCCGCGGCCGGGGTGGACACGCTCTTCCGGGCCGTGGTGGACGGCAACGAGGCGCACCGGCTGGACCTGCCGGGGAAGCCCGACCCGGCGCTCTTCCTGGAAGCGGCCCGGCGGCTCGGGGTCCCGCCCGGCGACTCCGCCGTGGTGGAGGACGCCCTGGCCGGCGTGGAGGCCGGCCGCCGCGGCGGCTTCGCCCTGGTGGTGGGCGTGGACCGGACGGCCGGCCCGTACAGCGCGGGCGCCCTGCGCCGTCGTGGCGCCGACGTGGTCGTGACCGACCCCGGCGAGCTGCTGCTGCCCGGGGACGCCGGATGACCCGCGCCTGGACCTGGTCGTACGAGGGGTACGACCCGGACGCGGAACGGCTGCGGGAAACCCTGTGCACCCTCGGCAACGGCTACTTCGCCACCCGCGGCGCGGCCTCCGAGGTGCTCTCCGGGGGCACGCACTATCCGGGCACCTACGCCGCCGGCTGCTACAACCGTCTGACCTCCACCGTGGCGGGCCACCCCGTCGAGAACGAGGACATGGTCAACCTGCCCAACTGGCTCCCGCTGCGCTACCGGATCTGCCCGGCCGACGCCGCCCCCGGCCCCTGGCTCGCCCCCGGCCACCCGTATCTGACGGAGCACCGGCAGACGCTGGACCTGCGGCACGGCACCCTGACCCGCTGGTCGGTGTACGAGGACGGGGCCGGGCGGCGGCTGACCGTGGAGCAGTGCCGCTTGGTGCACATGGGCGAGCCCCATCTGGCCGCGCTGCGCACCTGCTTCACCCCGGACGGGTGGACGGGTGCGGTGGAGGTGGAGGCGGGGATCGACGGGGCGGTCCGCAATGCCGGCGTCGCGCGCTACCGCGGTCTGGCCGACCAGCATCTGACGGGCTGGGAGACCGGCACCGAGCAGCCGGACACCCTGTGGCTGAGCTGCCGCACCCTCGACTCGGACATCCGCGTCGCGCTGGCCGCCCGGAGCCGCACCCCCTCGGGCCACGACGGGCTGCCCCGGCCGCGGCTGACCGCGCTGCGGGCGTTCCACACGCTGATCCTGCCGCTCGCTCACGACTCCCCCGCGGTCGTCGAGAAGACCGTGGCGCTGTACACCTCCCGCGACCCGGCGATCGAGAGCCCGCGGCACGCGGCGGTGGACGCGGTGAGCCTCGCCCCGCACTTCCGGCAGCTGCGCGCCGAGCACCGCCGCGCCTGGGAGGACCTGTGGCGGCAGGCCAAGCTGGAGGTCCCGGGCGCGGCGGGCCGGATTCTGCGGCTGCACCTCTTCCATGTGCTGCAGACCCTCTCGCCGCACACCGCCGAGCTGGACGTCGGGGTGCCGGCGCGGGGCCTGCACGGCGAGGCGTACCGCGGGCACGTCTTCTGGGACGAGCTGTTCGTCCTGCCGTTCCTGAACCTGCATCTGCCGCAGGTCTCCCGGGCCCTGCTCGACTACCGCTACCGGCGGCTGCCGGCCGCCTGCCACGCGGCGCGGGAGGCGGGCCGCACCGGGGCGATGTACCCGTGGCAGAGCGCGGGCGACGGCCGCGAGGAGACCCAGCAGCTCCATCTCAACCCGCACTCGGGGCGCTGGCTGCCCGATCACTCCCGGCTCCAGCACCACGTCGGGTCGGCGATCGCGTACAACGTGTGGCAGTACGGACAGGCCGCCGGGGACACGGAGTTCCTGCACACCAGGGGCGCCGAGATGCTGCTGGAGATCGCCCGCTTCTGGGCCTCGGCCGTGGACTGGGACGCCTCCCTCGGCCGCTACCGCATCCGCGGGGTGGTCGGTCCCGACGAGTACCACGACGGCTATCCGGGAGCCGCCGTACCGGGGGTGGACGACAACGCCTACACCAACGTCACGGCGGCCTGGGTGCTGCTGCGCGCGCTCGACCTGTGCCGCACGCTGCCCGAGCCCCACCGGCGCCGGCTCTTCGAACGGCTGCGGCTCTCCCCGGAGGAGCCCGAGCGCTGGGACGACATCGCCCACCGGCTCCATGTGCCCTACCACCGCGGGGTGATCAGCCAGTTCGCCGGGTACGGGGACCTCGCCGAACTCGACTGGCACGGCTACCGGGAGCGGTACGGCGACATCCGCCGGCTGGACCGGATACTGGAGGCGGAGGGCGACACGGTCAACCGCTACCAGGCCTCCAAGCAGGCCGACGTCCTGATGCTGGGCTATCTCTTCGCACCGTCGGAACTCGCCGCGGTGTTCCGCGGCCTCGGCCACCCCCTCGACGAGGACATCTGGCACGCCACCGTCGACTACTACCTGCACCGCACCAGCCACGGTTCGACGCTCAGCGCCCTGGTCCACGCCTGGGTCCTGGCCCGCGCGCACCACGCCGACGCCTGGAGGTACTGCGAGGAGGCGCTGACCGGGGACGTCGCGGACCTCCAGGGCGGGACCACCGCGGAGGGCATCCATCTGGGCGCGATGGCCGGCACCCTGGATTTCGTCCAGCGCGGGATGACCGGTCTGGAGACCCGTGACCAGGCGCTCTGGCTCGATCCGGCGCCGCTGCGGGAGCTGTCCAGGTTCGGGGTGCGCCTCCGCTACCGGCACCACTGGGACATCGATCTGCGCATCCGTGCCGAGCAGGTGCGGATCACGGTGCCGCCCTCGCAGAACGCCGCGGTACGGGTGGTGCTGCGCGACCGCGCCTTCGCGATCGCGCCCGGTACGTCCCGGCGGCTGGACCTTCCCGACGGCTGAGGGGGCCGAAGGGCCCTAGGGGAGATGGCCCGCCCGGCCCTCCTGCCCGGCGCTCCCGCCGCCTTTGATGGTGACAGCGGCCCGGAGGCCGGAATCGTGCGGACAGGTGAGATCCATGCTGCGGCAGTCGACGACCCCTCGGCGCGGGCGCCCCATGGGCGCGCCGATCGTCGTGAAACTCTTCGGAGAGCTGGACTACCCCAGCGCGGCGCGCACCAACGGACGCCTCGACCCGGTGACGGCCGGAGACCGGCCGCACATGGTCCTCGACCTGACCCATGTGGACTTCCTCGACTGCGGCGGTATCGGGGTGCTGTGCCGCGCCCGCCGCCGCATCCGTGCGCACGGCGGGCGGCTGTCCCTGGTGATCACCGATGCCCGCTTCCTGCGCCTGCTGGACGCCGTCGGTCTCGGCGGCTGCTTCGACATCCTCGGCGCCCCGCCGGACACGGCCCGCCCGGCGGGCGACGGGCCGTGGATCACCGGATGTGACGGGTCGGTCACCGCCGCAGCGGCCCCTCGCAGCTGAAGTCCGCGCTGCCGGCCTTGCCCGAGGACCAGATCTCGGTGGGGCCGAAGGAGCAGTTCATGTCGGCGAAGTTGTTCGCCGCGGGCTCGGCCCGGTCCAGGAGGAAGTAGTCGACCGTTTCGGCCATGTCCTCGAAGACCTGGTCGGGGCTGCCGGAGTTGCTGAGGTTGGCGGTGATCCGGCCGTTGCAGAGGAACCGGCCGTAGCCCGGGTCGCCGCCGTCCTTGCAGGTGGGCCTGGCGGCGGTGGCGGCCGTGAAGGCGCTCTGGACCGCGGCGGGGGTGGACAGCTTCAGGGAACCGTTGGGGACGAACGTGGTGCGCGGCACGAAGAGGTCGTCGACGACGGCGATCTGGGCGTCGAGGAACGCGTCGTACTGCTGCTGGAGCCCCGCGTCGGACCCCGTCCGGTTGCGCCAGGCGTCGAAGGCGGACGGGGCGTCGGCACGCAGGTACCGGTACATCTCCTGGAGCTTCGCCGGGTGGTCGCGCCACAGGAACTCGAAGAACGTCCCGGCGTAGTTGTAGAAGCGGAAGCCGTCGCCGTCATAGGTCGCGTGCAGCAGCTGCTGGACGCTCATCCGCGGCCCGCCGCCCGCGGTGTCCGCGATGATGCCCTTGACCAGCGAGCGGCGTACCGCGATCCCGTCGTCGCGGGTCGAGCCGTCGAAGAACTCCGCGCTGCCCTCGTCCATGGCGGTGGTGCGGTCGCCCTGGTACCACGGGCCCTCGCCGAAGAAGCCGGGGACGGCGAAGCGGCCGTTGAGGTAGTGGACGTACTCGTGCCGGAAGAGTTCCTCAAGGGTGAGGGTGGAGTCCTGGGGGACGCGGCGCTGGTAGGTGTAGAAGGTGGCGCCGCGTTCGATGTAGACGCCGCCGTTGTTGGTGCCCATGCCGGTGAGCAGCGGGTGGTAGACCTCGTAGTCGGCGCGGGAGGCGTACAGCACGATGGTCAGGGTGGTGTTGGGGTCGCCGGCCAGCGGTTCGGCGGTGCCGAGCACCCGGTGGAACTGCGCCTTGACCTGCTTGGACGCGTAGTAGAGCTGGTCGACGGTGGTGCGGTCGAGGGCGGTGCGGACCTTGATGGCGCCGTTGTCGTAGGAGTAGGTGCGCGGGAAGATCCGCTTCTCGATGTCGGCCTTGCACACCGCGTACGGCGCGCAGGCCCCGAAGTAGTCGAGCCAGCCGGCGATCTTGGCCCAGGGCTCGCTGCCCTCGCCGTAGTTCTGCACGGTGGTGCGGAGCAGCGCGCCGAGGTCGGTGACGATGCCCGGCTTGAGCGCGGCGATCTCGCCGAAGCGGCCGTACTCGCTCAGGGCGTCACGGACGACCCAGGCGTTGGGTGTGCCCTTGAGGTGGGTGTATCCCACGAAGGCCTTGAAGACGGCGCGGTAGCCGGGGTCGGCGGTGACCGCGTTCTGGAAGGCGGTGTCCTTGTTGCCGGGGTAGACGCCCAGGTAGTTGACGGAGAGCGCGGCGAGGGCGGCGTTCCCCCAGGACGGGTCCTTGTGGGTGGCGGTGTGGGAGGGGTCCATGGTCGCCAGGACCTTGCGGACCAGGCCGAGTTGGTGCTGCCGCAGCCCGGGGGCGCTGGCCGCGTACAGGGCCTCGCGCAGGGTGTCGGCGTTGGTCCGGGTGACGTCGAAGGTGCGGGCCGCGGTGCCGAAGGCGTCGACGGCGCGGCGGACGGCGTCGACGGTGGGGGCGTCGGTGAGGTCGATCTCGTCGTGCGAGAAGTCCTGGTAGGCGACCGCGTGCAGGTAGGTGAACATCTCGTACAGATGGCTGGTGTTCTTGCCGTCGTGGGCGGCGGCCAGCGCGGTGGCGCGCCGGGCGACGGCCTGGACATGGGCGTCGGACATGACGGGGACGAGCCGGGCGTCCCAGGTCCAGACGAGCCGGCGCAGACAGTCGTCGGCGGTGACGGCCGGGTCGGCGAGGAAGTCCGCGAACTGTTCGGGGCTCAGCCCCGTGATGCCGTCGAGGGTGCAGGGGGCGACGGCGGGTCTGGGGGCGTGCGGTGCGGTGGCGGGTCTGGTCTGCGGTCCCGGTATCCGGCCCCGCTCGGTGCGGGAACGGGGCGCGGGCGCCGGTGCGGGGGTGAACTTCGGGGATCTGGCGAGGCGTTGGGCTTGGTCGAAGGGGTTGGGGGCGGGGGCCGCCGCGCGGTGTGCGGGCTGTTGGGCGCGGGCCCCCTGGGCGGGGGCGGCCGCGGTGCGGGGCGCGGCGAGGGCCGACGGGACGGCCGGCAGGGCGAGGGCCGCGACGGCGGTCGCGGCCAGCAGCATCCTGCGCGGGGTAGGCGAAGGGGACACCTGAACCTCCGGGAGGGGGTGGGGGGTTGATGAGGGGGGTGGGGGTGAGGGGAGGGCCTTCACTCCACGAGGTGTGACCTATAACATAGTAATGTGAAATTGCACTGACAAGGCTTCAGCACCCTGCTTTCCCGGAGGCGTCGACATGACCGCACGCACTTCCCCACTCCACACCGGGAGCCACGACTTGCCGGTGTCGGACGCCCTCGCCGGCTTCATGACCGGTCAGTGGGCCACCGCCCCACTCCCCGCCGACTCCCGCGTCCCCGGCTTCGCGCTCTTCGCGGACCGCCGGGACCGGCTCGCCGCCCGCTTCCCCGGCGAGCGACTGCTCGTCCCCGCAGGCGAGTTGAGGGTCCGCTCGCACGACTGCGACCACCGCTTCCGTCCGCACAGCGCCTATGCCTGGCTGACCGGGCTGACGGGCGAGGACCAGCCGGGGCATGTGCTGGTCCTGGAGCCGGACGGCGAGCCGGTGCTGTACGTACGGCCGCGCACACCGCGGGACGGCGGCGGGGAGTTCTACCGGGACCGCAAATACGGCGAGTTCTGGGTCGGCCGCCGCCCGGACCTGGCCGAGACCGGGCGGCTCACCGGCCTCCGCTGCGCCCACCGCGACGACCTGGTGCCGCACCCCACCGATCGGAACGCCGCCCATGACCCCGAACTCGCCTGCGTGCTGAGCGAGTTGCGGCTGGTGAAGGACGCCTGGGAGATCGGGCAACTGCAACAGGCGGTCGATCACACCGTCTCCGGCTTCGAGGACGTCGTACGGTCCCTGCCCGCCGCACTGCGTCATCCGCGCGGGGAACGCTGGATCGAGGGGGTCTTCCAGCTGCGCGCCCGCGCCGAGGGCAACGGCACGGGGTACGAGACCATCGCCGCCGCCGGCGCCCACGCCTGCGTGCTCCACTGGACCCGCAACGACGGTCCGCTCGCCCCGGACCAGTTGCTGCTGCTCGACGCGGGCGTGGAGACCGACTCCCTGTACACCGCCGACCTCACCCGCACGCTGCCGCTGTCCGGCCGCTTCTCCCCCGTCCAGCGCCGGGTGTACGAGCTGGTGCTCGCCGCGCAGGACGCGGGAGTCGCCGCCCTCAAGCCGGGAGCGAGCTTCCGTGACTTCCACCGGGCCTGCACGGCCGTCCTGGCCGAGGGCCTGGCCGACTGGGGTGTGCTGCCCGTCCCGGCTCGGGAGGCGCTCACCCCCGAGAGCGGTCTGTACCGGCGTTACACGCTGTGCAGTTCGGGCCATATGCTCGGCCTCGATGTGCACGACTGCGGCCGGGCCCGCGCGGAGCAGTATCTCGACGGCGTCCTGACGGAAGGGCAGGTGCTCACGGTCGAACCGGGGCTCTACCTCCAGCCCGACGACGAGACCCTGCCGCCGGAACTCCGCGGTATCGGCGTCCGCGTCGAGGACGACCTCGAGATCACCTCCGACGGGGCGCGGCTGATGTCCTCGGCGCTGCCGCGTACCGTCGACGGCGTGGAGGAGTGGATGGCCGGCCTCCTCGACGACGGCTTCCCGCCACCGTCCCGACGATGACCCCCTGGAGCGGCAGTTGACCCCGTACTCCCTCGCGTTCTATCTGAACGTCGTCACCCACGGCACCGTGCTCGGTGCGCCGCCGACCGCGACCCCCGAGCAGGTCACCGAGGCCCTGGGGACGGACTACGCCGAGAACTCCCTGCACCCGACGCAGATGTGGCGTGACTACGGGCTGGCGGAGTTCTCCTGGCAGCGCGCGTCCCCCGGCCGGCCGTGGACCGGTCACCACTTCACCCTGCAGGTGCACCGGCTCGCGGGAGGCGGCGGAAAGGTCGCCGGGGAGCGGCTCCGGTCGCGGTACGGAAGGTTCGACCGGAGGCTGCGCTTCGAGAAGCTCCGGAGGCTGCTGGAGCGGCGCGGCACCCCGCTCGTGGAGGTCCCGGAGTATCCGTCACAGTCGGCGCACTACCGCGTCTACTGGCAGCCCGACTCGCAGGTGTCCGTCAGAGTCATCCGCGCCCACGGACGGTACGCCACACCGGACGATCTGCGAGTCGGCGACGTCTACCACATCCTCGCCCCGATGACGCACGGAGAAGTGGAATGGCGCACCTCGCACCCGTGGTGACGCCGTTCCACCGGCGGCGGGCGGGAGTTCGGGGCGGGGCATAGCGTGGGGGGATGGAGCGAAGCGGGGCGGCCGGGCCGCCACCGGGCCCGGACGAGAGCGGCTTTCCCGCCCACCACGCGGGGCGCTGCGGCGGGCTCGCGGAGCTGGACGCGGAGCTGGTCCGCTGCCGGGCCTGTCCCCGGCTGGTGGAGTGGCGCGAGGAGACCGCCGCGCATCCGCGCGCGGCGTTCCGGGGCCAGGAGTACTGGGCCCGCCCCGTCCCGGGGTTCGGGCCGCCGGATGCCGCGCTGGCCGTCGTCGGGCTGGCGCCGGCCGCGCACGGCGGCAACCGCACCGGCCGGATGTTCACCGGGGACGCCTCCGGTGATTTCCTGTTCGCCGCGCTGCACCGGGCCGGCCTCGCCTCCCGGCCCACCGCGACGCACCGGGGCGACGGGCTGGAGCTGTACGGAGTACGCGTCACCGCGCCGGTGCACTGCGCTCCGCCGCAGAACCGGCCCACCCCCGCCGAGCGCCGTACCTGCCGGCCGTGGCTGTCGGCGGAGATGGCCCTCCTCGCGCCGGGCCTGCGCGCGGTGGTGGCCCTGGGCGCCGTCGGCTGGCAGGCGGTGCTGCCCGTACTGGGCGAGGCGGGATGGCCGATCCCCCGGCCCCGCCCGGCGTTCGGTCACGGGGCATGGCTGACGCTGCCCGCCACCGGGCAGCGGCGGGAACTCCAGGTGCTCGGCAGCTACCACCCCAGTCAGCGCAACACGTTCACCGGCCGGCTCACGTTCGACATGCTGGTCGAGCTGCTCACCCGCGCCGCCGGTCTCGCGGGGCTGGGTCCGTCACCGGACTGACTCCCCCGGGCCGGGCGGGCGTCCGGTGCCCGTCGCGCCGCCGCCGTGCGGCCCCGGACGCCGACTTCTATCCTTGGAGAGCAGCTTTCGGCAGGTCCCGAACGCTTAGGAGTGCGCATGCGCCCTCGCATGGCACCTCAGGCCTGGGAGGCCGTTCCGGACGGCTCGTTCTCGCACCGGGACCGGGCGGTGATCGCCGCTGCGGCGCTGTCCATGCTCATCGTGCAGATGGACTGGTTCGCGCTCGATCTGATGCTGCCGGTCATCGCCCGGGACTTCGGGACCTCGTCCACCGACCTCCAGTGGCTGGTCAGCGGATACATGCTGGCCATCGGCGCGTTGATGATCGTCGGTGGCCGGACGGCCGATGTGCACGGGCGGCGACGGGTCATCGTGATCGGGCTGCTCGTGTTCGCCACCCTGTCCCTGGTCTGCGCCGCCGCCCAGAGCGCCCCCTGGCTCGTCGCCGCGCGCGTGCTGCAGGGCACCGGTGCGGCGCTGATCTTCCCGGTGTCCATCGCGGTGGTGACCAGTTACTTCCGGGACGACCGGCAGGGGCCGGCGGTCGGTACGGTGCTCGCGTTCAGCTCCGTCGGCACCGCGCTCGGGCCGTTCGTGGGCGGCGTCTTCGCCGAACACGTCAGCTGGCGTGCGGTGTTCCTGCTGAACGTGCCGGTGTGTCTGGCCGCCGTGCTGCTGGTACTGCGGTTCGTCCCGGAGAGCCGCGACGAGCGCGCGACCCGCCGTCTCGACCTGCCCGGCGCCGCGACCGTCGCCCTCGGTCTGGCCTGTCTGATGCTCGCCGTCGACCAGGGGCCGGGCTGGGGCTGGTCCTCCGCACCCACCCTGGCCCTCTTCGCGCTGGGGGTCGCCTTCCTCGTGCTGTTCGTGATGGTGGAGCGGCGGGCGCCGGAGCCACTGATCGACCTGTCCCTCTTCCGCAGCGTGAAGTTCGACGTGATCACCCTCGCGGGTTCCCTGTCGAACGTGGTCTATTGCCTGCTCGCGGTGCTCGCCGCGCTCTATCTCCAGCAGGCGCGGGGGCTGTCGCCGTTCCACGCCGGGGTGATCTTCCTGGCGCTGTCCTGCGGTGTCGGAGCGGCCAGTTACCGCGCCGGGCACCTGGCCCTGCGCTGGCGTGCCGAAGTGCTGATGGCCTGCGGCATGCTCGTCAGCGGTGCCGGTGTGCTGGTGCTGACCTGGGTGCGGCCGCTGGGCTGGTACGCGGTGGTCCTGGTCGTCTGCGGGGTCGGCATCGGGCTGGGGTGGGCGCTGACGAACGTGGCCACGCAGGCCCATGTCCCCGCGGAGCGGACGGGCGCGGCGTCGGGGCTGGTGCTGACGTCGCTGGTGCTGTTCGGTGCGGTGAGCGTGACGGTCGCGGCGACGGTGCTGGAGGCCGTCAGCGGTTCCCCGACGACCGCGGCCGCCGACGGCCCCGCCATCGAGGCCGTGCTGCGCGGCGCCTCCGTCCTGGCCTTCCTCGGCGCCTTCGGGCTGTTCGCGATCTGCCGGCCACGGCTGCGGACCCGGGCCGCAGCGGGCTGACGGTAAGCCAGGTACGGACTCACGCAGGGAGAACGGACCGTACCGCGGCGGGAGTTCACGATGCCTCGGTGGGTCACCGCGCCCCGTACACCGGCTCCGGCGTCCCCGCGGCGGCCAGCAGCTCCCGGGCGGTCCGGCCCGCCTCGGCGGGTGTCCAGCGGCCTTCGTTGTCCGCGGTGGGGCCGGGGCGCCAGCCCTCCATCACGGTGATCCGGCCCGCCTCGGCCTCGAAGACCCGGCCGCTGACCCCGGCACTGTCGGCGGAGCACAGCCACACCACCAGCGGGGAGACGTTCTCCGGGGCCATCGCGTCGAACCCCCCGTCAGCGGGCGCCGCCATCGTCGCGGCGAAGGTCTCCTCGGTCATCCGGGTACGGGCGGCCGGGGCGAGCGCGTTGACCGTCACGCCGTAGCGGGCCGTCTCGGCGGCGGCGACGAGGGTGAGGCCGACGATCCCGGCCTTGGCGGCGGAGTAGTTGCCCTGGCCGACGCTGCCGAGCAGCCCGGCGCCGGAGGAGGTGTTGACGATCCGCGCGTCGGGCGTACGGCCGGCCTTGCACTCGGCGCGCCAGTGCGCGGCGGCGTGCCGCAACGGCAGGAAGTGGCCCTTGAGATGGACACGGACGACGGCGTCCCAGTCGTCCTCGTCGAGGTTGACGAGCATCCGGTCGCGCAGGAACCCGGCGTTGTTGACGAGGGCGTCGAGGCGACCGAAGGCGTCCAGGGCGGTGCCGACCAGCGAGGCGGCGCCGTCGCTGGTGGTGATGTCGCCGGTGTGGGCGACGGCCCGGCCGCCGTGGCCGCGGATCTCGTCGGCGACCCGCTGGGCGGGCCGGGCCGAGGCCCCGGCGCCGTCGGGGGCCACCCCGAGGTCGTTCACCACGACCGCCGCCCCTTCCGCGGCGAGGGCCAGGGCATGGGCGCGGCCCAGACCGCGGCCCGCCCCGGTGACGACGGCGACGCGTCCCGCGCAGATTCCGGTACCGGTCATCTCAGTCTCCTGTTCCGTCATGGCGGATCTCCTCGGGGGCGGGCGGGGTGCCGGGGTGGTTGGCGGTGGCGGCGTCGAGGAAGGCGGGGCGCTCGCCGCCGCCGTGTACGAGCAGGCTCGCGCCGGTCAGATAGGCGGCGCGGTCGGAGGCGAGGAAGACGCAGGCGTCGCCGATCTCGGCGGGTTCGGCGAGCCGGCCGAGCGGGACGGTGGCGCCGACGGCGGCGACGCCCGCCTCGTCCCCGTAGTGCAGCGCGGTGAGTTCGGTGCGCACCATGCCCAGGACGAGGGTGTTGACCCTGACCCGTGGGGCCCATTCGACGGCCATGGAGCGCGCCAGCTGGTCCAGGCCCGCCTTGGCCGCGCCGTAGGCGGCGGTGCCGGGCGAGGGGCGGGTCCCGCTGACGCTGCCGATCATGATGACCGAACCGCCGCCCGGCCGGTCGCGCAGCACCTCGTACGCGGCGAGGGAAGCGGTCAGCGGCGCGAGGAGGTTGAGTTCGACGACCCGGGCGTGCCGTTCGGCGGTGTGCTGCCCGAGCAGCCGGTACGGCGTGCCCCCGGCGTTGTTGACCAGGCAGTCCAGCCGGCCGTACGCCGCCGCGACCCGCGGGAAGAAGGCCCGGACGGCGGCCGGGTCGCGCAGGTCGAGCGGGCGGAAGTGCGCGGTGCGGCCGGCCGCGGTGACCGGGGTGTCCGGCGGCCGCCGGGCGCAGACCACGACCTCCGCACCGGCCTGGAGGAACGCACGGGCGATGCCGGCGCCGACGCCCCGGGTGCCGCCGGTGACGACGGCCACCCGTCCGGTCAGATCGAGGGTCAGGCTCATTCGGCACCCCTCCCGCAGCGCGCGATCCGCTGCTAGCTTCGCTACCTAACAAACGCTTGGTGGAAAGGTAGCTGATCGCCTCATGGGTGTCTCCACCTCCACACCGGACCAGGGCGTCGCCGTCGTCACCGTCGACTTCCCTCCGGTCAACGCCCTTCCCGTACAGGGCTGGTACGACCTCGCCGACGCGGTGCGCGCGGCCGGCCACGACCCCGGCGTCCGCTGTGTCGTCCTCACCGCGGCGGGCCGCGGCTTCAACGCGGGCGTCGACATCAAGGAGATGCAGCGGGACACCGCGGCGGGCGGCCACGGTGTCCTGATCGGCGCCAACCACGGCTGCGCCGAGGCCTTCGCGGCGGTCTACGCCTGCGAGGTGCCGGTGGTCGCGGCCGTGCACGGCTTCTGTCTGGGCGGCGGCATCGGCCTCGTCGGCAACGCGGACGCGATCGTGGCGAGCGAGGACGCCACCTTCGGGCTGCCGGAGCTGGACCGCGGCGCGCTCGGCGCGGCCACCCATCTGGCCCGGCTGGTCCCCCAGCATCTGATGCGCGCGCTCTACTACACCTCACGCACCGCCACCGCCGCCGAACTGCACGCCCACGGCTCGGTATGGAAGGTCGTACCTCGCGCCGAACTCACCTGTGCCGCACGGGACTTGGCGCGAGAGATCGCGCGAAAGGACGGCAGTCTCCTCCGTCTCGCCAAGGCCGCCCTCAACGGCATCGACCCCGTCGACGTCCGGCGCAGCTACCGCTTCGAGCAGGGCTTCACCTTCGAGGCGAACCTCAGCGGGGTCGCCGACCGGGTCCGCGACACCTTCGGCACGCCCGACGGCACACCGGCCAAGGAGGGCTGAGCCATGACCGACAAGACCATGACACCCGAGGACGTGGTCTCCCGGCTGCGCAGCGGGATGACCCTCGGCATCGGCGGCTGGGGGTCACGCCGCAAACCGATGGCGCTGGTGCGCGCGCTGCTCCGCTCCGGCCTCACCGATCTCACCGTGATCTCGTACGGCGGGCCCGACGTCGGCCTGCTCGCCGCCGCGGGCCGCATCCGCGAACTGGTCGCGCCGTTCGCCACGCTGGACTCGATCCCGCTCGAACCGCACTTCCGCGCGGCCCGCCAGCGGGGCGCGTTCGCCCTGACGGAACTCGACGAGGCGATGTTCATGTGGGGCCTGCACGCGGCCGCCAACCGACTGCCGTTCCTCCCCGTGCGGGCCGGTCTCGGCTCGGACGTCATGCGCGTCAACCCCGGGCTGCGCACCGTCACCTCACCGTACGAGGACGGCGAGACGCTGGTCGCCGTGCCAGCCCTGCGGATGGACGCCGCGCTGGTCCATCTCAACCGTGCCGACCGCCTCGGCAACGGCCAGTACCTGGGCCCCGACCCGTACTTCGACGATCTGTTCTGCGAGGCCGCCGACCACGCCTATCTCTCCTGTGAGCGGCTCGTGGACGACTTCGCCGGTGCCGTGCCGCAGACGCTGCTGGTGAACCGGCACACGGTCACCGGGGTCGTCGAGGCTCCCCATGGCGCGCACTTCACCTCCTGCGTCCCGGACTACGGCCGCGACGAGGCCTTCCAGAAGCTGTACGCGAGCACGCCCTGGCCGGAGTTCGCGGAGCGGTTCCTGTCCGGGGACGAGAAGTCCTACCAGTCCGCGGTCCAGACCTGGCACGAGGAGCAGACGTGAGCCGGACGACCATCACCCGCGCCGAGTACTGCGTGATCGCCTGCGCCGAGGCCTGGCGCGACAACGGCGAGGTGCTCGCCAGCCCGATGGGCCTGATCCCGTCGATCGGCGCCCGGCTCGCCAAACGCACCTTCTCACCCGATCTGCTGCTCACCGACGGCGAGGCGATGCTCGTGGGCCTCGACGGGGCGGCCGAGGGCTGGCTCCCCTACCGCCGGCATCTCACCATGGTCACCGGCGGCCGGCGCCATGTGATGATGGGCGCCAGTCAGCTCGACCGCTTCGGCAACCAGAACATCTCCTGCATCGGCGACTGGCACCGGCCCGCCCGCCAGCTCCTCGGCGTGCGCGGCGCGCCCGTCAACACCCTCAACAATCCGGTGAGTTACTGGGTGCCGAAGCACTCCCGGCGGGTCTTCGTGGAGAAGGTCGACATGATCAGCGGGGTGGGGTACGACAGCGCGGCCGCCGCCGGCCCGTCCGCGACCCGCTACCACCGCATTCCGCGGGTGGTCTCCCACCTCGGCGTCCTCGACTTCGCGACCCCGGACCGGACCATGCGGCTCGCCTCCGTCCATCCCGGTGTGACGGCCGCGGAGGTCCAGGCGGCCACCGGCTTCCCGCTCGTCCTGCCCGACGAGGTGCCGTGCACCCGGGAGCCCACCGCCACCGAACTGCGGCTGATCCGCACGGTCATCGACCCGGACGGACGGCGCGACCGCGAGGTGCCGCCGGTATGACGGCCACCTCCGGGATCGAGACGGCGCTGACCCGGCTCGTCGGGGTGCGCCATCCCCTCGTACAGACCGGCATGGGGTGGGTGGCCGGGCCCCGGCTGGTCTCGGCGGCGGCCGAGGCGGGCGCCCTGGGCATTCTCGCCTCGGCCACCATGACCGTGGAGCAGCTGCGGGCGGCGGTGCGGGAGGTCACATCCCGTACGGACGCGCCGTTCGGGGTCAACCTGCGGGCCGACGCGGGTGATGCGGCGGAGCGGGTGCGCCTCCTGGTGGCGGAGGGCGTACGGGTCGCCTCGTTCGCGCTGGCCCCCTCCCCCGAGCTGATCGCCCGGCTCAAGGACGCGGGGATCGTCGTCATCCCGTCCGTCGGGGCCCGCCGTCATGCCGAGAAGGTCGCGGCCTGGGGCGCGGACGCGGTCGTCGTCCAGGGCGGGGAGGGCGGCGGACACACCGGGAGCGTCGCCACCTCCGTGCTGCTCCCGCAGATCGTGGACGCGGTCGATATCCCGGTGATCGCCGCGGGCGGCTTCTTCGACGGGCGCGGCCTGGTCGCGGCGCTGGCGTACGGCGCGGCCGGTGTCGCGATGGGCACCCGCTTCCTGCTGACGTCCGACAGCACCGTGCCGCCGGCCGTCCAGGCCCGCTATCTGGCGGCGGCCGTCCAGGACGTCACCGTCACCACGAAGGTGGACGGCCTGCCGCACCGGATGCTGCGCAGCGAGCTGGTCGAGGCGCTGGAGCGGTCCGGGCGCGGCGCCGCGCTGGTCCGGGCGGTGCGCCATGCCGCGTCGTTCCGGAAGCTGTCCGGTCTGAGCTGGGGGCAGATGATCCGGGACGGCCTGGCGATGCGGCACGGCCGGGACCTCTCCTGGAGCCAGGTGCTGCTCGCGGCCAATACGCCGATGCTGCTCAAGGCGTCGATGGTCGAGGGGCGCACCGATCTGGGGGTGATGGCCTCCGGGCAGGTCGCCGGGGTGATCGAGGATCTGCCGTCGTGCGCGGAGCTCGTCGGCCGGATCATGGCCGAGGCGCAGGAGACGCTGGCCGCGCTGCCGCCGGCCGCGCCGCGCTGAGCGGCCGCCGCGGTCCGGCCGGAGCGGGTTCCGGCCGGACCGCGGCGGCGTCCTCCCGTGGGGGCGTCAGAGACGCTCGATGATCGTGACGTTGGCCTGGCCGCCGCCCTCGCACATGGTCTGCAGCCCGAACCGGCCGCCGGTGCGCTCCAGTTCGTGCAGCAGGGTGGTCATCAGCCGGACGCCGGTGGCGCCGAGCGGATGGCCGAGGGCGATGGCGCCGCCGTTGACGTTGACCCGCTCCGGATCGGCCCCGGTCTCCTTCAGCCAGGCCAGCACCACGGGCGCGAACGCCTCGTTGATCTCGACCAGATCGATGTCGCCGATCGTCATGCCTGCCTTCTTCAGCGCGTACGCCGTCGCCGGGATCGGTGCGGACAGCATCCGGATCGGGTCCTCGCCGCGCACCGTCAGCTGGTGGACCCGGGCGCGCGGGCGGAGTCCGTGCTCGGCCACCGCCCGCTCGGAGGCCAGGAGCATGGCGGCCGCGCCGTCGGAGACCTGGGAGGAGACCGCCGCGGTCAGCCGGCCGCCCTCGACGACCGGCGGCAGTCCGGCCATCTTCTCCAGGGAGGTGCTGCGCCGGGGCCCCTCGTCGGTGGTGACGTCCCCGTAGGGGAGCAGCTCGCGGTCGAAGCGGCCCTCGTCGATGGCGCGGACGGCGCGGTGGTGCGATCGGAGCGCGAACTCCTCCATGTCCGCGCGGGAGATCTGCCATTGGGCGGCGATGAGTTCGGCGCCGTGGAACTGGTTGACGGGCGCCGTGCCGTAGCGGGCCCGCCAGCCCTCGGACCCGGCGAACGGGCCGTCGGTGAGTCCCAGCGGGGTGGCGGCCTGGCGGCTGGCGAACGCGATCGGTACCTGCGACATGTTCTGCACGCCGCCCGCGACCACCAGGTCCTGGGTGCCGGAGAGCACGCCCTGGGCGGCGAAGTGGACGGCCTGCTGGGAGGAGCCGCACTGCCGGTCGACCGTGACGCCCGGCACCTCCTCGGGCAGTCCGGCGGCCAGCCAGCACGTCCGGGCGATGTCCCCGGCCTGCGGTCCGACCGTGTCCAGACAGCCGAAGACGACGTCCTCGACGGCCGCCGGGTCGGCACCGGTGCGTGCCATCAGCGCCGTCAGGACATGGGCGCCCAGGTCGGCGGGGTGGACGGCGGACAGACCGCCGCCCTTCTTGCCGACCGGGGTGCGGACCGCGTCAACGATGTAGGCCTCGGGCATGGGGGTCTCCCTGGTCAGATTCTGCGGAGGTGCCGGCCGGTTCCGCAAGGCCTCCGCCGACGGGTACGGGCGGCGCGCTCCTCGGGGCGGTACGGCACCGGGCGGGGGCGGTGTCGCGTACGGGTCGTCGGGCCGGGGGTCAGGCGTGCTGGGAGCTGACGGACACCGTCTCGCCGGTCATGTACGAGGCGTAGTCGCCGGCCAGGAAGACGATGACGTTGGCGACCTCCCAGGGTTCGGCGTACCGCCCGAACGCCTCGCGCTCGGTGAGCTCCGCGAGCAGCTCGGGCGTGGTCACCTTCACCAGATGCGGGTGCAGGGCGAGGCTGGGCGAGACGGCGTTGACGCGGACGCCGTAGGCGGCGGCCTCCATGGCGGCGCAGCGGGTCAGGGCCATCACCCCGGCCTTGGCCGCGGCGTAGTGGGCCTGGCCGCGCTGGGCGCGCCAGCCGACGACGGAGGCGTTGTTGACGATCACTCCGCCGTCGCCGGTGGCCTTCATCCGGCGCAGGGCGGCCCGGGTGCAGCGGAACGTGCCGTTCAGCGTCACGTCGAGAACCCTGTCCCACTGTTCATCGGTCATCTCGACGAGGTCGGCGGTGCCGCCGAGCCCGGCGTTGTTGACCACGATGTCGAGCCGCCCGTGACGCTCCACCGCCAGCTCCAGCAGGGAGTTGACCTGGTCCTCGTCGGTGACGTCGCAGGGCAGGGCGGCCACCGTGCCGTCGCCGAACTCCGCGGCGAGCGCCGCGGCGGACTCCCGCAGGCGGCGCACATGGGAGTCGCCGATGACGACCCGGGCGCCCTCCTCCAGGAACCTGCGGGCGGTGGCGCCGCCGATGCCTGCTCCGGCGGCCGCGGTGATGACGGCGGTCCGGCCGTCGAGCAGATGGTGGCCGGGCACGTACGGGGGCGGTGTCATACGCGAGCCTCCAGCGGGGCCTCGACGCTGCTCATGGCGCTACGTTAACCTACCAAACACTTGTTAGAGAAGGAGGCCGATGGCGATGCCCGCTGCCCACCCCACGAGGCCCCGGCACGACGGCCGGCTCCCCCGCCCGGCACGGGCGGTCGCCTGATGGACCTCGCCTTCACCGCCGCGGAGGAGGAGTTCCGCGCCGAGGCCCGCGCCTGGCTCGCCGCGCACGTACCCGCCACTCCCCTGCCGTCACTGGAGACCGCCGAAGGGTTCGCCGCGCACCGGGAGTGGGAGCGCGAACTCGCCGCGGACCGCTGGTCGGTCGTCACCTGGCCCGAGCGGTACGGCGGCCGGGACGCCTCGCTCTGGCAGTGGCTGGCCTTCGAGGAGGAGTACTACGCCGCGGGCGCCCCGGGCCGGGTCGGCCAGAACGGGATCAGCCTGCTCGCCCCGACCCTGTTCGAGCACGGCACCGAGGAGCAGCGCGCCCGGGTGCTCGGCCCCATGGCGCGCGGGGAGGCCGTCTGGGCACAGGCCTGGTCGGAGCCGGAGGCGGGCTCGGATCTGGCGTCGCTGCGCTCGGCCGCCGTACGGACCGCCGGCGGCTGGCTGCTGAGCGGGCAGAAGACCTGGTCGTCGCGGGCCGCGTTCGCCGACCGCGCCTTCGGGCTGTTCCGCAGCGACCCGGACACCGCCCGGCCGCACCAGGGGCTCAGCTATCTGATGTTCCCGCTGGACGCGCCGGGCGTGACGGTGCGCCCCCTCGGCCGCCTCGACGGCAAGCCCGCCTTCGCCGAACTCTTCCTCGACGAGGTCTTCGTGCCCGACGCGGACGTCATCGGGGAGCCGGGGCAGGGCTGGCGGATCGCGATGAGCACCACCGGCCGGGAACGCGGTCTGACGCTGCGCAGTCCGGGCCGCTTCTCCGCGGCCGCCGAGCGGCTGGCCGCGCTGTGGCGGGAGGACCCCGAGGGGGCCGGGCCGGCTCTCGGCGAGCGGGTGGCCGACGCCTGGATCGGCGCCCGCGCCTACCAGCTCTTCACCTACGCCCACGCCTCCCGGCTCGCCGCCGGTGAGGAGGAGCCGGGCGCCGGGTCGAGTATGAACAAGGTCTTCTGGTCCGAGCTGGATCTCGCCCTGCACGAGACCGCCCTGGACCTGCTCGGCCCGTACGGGACGCTCGCCGACGACGCCGACGAGGCGCCCGCGCACGGGAGATGGGCCGAGGGCTACACCTTCTCGCTCGCCGGGCCGATCTATGCCGGCACCAACGAGATCCAGCGCGACATCATCGCCGAGCGGCTGCTCGGCCTGCCGAAGGGACGCCGGTGATGCGGTTCCTCCTGACCTCCGAACAGCGGGAGTTCGCGCGGACGCTGGACGGCCTCCTCGGGGCCTCCGGCACACCGGCCGTGGTGCGGGCCTGGGCGGCCGGGGAGCACCGTCCCGGCCGGGCGCTGTGGGCGCGGATCGCGGAGGCCGGGGTGTTCGGGCTGGCCGTCGCGGAGCGGCACGGCGGGTCGGGCGTACTACCGGTCGAACTCGTGCTCTCCTTCGAGGAGTTGGGCCGCCATGCCGTTCCCGGTCCGCTGGCGGAGACGGTGGCGGCGGCCGTGCTCCTGGAGCGGCTCGGCGCGGACGCGGCGGCCGGGGAGTGGCTGCCGCGGATCGCCGCGGGCGAGGCCGTCGTCAGTCTGTGCGCCGGGGCGGACCCGTACGCGCTGGACGCGGACGCCGCCGACGCCGTGTTCGTCGTACGGGGCGACACGGTGTCCCGTACGGAGACTCATGGCCCGGTGCAGCGCGCCCTCGACCCGGCCCGGCGGGCGGCCCGGCCGCTCGGCGGCACGGTGGTGGCCCGGGGCCCGGCGGTGACCGCGGCCGCCGGGTACGCCGTCGAGGTCGCACGCCTGGCCACCGCCGCGCAGTCCCTCGGACTCGGCCGCGCCCTGCTGGCGGCGACCGTCTCCTACGTCCGGCAGCGCACCCAGTTCGGGGTGGCCGTCGGCTCGTTCCAGGCGGTCAAGCACCGGCTGGCGGACACCCTCATCGGCCTGGAGTTCGCCGAGCCCCTGGTGCGGGCGGCGGCCCTGGCGGTGGCGGCGGAGGCCCCGTCGGCGGCCCGGGAGGTCGCGGCGGCGAAGGTCGCCGCGGGCGAGGCCGGGTACGCCGCAGCACGAACCGCGCTCCAGTTGCACGGCGCCCTCGGCTACACGGAGGAGCTGGACCTCTCCCTGTGGCTCCGCAAGGCACGGCCGCTACGGGACGCCTGGGGCACCCCGGCCGACTGCCGGGGCCGTGTGCTGGCCGGCTGATCCGCGCCGACGCGCCCTACGGGAGCCGCCGGTCCCGCTCGGCCAGATCGGCCAGCATGGCGTCGGCCAGGTCCCGTTCGGCGGCGTAGTAGCGCTCCGACCACTTCATGACGAGTGCGGGATAGGCCCAGGCCTCCTCGCCGAAGGTCTCCTCGGCGTCGCCCTCGGCGCGCTGCCGCATGGTCTCCGCGTACTCCCGGTGCCGGCCCAGTACGTCCCGCATGCGGTCGGCCTCCAGCAGGTGCCCCAGCCACATCCGCAGCATCACCCCGTGCTTGAGGACGGGAGGCTCCACCGGCGCCTCGCGTGCCCAGTGGCGCACCGCGGCCAGGCCCGCGTCGGTGATCACATAGACCCGCTTGTCGCGGTTGCCGGTCTCCTGGGCGACCATCCGCGAGCTGAGGTAGCCGACCTTCTCCAGACGCTTCAGCTCGCCGTAGATCTGGCTGAAGGACGGGCTCCAGTAGAAGAGCCGCAGCGACCAGTCGGACCACTTCTTCAGGTCGTAGCCGGACAGCTCCTCGCCGAAGGAGAGCAGTCCCAGCACCGCCCAACTGGTCGCCGGCAGCGCCGGTGGCCCGTCTTCGCCGGTCGCGGTGTCCACGGCGTCCGCCCTCTTGTCCGTCACGTGCCGCATCCTACGGTCCGTGCCGGTCCCCCCGCGCCGCCGCCGGTCGCCAACTCCCGCTGCGCTTCGTGGCATTCCTGACAGAGCTATGTCTGTTGGAAACACCTCGGGGAGGCGGTCGCGGCGCGTGCCGGGGCGCCGCCGGGCGAGCGGGGCCCGGGTGGCGGGTGTCACGCGTGGCGGCGCGGCCGGGGCCGCGCGGTGCGGACCCGGACCCGCTGGCCAATAGTGGAGAGGTGAGCCCGCAGCAGGGAGCTTCTCCGGGGTCCGGGCCGCGGCGCGCGGCCGGCGGCGCCGGGCTGCGCGGACTGCTGGAGCGCGGCAGAGACGGAGTGCGGGCGCACCACGCGGTGGTCGGCAACGCGGTGCGGGTGACGGCCGCCTCCTGCGCCGCGTTCTACTTCTGCCGCTACGGGCTCGGTCTGCTCGTCATGTCCGTCTACGCCACCTTCACCGTGGTGTCGCTCGGTGCGCTGGCCCAGATTCCCGGCTCCGGGCGGCAGCGCGCGACGACCGTGCTCACCGCGCTCCCCGCCGGGCTCGTGCTGATCACCCTGGGCACCCTGCTCGCCGTCCGGACCTGGACGGCCGTCGTCGGCATGCTCGTCATCGGCTTCATGGTGGCGTACGCGGGCACCACCGGGCCGCGGATCGCCGGGGCGGCACCCGGGATGCAGCTGCTCTACATCCTGCCGTGCTTCCCCCCGTACGCCCCGGAGACGCTGGGCCAGCGGCTGTCCGGCTTCCTGCTGGGAGCGGTCCTGCTCGCCCTGGCCCAGCGGTTCCTGATGCCCGAGCCGGATACCCCGTCCTACCGCCGGCTGCTGGCCGACGCCGCCGACGCGGCCGCCCGGCTGGCCGACCATCACGGCGGGCCACCACCCGAAACAGCGCTGGCCACCGCGCACCGGGCCGGGGCGGCGCTCCGTCCCTCCTGTGTGCCGCCCGCCGACCGGCCCGCCTCCCCCACCCTCCCGCACAAGGCGATGGCGCACGCCTCCGAGGCCGTCCGCACCCTGCTGGCCCGGCTGGACGCGCTGCACACCGGGGCCGGGCCGCACCAGCGGTACCAGCCGGAGACGGTGGTGCTGCTGGAGGGCATCAGCGCCGCCGCCCGCGGCGCCGCTGACGCGCTGCGGCGGGGGAAGCGGCTGCGGCCCGGCGAGGGGCCGTCCGCCACGGCCCTCCAGGAAGAGCTGGCCCCGGTCCGCGCCCACCGGGCCGTGGACACCCTGCAGCGGCTCAGCACCGACGACCGGCTGGTCTATCTGCGCCGCCGGTCCCAGGTGGTACAGGCCGCCGACTGCGCGGTCGTCCTCGTGCTGGCCACCCGGCTGATGTTCGGCGACCGCTCCGTGGAACAGAACCCGGCCGGGCACACCTTCGCCTACGCACGGGCCCGCCCCCTCCAGCTGTGGTGGCAGCGGCTCACCATGCACCTCACCCCCCGCTCGGTGATCTTCCAGAACGCCTGCCGGTTCGCCCTCGGGCTGGCCGCGGCCCGGGCCATCGCCGGGCTGCTCGACCTCCAGCACGGCTTCTGGGTCCTGCTCGCCACGCTCACCCTGACCCGTACCACCAGCCTGGAGACCCGGTCCGCGGTCCGGCAGGCGCTGACCGGCACGCTGATCGGCGCGGTGCTGGCCGGCGGGATGCTGGCGCTGGTCCACGACCGGGACACGGTGTACGCCGTGGTGCTGCCGGTGGTCATGCTGGTGGCGTTCACCGCGGGGCCGTTGCGCGGGCTGGCCTGGGCACAGGGCGGCTTCACCCTCGTCGTGGCGACGCTCTTCGCGCAGGTCTCGCCGGTCACCTGGCAGCTGGCCCCGGTCCGGATGGTGGATGTGCTCATCGGCAGCGTCATCGGGCTGACCTGCGGGCTGCTGGCCTGGCCACGGGGCGCGGGCAGTGAGGTGCGCAGAAGCATGGCGGGCCTGTGCTCGGCCATCGCCGACGCCATCGGGTACACCACCGCGCGGGTCGTCGAACGCTCCGGCAGCACCGATGTCCTCGCCCTCAACCGTGCCCTCGGCCTCGCGCAGGAGAGCCTGGCCCAGTACCAGTGCGAACCCCGGGACGACGGGCCGCAGCCGGACTGGCCCGCGCTGCTGGTCGCCGGGACGGACGCACGGCGCGGGGAGCGGCTGCTGCCGGGCCGCCCCGGCCGGATCGCTTCGCAGGAGGTCGGCGCCTGGCTCCGGCACTCCGCCGGCCGGACGGCCGACGACTACCGGTCCCTCGGCCGGCACCTCGGCACGGACCGCGGCACGCCCGGGGACCATCCGCAACCGCTCGACATCCGCGCCCTGTTGGCGGTCACACCGGCCGTCCCGCGCCACAGCCCCGACACGGAGACCCGCGCCCTCTCCGCCGCGCTGCTCCTCGACTCGGTGATCTGGCTCGACGCCCTCACCACCGATCTGACCCGCCTCCACGAGGAGCTGTGACGGCGACGGTGCCGGGCCCGGGTGCGGAAGGAGTTCCGGGCCCTGATCCTGAAGCAGTGGAGCCGTGTACGACAGGTCGCCCCGCGCCTCCCGGACACCCGGCGGGGCGGGCACACGGGACACCGGCAACCAGGCACCCGACCAGGCAGCATGTCGCGGCAGCGCCGTGACAGCGGAACGGACGCACATGAGCAACGGATTCATGGGTCCGGAGGGTTACGGCCCGGACCCGTTCGGTGACTTCCTCGCGCGCTTCTTCGGTTCCGCGCAGTCCACCGACGGCGAGCAGGGGCAGCACATGCCCCGGCAGGCGGACATCGCGCGCATGATGAGCGCCCCCGCCCGGGACCTGGTGACCTCAGCGGCCGCCTATGCCGCCGAGCACGGCAGCCCCGAACTCGGCACCGAACATCTGCTGCGGGCCGCCCTGGCGTCCGAACCGACGCGCAGCATGCTCCAGCACGCGGGCGCTGACCCCGACGCGCTGGCCGCCGAGATCGACCGCGCCGCCGGTTCGGGCCCGAAACAGTCCAGCGTCGCCGTGACGCCCGCGGTCAAGCGGGCGCTGCTGAGCGCGCACGAACTGGCGCGGGACAACGGTGCCTCGTACATCGGCCCGGAACATGTGCTGGACGCCCTGGCGGCCAATCCGGACTCGGCGGCGGGGCGGATTCTGAACCTCGCCCACTTCGAGCCGCAGGCCACGCCGCAGGGCGGCCACGGCGCGCCCCACGTGGGCCCCGACCACGGTGCCGCCCCGAAGCACGACACCCCGACGCTGGACAAGTACAGCCGCGATCTGACCGACCTGGCGCGGGCGGGCCGGATCGACCCGGTCATCGGCCGCGGCGAGGAGATCGAGCAGACCATCGAGGTGCTCTCCCGCCGGGGGAAGAACAACCCGGTACTGGTCGGCGACGCGGGAGTCGGAAAGACGGCGATCGTGGAGGGCCTGGCCCAGCGGCTCGCCGACGGGGACGTCCCGGAGACCCTGTCGGGGCGCCGGGTCGTCGCCCTGGACCTGACGGCCGTGCTCGCCGGCACCCGCTACCGCGGCGACTTCGAGGAGCGGATGAACGCCATCATCGAGGAGGTCCGCGCACACACCGACGCGCTGCTCGTCTTCATCGACGAGCTGCACACGGTGGTCGGGGCGGGCGGCGGCAGCGGGGACGGCGGTTCGCTGGAGGCGAGCAACATGCTCAAGCCCGCCCTCGCCCGCGGGGAGCTGCACGTCATCGGCGCCACCACCCTGGAGGAGTACCGGCGGCACATCGAGAAGGACGCCGCGCTCGCCCGCCGCTTCCAGCCCATCCTGGTGCCCGAGCCGAGCATCTCCGACACGGTGGAGATCCTGCGCGGCCTGCAGGACCGCTACGAGGCACATCACCAGGTGCGCTACACGAGGGAGGCGCTGCTGGCGGCCGTCGAGCTGTCGGACCGGTACATCGCCCACCGCTTCCTCCCCGACAAGGCGATCGACCTGATCGACCAGGCGGGCGCCCGGGTCCGGCTGCGGTCCGGCGCCAAGGCCACCGACGTACGGGACCTGGAACGCGAGGTGGAGCAGCTGGTCAGGGACAAGGACCAGGCGGTCGCGGCGGAGCAGTACGAACGGGCCACCGAGCTGCGGGACCGGATCGCCGACCTGACCGCGCGGATCGGGGCGGGCCAGGCGGAGCCGCCGAGCGACTGCCACATCGTCAAGGTCACCGCGGAGGACGTCGCGGAGATCGTGTCGCGGCAGACCGGTGTGCCGGTGAGCAGCCTGACCCAGGAGGAGAAGGAGCGGCTGCTCAAGCTGGAGGAGCAGCTGCACACCCGGGTGATCGGCCAGGACGACGCGGTCACCGCCGTCTCCGACGCGATCCTGCGCTCGCGGGCCGGACTCTCCGATCCCGACCGCCCGATCGGCAGCTTCCTCTTCCTCGGCCCGACGGGCGTGGGCAAGACCGAGCTGGCCCGCGCGCTCGCCGAGGCGCTGTTCGGCAGCGAGGAGCGCATGGTGCGGCTGGACATGAGCGAGTATCAGGAGCGGCACACCGTCAGCCGGCTGGTGGGCGCGCCGCCGGGGTACGTCGGCCACGAGGACGCGGGCCAGCTGACCGAGGCGGTGCGCCACCACCCGTATTCGCTGCTGCTGCTCGACGAGGTGGAGAAGGCGCATCCCGATGTCTTCAACATGCTGCTGCAGGTCCTCGACGACGGGCATCTGACCGATTCCCAGGGCCGCACCGTCGACTTCAAGAACACCGTCATCGTGATGACCAGCAACCTCGGCTCGGACGCGCTCAGCGGCGGCCGCGGGGTGCTCGGCTTCGGCCCGGACATCTCGGGGGCGGAGGCCGGCGACGGCGCGCGGGAGCGGGCGCTCAGCTCCTTGCGCGAACACTTCCGCCCGGAGTTCCTGAACCGGCTCGACGAGATCATCGTCTTCCGCCGGCTGACCGACGATCAGCTGCGGCAGATCACCGAGCTGCTTCTCGACGGGACACGGCGCAGGCTGCACGCCCAGGAGATCGCCGTGCAGTTCACCCCCGGCTCGGTGGACTGGCTCACCCACCGGGGCCACCAGCCCGAGTACGGGGCCCGGCCGCTGCGGCGCACCATCCAGCGCGAGATCGACAACATGCTGTCGCGGCTGCTGCTCGACGGTGCGCTGTCGTCCGGGGACGAGGTGCGCGTCGAGGTGGAGGACAACGAGCTGGCCTTCCGTACCGACAAGCCGCGGTAGGCCGCCTCATGGGTGCGCTGGGCCCGCGTGACACGGCCGAAGGGCGGCACGAGTCGCCGGAGGAGCGTGCCGACCGGCGGTGGAGCGAGTTGCTGCAGGAGGTGCGGGTCATCCAGACCGGTGTGCAGATCCTCTTCGGCTTCCTGCTCACCGTCGTCTTCACCCCGCGCTTCACCACCCTCGGCCCGACCGACCGGACCATCTACGTGGTGACGGTCCTGCTGGGCGCGGCCACGACCGGCGCGCTGGTCGGGACGGTGACCTTCCACCGGCTGGTCGCCGGTCACCGGCTGAAGCCGGAGACGGTGCTCTGGGCGGGGCGGCTGGCCATGGTCGGGATCGTGCTGCTGCTGGCGACGGTGGCCTCCGCACTGCTGCTGATCCTGCGCATCGCCTTGGACGACGAGGACGTGCCCTGGATCGTCGTCGGGCTCGTCGTGTGGTTCATGCTCTGCTGGTTCGCGCTGCCCGTCTGGGTGCTGCACCGGTACTCGGCCAAGGACTGAGCGCACACCCCGGGGCCGGTGCGCCCGCGCCGCCGACACACCCCGGCAAGGGCGCGGGCCGGGACACCCAGGTCAGGGTCCCGGCCCGCGCCCTTGACGGCCGCTGTGCGTCGGGGGTCACGCGCGCGCGGCGGCCGCGCCCACCCGGCGCGGGCGGTAGAGCAGCGCCGCGCCCGCGAGCCCGGCACTGATGATCGCCAGCCCGACCGCGAGCAGTTCGGGCCACATGCCGGTCTCCCCCAGTCCGCTGCCGAGCGGAGCGAAGACCCCGGCCCTGGACAGCGCGTGCAGGGCGATGATGATCATCGCCGCGGCGGCGCTCACCGTCCAGACCAGGGCGGTGTCGTGCATCGCCAGCCAGCCGGCCAGCAGCAGGTAGACGACGGCGATGGCCATCGAGAGCCCGGCGGTCGCCTGGGCGCCCTGGAGGTGCGAGGAGTTCGCCGGCAGATGGCTCAGGCCGCACAGCGCCAGCGCCAGGGCAGCGGGCCAGCGCAGCACGGACCGGAGCACGCCGGGCACCGCGTAGCCGGGCTGGCGGGGCTCCTCGTCCGCGGGCGCCCAGCGCGGACCGCCCTGCGGCATGGCGCCGGCGGGCCGCTGCTGGGCCCAGGGGGGACGGCTGGGCTGCTGGTTCATCCCGGCGTCGTTCTGCGCGTGGTAGAGCGACTGCCCGTCGCGGCCCAGGGGGCGGACGTCGGGGTCGAGCACGTGCATGGACGCGGTGCGCTCCGGTTCGAGCGGGTCACCGGGGCCGGCGGGGCCGCCCAGTGCGCCGTGCCCTCCGGGGCCGGGCGGGAACGGGTCGACGAGGCCGTGGACCTCGGCTCCGCCGTTCGTCCGGTCGAACAGCTCGATGAGCTGCGCGACCTCCTCCACGGACCGGTCGACGGCCACGGCGCGCAGCGCGTCCTGGCTCGATTCGGCGGTGTGCGGGGTGGCGCGGAGCATGTCGAAGAGCGCGGCGACCTCGCTCACCGGACGGGACACGACCGCCATACGGAGGGCCTCGTCGCCGGGGTTGGGAACGTCGCCGCTGCGCTTGAGCCGCTCCACAAGGGCGGCGACTTCCTCCAGTGGCCGGTGGGTCACCGCCTCCCACAGAAGTGTGCGGGCCGAGTTTTTCTCAGGGGTCATGGGCGGAAAGTGCTCGCCGGGTTCTGTCGAGGACAGTTCGGCGTCGCCCCCACAAAGAGCTGGTTCGGATGTCATGGAGAAACTCCACTGAACGAGGGGAGCGTCAAACACCAGAAAGCGCTGACACTCGGCGGACTGTGAGCGTGCTGTGGTTCAGCCAACGTCCCTACGGGCCGCTCTCGCCATTCAGGAAGGCCATCCGGAGGAGACACGCCGGTACGCCCGGGCGTGCCGCGCCCGGCGGCCCCTTTCCCCTGACGCCCCGATATCAGCCCGCACGGAGCGTGACCGCCGAGGTGCCGAGGCCCGTCGACCCTGATTAGCTGGGAAATGCAGCTCTCCACACCTCGTCCAAGGACAGATCATGAGCGCATCAGGAGAATCACGCGCACGAATCCAGCAGATGCGTGACAAGGCCCAGGAACTGCAGGCGGCCGCCGAGCGGGCCGGTGACCCGGAGGAGCGGAAGCGGCTCCAGGAGAAGGCACTCAGGCTCCGTTCCCAGAGCGAACAGGAAAGCGGAATGGCCAGCGGAGACATCTACCCCGCCGACTGAGCGGGACCGGGAGAGCGGACGCCGCACAACGGAGAAAAGGACGGGACGCGCGCCTCGGCCGCGTCCCGTCCGCCGTGTTCCGGCAGGACCGCCGTCCGGCACCCCGCCGTGTTCCGCCCCTCCCCCGCATTCCGTCACACCGTGAAAGGCCGCTGGGCCAGAAACGCCTCTCCGGGACGGCCGGACACATGGAGGTTGGGGCTCTGGGTGGGCGGCATGTTGCGCACGATGTCGCGATGGAAGGCACGGTGGTCGCCGCGGAATGTGCCGCCGTTCCAGACGTCCAGCAGGGTTCCGGTGAATTTGCCGTTGATCTCGCCGTCGGAGGCCAGCTGATTGTCCTGGCAGGCGGAGATGAGCAGGGCGTCCGCCTCCCTCGTACGGCGCTTGTCCGCGGCGAGGTCGCGCTGGATCTCCTGGTAGAACTCCTTGTCCCGCTGGTAGATCTCGTGCTGCCGCACGACCGGCATCAGCCGGGCGGTGTGCTCGATCCGGCCGGGGTCGCGGGTCTGGAACTGTTCCTCCATGGCCTCGGGGCTGAGGACCTCGCGCACCTCGATACCGGTACCGCTGTGACAGCAGTCCAGCAGGGCCAGAATCCGTACCCCTTCGGCGAAGCGGGCGAATTCCCGGTGCAGCTCGTCGTCGAGGAACTCCCGGTCGTAGAGCACCAGGGTCTCGTCGAAGGCGTCCGGCTCCTCGTCCGAAGCCGCCGTGTCGGGGATCTGGCCGCCGTGGCCCGAGTACGTGAACAGCAGGATGTCGCCGCTCTTCAGGGCCTTGGCCGCCTTGCGCAGCTCGGCGGTCATCCGCCGTACGGTGCCCTCGGCGGTGAGCAGGAGGGTCGCGTCGAACCCGGCGTCGCCGGCCAGCCGGGCCATGGCGTGGGCGTCGTTCTCGCAGGCGACGAGTTCGCCGTCCCAGCCGCCGTATTTCGCGGCGTCGACCCGGTTGAGTCCGAGGTGGAGGGAGCGGCCGGTGGCCATGGGAACTCCTTAGCGCGCGGTGGGGGCAACGCCAGGATGCGTTCCGTGGCCCGTCGGCGTCCGAACGCGGCGCCGCGCCGAACCGCCTGAACGGTCCTGCCGGAGGCGGGGCGCCGCGGCGCCGCCCGGCTGTTCGAGTGGCTTCGCGGTGGGCACCGATCGGCGGTCCGCACCACCGGGAAGCGGTGATCACATGATCCCATCCGACTCCCCGCGGGCCACCGGCGCGACGGCCGGGACCACGTCCCGGCCGCCCCTGGCGGACCGGGCGGGCTATGACGAGCAGTTCCTCGGCGTGCCGGTACCGCTGCCGATGCCCAGCCGCCCCGAGGTCGAGACGGTGGTGCTGCCCTACACCCACTTCACCGTGGTGCTGCGCCCGGACCGCCGGATGGCGGCGGCCACCGCGGTGTGCGTCGACGGCCGGCGTCTGCTGGTGCACGTACCGCGGGAGAGCAGCTGGCAGTTCGACCCGCGCCTGGACCGGGCCCACCAGGCGGGCAATGACATCTACCGCGACAACTCCCTGGACAAGGGCCATCTGGTGCGCCGGCTCGACCCCGTGTGGGGCACGGCGGCGGAGGCGGAGCAGGCCAACGAGGACACCTTCCACTACACGAACGCCGCCCCGCAGGCGGATGTCTTCAACCAGGGCAAGAAGCTGTGGCAGGGGCTGGAGAACTACCTGCTCGACCACGCCGCCGACTTCGACCGCAAGCTCGTCGTCCTCACCGGCCCGGTGCTGCACGACTCCGACCCGCCCTATCGGGGCGTCCAAGTGCCGCTGCGTTTCTGGAAGGTGGCGGCGTTCCTCCAGGACGGTGAGCTGGCGGCCACCGCGTACGTCCTCGACCAGAGCCCCGATCTGACCCGGGACGCGGAACGGGCGCTGGCCGGGGCGCAGGCGGGCGCCCCGCCGCCGCTGGGCGCGTTCCGGACGTTCCAGGTGCCGGTGCGCGACGTCGCCGAACTGACCTCGCTGGACCTCGGGCCGCTGCCCGCCGTCGATCTGATGCCCGTCGTCCGTGCCCCGGCCGAGCGCTGGAAGCGGCTCGCCTCGCACGACGACATCGTGCTGCGGCGCGACTGAGCCGGGAGGCGCGAGCGATGCACCCCACGGTCGTCTACGTCCACGGAAACGGGAACAAGGTCCGCCCGGAGCTGCTCAAGTCCCAGTGGGACACGGCACTGTTCGGCAGGGACATGGCGGGGGCGTCGCGGATGGCGTACTGGGCGCCGCTGCGGTACCCGGAGCCGCTCCCCGACTTCCGGCCGGACCCCCTGGAGGGCCGGACGGAGCCCTTCGAGGAGCTGCCGGCCGCCGCGGACCGGGCCGGCGCGGAGCCGCCGGAGGATTTCGTGGCGCGGACGCTGGGGGAAGCGCGGCTGGAGGCCGGGGAGATCGCGCTGGAGGGACGGGCCGGGGCCGACGAGAGCGCGCTGGTCGACTGGCTGCGGAACATGACGTATCTCGCGGACACCATGGCCGGGGCCGAGGAACCCGAGGAGCCCGGTGCGGAGCTTCCGCTGGAGACGCTGCCGCTGCCCCGGTCCGGCCGGACGGCGGTGTTCCGGCTGCTGGTCAGGCACGCCTTCAAGGACGTGCACGCCTACTTCTTCGGCGGCGCCGGCCCGGCGATGCGCGAGGTGGTCAAGGAGACGCTGGCGGACGTGGACGGCGGCCCGCTGGTGGTGGTCGGGCACAGCCTGGGCACGATCATCGCCTACGAGGTGCTGAGGGAACAGCAGCGGGAGGTGGAGCTGCTGGTCACCGTCGGATCGCCGCTGGCGATCACCGAGGTGCAGGACCATCTGGCGCGGCCGCCGGCCGTCCCGGCCGGGGTAGCGGCCTGGCACAACGCCTCGGACCTGCGGGATCTGGTGGCCCTCGACCACACGCTGCGGCCCGAGTACACCCCGCAGGAGCGGATCACCGATCTGCTGGTCACGAACGACAGCAGCAACCACCACGGCATCAGCGCCTATCTGTCGCAGCACGAGGTCAGGGCACCGGTCCAGCGGATCTTCGACGGTACCGGGTAGGTGCCGGTATGCCGTTGACCGAGACGGAGTGGGACCTGGTCACCACCTGGGTGCGGAACTATCTCCTCGACACCACCGATCCGCACTCCCAGCTCGCCCAGTACGGATTCCCGCCGGAGTTCATCGGCGCGCTGCGGCTGACGCACGTCAGCGCGGACAACGCCCGCACGCTGGTCCACCGGTCCCGCACGGACATCCAGGGGCAGCTGCGTCTCGTCGAGGTCCTCACCACGGTCGACCGGCTGGCCGTGCTTCCGGACATCGCGAAGGCCGGGGAATTCCTGGCCCGGCTGCGGGAGGACGTCCGCGCGCACGCCGCCCGGGACAACTTCCGCACCTGTGTCCTGAAGAACGGCACCGAGGCCTTCATCGACCGGCAGGACCTGCGGGAGACCCTGCGCCGGTTCGTCGCCGACCCCCACACGTTCATTCTGCTGGTCGACGGCGAACCGGGCAGCGGCAGGTCGTACACCTACAACCTGCTCCGCCATATCGGCCAGCACCACGGGTTCCGTCCGGTGCGGGTGACGCTGTCGCGCACCGCCACCGCCGCCAAGGTCGTCCGGCGGCTGGCCGACTTCGTCGCCGATCCCCAGCAGGGCACCGCACCGATCGACCCCACGGAACTCAACGACCCGCTGCCGTCGGTCGACGAGGCTGCGCACTGGGTGGCCGGCCGGGCCACCGCCGTCGAGGAGCGCTTCTGGCTGGTCCTCGACGAGTGCGACACGCTCGATCCCAGCTCCGATGTGTGGGACTTCATCGGACAGCTCGGTATGGCCATCTACGAGCACGCCGCCGCCCGCGGAGACCAGGCGCCCCGGCTGGTGCTCCTCGGATACGGGCGGTCGATGCGCCAACTCCCGTACGACCTGCGGGGAAACCTGGCCTGGGACACCGCGCGGATCGCCGAACCCGAGGATCTGCGGGCCTTCTTCGACCAGGCCTTCCACGAGTCGCCGCCGGAGAGCCTCGGTACCGGGCAGCCCCGGGAGTCCGCCATCGCCACGCTCGTGGACGCGGCCGTGCACGAGGTGCTCCAGGCCACCGGAGCGAACGGCGCGGACCGCGAAAGCTATATGCGGAGGCTCTGTACGGCTGCGGAGGGGGCGATCCGTGTCTACCGGTCCCTCTGAGCGTTCCCCGATGGACGCCGCGGCGGCACGGGAGGTGTTCGTCACCCGCCTGCGCGCCGAACTGCACACCGGCGAGGAGCGGCCCCCGGAGGTCTCCGGCGCGCGCCGCGCCTACCGGGAGGCGGCCTGTCTGCTGAGCCGTTTCGATCCCCAGCGGCTCCGGCTGCCCGGTGCGGCGGCCACCACCGGCGACGCGGTCCTGGAACTGGTCGACGACTGCACAACCCTGGGGACGCAGGACCGGGCCGGATGGTCCCTCAAGTCCGAGGTCCGGGAGGCGGCGCTGCGCGGGCTGGCCGGGCCCGGTGCCGCCCGGCGCGCCCTGGAGTGCCAGCTCGGCCAGCTGCCGCCCGAACCCGGCCCGGAACGCTTCTGTCTGGACTATCTCGCCGGCCGCCCGCCCACTACCGACCGGCTGACCACCGACGAACTCGCCGACGCCCTCCAGGCGGTGCTGTGGCTCTCGCGGGTACCGGGCGTGACCGGGCTGCCGGACACCGCGGAGCTCCAGCTCACCCTGGAGCGGGCGCGGCTGCTGGAACCCCTGGAGCGCCTCGTACGGTCGCCGTTCCAGGGGCGGGCCCGCGAACTCGCGGAGCTGCGGGAGTATGTGGACCCGTCCGGCGGTGCCGCGGCGGCCGGGGCCGAGCCGGACGGCCGCCGGCGCCCGGGGCCGGTCCCCCCGCTCGTCGTGCACGGTCCCGGCGGGATGGGCAAGACCACCCTGCTCGCCAAGTTCGTGCTCGACAGCGTCCACGACCCGGCCGGCTGCTTCCCGTTCGCCTATATCGACTTCGAGCGGCCCACCCTCTCCATCCAGGAGCCGCTGACGCTGATCGCCGAGGCGGCCCGGCAGCTCGGCATCCAGTTCCCGGCACACCGCACCGAGCTGGACGCGCTGGCGCACGAGTGCCAGGAGGCGGCCCGCAGCCAGCGCGAGGGGCAGGAACGGGTCAGTCAGCTGCACGAACTCGCCACCACCCGGGCCGTGTTGGGGCGCCGGTCCTCACAGGAGTTCCAGTCGCTGGCCGCCGGGCGGGAGACCGAGCTGATCCGCCGGCTGGCCGGGGTCCTGCGGCGGGCGGTGGCGGACCGCAAGGGCCGGGAGCAGTCGGAGGACCCGCCGTTCGCGCTGGTCGTCGACTCGTTCGAGGAGGCGCAGTACCGCGGATCGCCGGTGGTGGGCCGGATGGTGGCGATCTACCTCTCGTTCCAGAGCGTCTATCCGCGGATGCGGCTGATCGTGTCTGGGCGGGCGCCGGTCGAGCATCCGGCGAAGACCGTCGAGCCGCTCGACATCGAACTCGGTGAACTCGATCCGGAGGCGGCCGTCGGCCTGCTGGCGTCCTGCGGGGTCGAGGACCCCGAGGTGGCTCGGGCGCTGGCGGACCGGGTCGGCGGTCATCCGCTCAGTCTGAAGCTGGCCGCCCGTGCCGCCACCCTCGCCGGGACCGGGGCCGAGCGGACCTGCGAGCTGATCAGCAGCCTGCCCGAACGGCGCCACCAGGTCTTCCGCCGGGTCGACCAGCTGCTGGTGCAGGGGATTCTCTACGACCGCATCCTCAGCCACATCGGCGACGCGGAGGTCCGCCGGCTCGCCCACCCCGGGCTGGTGCTCCGGGTCATCACCCCGGAGATCCTCCAGGAGGTGCTGGCCGAGCCCTGCGGGCTGCGGGTCGCGACCCCGGAGGCGGCCCGCGCGCTCTTCGCGGAGTTCAGCCGGCTCGACCTGGTCGAGCCGGCCCGCCCGGACGCGGTGCGCTACCGCGGCGATGTCCGCGCCATCATGCTGCGGCTGCCGGGCGGTGACCGCACCGAGGTGATGCGCGCCGTCGAGCGGCGCGCCGTCGAGCACTACGCCGCGCGCGACGGCCTGGAGGCACGGGCCGAGGAGATCTACCACCGGCTGCGGCTCGACGAGAACCCGCGCTCGGTGGAGGAGCGGTGGCTGCCGGGCGTCGAGCGGTTCCTGGCCGGGGCGCAGCAGGAGATGACGCCGCGGGCCGCGGGGCTGCTGACGGCCCGGCTCGGCGGCGGCACGCCCGACCAGGTCGCGGCCGGCGCCGACCAGGAGGACTGGGAACGGATCGCGGCCCGCGAGGTGGAGGACCTGCTCGCGCAGGGCTACGCCCAGGCGGCGTTCGAACGGCTCGGCAGACGACGGCCCTGGACGCCCTGCAGCCCCCTGCACGCGCTGTTCGCCGAGGCCCTCAGCCGGCTCGGGCGGCTCGCGGAGGCCCGCGAGGCGGCGGCGGACGCCATCGACGTGACGGAGCACGCGGGCTGCGGGGAACGCCGGCTGGAGCTGCTGCTGCTCTCCGCGCGGCTCGCGGAGGAGGCCGGTGACCTGGCGGGCGCCGGCCGGGCGCTGCGGGTGGCGGAGGATGTCGCGGTCGGTCTGGGGCAGGACCTCGAAGCGATGGGCGCGCTGCTGGCCCGCGCCCGGCTGACGGCGGGCGCCGACGGCGGCGACCTGGAGGCGGACGCCCAACTCGCCGAGCGGCTGCGGCGGTTGCCCGACGCGGTGCTGGCCGACCGGCCGGTGCTGGTCCGCGCGGTCGCCTCGCAGATCTACGACCGGGCGCCCGGCGCGCTCGACCACGCGCTGGAGGTGGTGGGGCTGCCGGCCGACGACGAGACGCTGGACACCCTGGGAGCGGCGATGCGCCGCGCGACCGGACGGCAACCGGCACTGCTGGGCCGGGTGATGGAGATCCTGGACGAGGCCGCGGGGCCGTCCCGGCAGCCGGCCGGCGGCGCGCCGACCGGTATCACCGGCATTCTGCGGCTGGCCCGCGACCGCGGCACCCTCGACGCCCTCGCCCGGCGGCTGCTGGCCGTGCCCGACCGGAGCGGGGAGATCGTCGCCGGGGTGGCCGCGGCCATGGGTGCGGGCACCGGGGCCCGTGCGGCGGACCACGCCGCCTCCGGGCCGGGGCCCCACCGCCGTACACACGAGGAAGGGAGCGGCCCCGCGGGGCCTGAAGACCGATGACCGCCTATCTCACGCCCGACGAGATCCGCCAGGTACTGGACGCCGCGGTGGAGACCGGGCTGGCCGATCCCTCGGTGCGGCCGCTGCTGCTCGACGGCGTCATGCCCCGGTACCGCGGCACGCTGCCGCTCCATCCGGCGCCCGGCCGCCAGGCGCACTCCGACCTGAACGAGATGAACCGGGTGGAGCGGCTGGTGGACGGCTCGGTGCCGCTGGAGATCTGGCTGCGCAACGCCGTCGCCGAGACCACCGAGGCCGCCCCCCTCACCGTGTTCCAGAAGGCTCTGGACGAGGTGGCGCGCAAGGCGGGCGGTGAGCCGGATGTGCTGGCCGGGCTGCCCTCCACTGCCACGGAGTTCAAGGAGCAGATCGTCCACCGCGACGACACGGTGCCGTTCGGTTTCCTCCGCGGCGGGGCGCTGGCGGGCGGCGCGGTGGCCCGCCTCAAGGTGCCGCCGTACCAAGGGGGCGCGCCCCTGCAGCCGAACGGCTTCCCGCACTCCGGCACCGGCTGGCTGATCGCCCCCGACCTGCTCGTCACCAACCATCATGTGGTCAACGCCAGGACCGGGAGCGGGGCGGAGCGGCCGGTGGCCGACGCCGAGGACCTGGGCCTGCAGGCCCGGCACACCCGCGCCCGATTCGACTTCGACACCGAGGAGGTGGAGACGGAGGAGGCCACCGTCAGCGCACTCGTCGCCGCGGACGCGGAACTCGACTACGCCGTACTGCGGCTGGCCCCCGGTCCGGCGCGGCCGGTGCTGTCCCTGGCGGCGGAACCGCTGACGGTCACCGGCGGCGACTACGTGGCCGTCAACATCATCCAGCACCCGGGCGGCCAGCCGAAGCGGGTCGCCCTGCGCAACAACCTCGTCTACGAGGCGGACGAGAACGATGTCCGCTACTTCACCGACACCCGCGGCGGGTCGTCGGGGTCGCCGGTCTTCACCGACGACTGGCGGGTGGTGGCGCTCCACCGGGGGACCCGGCGGGTGGAGGACGTGCTGTTCCAGGGCCGGACCACGGCGTTCGTCAATGTCGGCACCCAGATGCGCAGCATCATGCGCCATCTGCAGGCCGGCAGTCCTGATGTCCATGCCGAGATCGAGACGGCACAACAGGCCGCCCGGCGCGGCTGAGGAGGAGCGATGCACAGTCGGCGCAGATCACCGGTGGCGGCCGGTCCCGAGCAGGTCTTCTCGGATCTGCGGGAGGTCGCGGCACGGGTGAAGGACGGCCTGTCCTGGGAGATTCCGGAATCCCTGGAGGAGTTGCCGGCCGAGGAGCTGCCCGCCGGGCAGATCGCGCAGTTCGCCCAGCAGGAGCGGACGCGGGTGCTGTCGGCGGGCGTGAGCGGTCTGGAGAAGCTGGCCGAGGGGCGGGCCGACGAGATCGACGACGACGAGTCCTTCGGGATGGAGGCCATCGTGCTGCTCGAAGGCCGCCCCGCCATCCTGGTGCAGAACCAGGACTTCGCCCCGCAGCAGGGCGACTGGGCGGTGCTGGACGGCCACCGGGCGGCGATCCGCCATTCGCTCGCCCGGGTGGGGCGGGTCGAGCTGTCCGGGCATCTGAGCCTGGACTGGCTGGGCACGGCGTTCCTGGTCGGCCCGGACGTGGTGATGACGAACCGTCATGTGGCGGCGGAGTTCGCCCGTGGCGGCCGCACCGGCTGGACCTTCCAGCAGGGCATCGGCGCCCGGCTCGACATGGGTGAGGAGTACGGCGGGAATGCGGGGGACGGCGGCCCCGCCTATGAGGTGGTCGAGGTGCTGGGCATCCACGAGGACGTGGACCTGGCCCTGCTGCGGGTGGCGCCGCCGTCCGGGGGCGGCGCGCTGCCCACACCGCTGGCCCTCGCCGCGGACGCGCCCGCCGACCTGCCCGGACGCCCGGTGTACTGCGTCGGCTATCCGGCGTACGACGGGCGGCGCAACGAGCCGGAGTCGATGCGCCGGATCTTCATGGACATCTACAACGTCAAGCGGCTCCAGCCCGGCACCACCACGGAGCTGGTGCCGGGTCGGAACGTCATCGGGCACGACTGCTCCACGCTCGGCGGCAACAGCGGCTCCCCCGTCATCGACCTCACCGACCACCGGGTCCTGGGCCTGCACTTCGGCGGCCGCTACGGCTCGGGCAACTTCGCCGTGCCGCTGTGGCAGCTGGTGGACGATCCGCTGCTGGAGCGGGCGGACCTCAACTTCGTCTGAACCGCGGCGCGCCGGCCCGGGCCGTCCGCGGGCCCGGCTTCAACCCGACTTCCTGACGAACTCCGTGGTGTAGGTCTTCTTCAGGTCCACCGTGGCGTTCTTGAGGTTGGGGTTGAAGGCCTTCAGCACGCGCTCGACGGTCGCGGGCCCCTCGGCCGGCATCACCCCGTCCTCGGTGAACATCGGCAGGGTGTCCCTGATCGCCTGGGCGTACAGCTCCTTGCCACCCTGGGCGTAGTCGGACGGCATCTTCGCGGCGATCTGTTCGGGGGTGTGGGTGGACATCCATTTGAGGGTCCGCACCAAGGCGTTGGCCAGCTTCTGCACGGTCTTGCGGTGGCTGTTCACCCAGTCGGTGTTCATGTAGAGGCTGGACGAGGGGTAGGGGCCGCCGAGCGCCTTCTGCGAGCCCTCGGGGGTGCGCATGTCGACCAGGACCTTGCCGAGGTTCTTGTCGACGACCTGCGCGACCGTCGGGTCGGTCGTCATCCCGCCCTGGATCGAGCCCTGTTGGAGGGCGGAGAGGAAGGTCTGTCCGGCGCCGACCGCGACCGGGGTGAACTCGTTCGTCCGCACCCCGTGCTTCACCGCGAGGTACTTGGTGAGGAAGTCGGTGGAGGAACCGAGGCCGGTGACGCCCAGCTTCTTGCCCTTGAAGTCCTTGGGTGAGGTGAGTTCACCGGCCGCCTTGTGGGAGACGACCTCGACCTCGCCGGGGGCGTGGGCGAGCTGCACCACCGATTCCACCTGCTTGCCCTTGACCTGCAGATCGAGGGTGTGGTCGTAGAAGCCGACGACGCCCTGGACGTCGCCGGAGACCAGTGAGGTGGTGGCCTGCACCCCCGCCGGTTCGGTGAGCAGGGTGACATGGACGCCCTCGTCCTCGAAATAGCCGAGCTGCTGGGTGAGTCTCGCGGGCAGATAGATGACCTTGTCGAGACCGCCCACCATGATCTTGATCTTGCCGTTCCCGTCGTCCGGACCGGCGGCGCCGGACATGCCGCCGCCACAGGCGGTGAGGGACGTCAGGGCGAGGCCGGCGGCGGCGAGGGCGGCCGGGAACTTCCGTACGGTGCGCATGATCACGTCCTTGTGAGGTGGGAAGGGTTCGCAGGGGCGGTGCTCAGCGGGCGGCCGCCGGGTCGGCGGGCTTCCAGCGGAAGAGCCGCCGTTCGAGGAAGGCCAGCAGCCCCTCGGCGAGCAGCGCGACCACCGCGAGGATCACCATCGCGGCATACACCCCGGCCGCGTTGAAGGTGCCCTGGGACGCCGAGACCAGCAGTCCGAGGCCCTTGGTCGCGCCGATGTACTCGCCGACGATCGCGCCGATCAGCGCGAAGCCGAAGCTGACATGCAGGCTGGTGAAGATCCAGGAGGTGGCGGAGGGGATCACCACCTGGAGGGTGACCTGACGGTTGCTCGCCCCGAGAATCCGGGAGTGGGCGACGAGGTTGCGGTCGACCTCCCGGGCGCCCTGGAAGGCGTTGAAGAAAACCGGGAAGAAGACGAGCACGACGGCGGAGGCGACCTTGGAGGCCGGCCCGAGGCCGAACCAGATGAGGAAGATGGGGGCGAGCACGATCCGCGGCAGGGCGTTGAGCACCTTGATGTACGGGCCGAGCACCTCGGCGAGGAAGCGGACGCGGCCGAGCGCGATCCCCAGCACCACACCGCCGATGACGCCGATCACCCAGCCGAGCAGCGCCTCGTGGAGCGTGTACCAGATCTGCTCCCACAGCGGGCCCTGCGGGGTGCCGTGCAGCGCCCACTGGGTCATCTGGTCCCAGATCTTCGAGGGCATCGAGAAGTTGAACGGATCGATGACGGCGGTCCGGGCCAGCCACTCCCACACTCCGAGCAGCCCGGCGAGCAGCAGCACCCGGGTGCCGTGGACCAGCAGCCGGTGGCGGCGCGCGGCCCGCGCACGGGCCCGGAAACGGTCCGAACGGCCCGTACCGGAAAGGGACTTGGCCGGGATGGCGGTCTCAGACGGCATGGGCGGCACCCCTCTCGCGGGTGATCCGGACCTCTTCGCCGAGCGAGGACCAGATCTCCCGGTAGATCTCGATGAACCCCGGCTCCAGCCGCACCGATTCGACCTTCCGCGGCCGGGGCAGGCCGATCTCGAAGACCTCCTTGACGGTCGCCGGACCGGCGGTCATGACCACGACCTTGTCGGCGAGGGCGATGGACTCCTCCAGGTCGTGGGTGACGAAGACGACGGAGGCGCCGGTCCCCGACCACAGCTCCAGGAGTTCGTCCGACATCAGCGCCCGGGTCTGGACGTCGAGGGCGGAGAACGGTTCGTCCATGAGCAGGAGTTCGGGGTCGTTGACGAAGGTCGCGGCCAGGGCGACCCGTTTGCGCTGGCCACCGGAGAGCTGGTGCGGATAGCGGTCCTCGAAGGCGGACAGCCCGACCCTGGCCAGCCAGTCCCGCGCCCGCCGCCGGGCCTCCGCCTTCGGCACGCCGCGGAAGCGGGGCCCCGCCATCACGTTCGACAGCACGGTGCGCCAGGGGAACACCGCGTCCTGCTGGAAGACGAACCCGATCTTCTCGCCGATGCCCCTGACCGGCTCACCGGCGACCAGCACCTCGCCCTCCGTCGGCTCCTCCAGGCCGCTGACCAGGGTCAGCGTGGTGGACTTCCCGCACCCGGTGGGGCCGACGACCGCGACGAACTCACCGCGTTCGACGACCAGGTCCAGATCCCGGACGGCGGTGTGCAGCGCCCCCGAGGGGGTCCGGAAGGCCTTGCTCGTCCCCCGCAGTTCGATCGCGGGGCTGGTGTGGCTGCTCATGGCCCGGGAGGTTAGGAGCGCGACGGGCCACAGCGGGCCTTGTGGGCGCAAGCCGCCTTTCTGCGCGCAAACCCTGTTGTGCTCATTTTGCTCACGCTAGAACCACTGAGGGGCTACCAGGCGGTACACAGGTGCTCACGCACGGCTCACGGTGCCGGCGCCCCGGAAGAAGAGGGAGTTTCGGTTCCGCAAGGCCGCGGAGGTCCGGAGACGAGGGAGAGCTGATGCGCATCCGGTGGCCCCGACGGGTCTTCGCGCAGGTACTGACCGCGCAAGTGGCCCTGACCACCGGGGTCATGGTGCTCGCCACCGGCCTGTTCCTCGCCCCGCTCAGCGCCGAACTGGACGATCAGGCGATGCGCCGGGCCCTGTCCATCGCCCAGACCACCGCCGCCGACCCGGACCTCGCCCGGCAGCTGGTCGCCACCGAACCGGACCCCCACGGGCCGGTACAGGCCGCCGCGGAGCGGATTCGCACCGCGACCGGGGCGCTGTACGTCGTCGTGCTGGACACCCGCGGAGTGCGCTGGTCGCACACCCACCCCGGCGAGATCGGCCGGCATGTCTCCACCGACCCCAGCCGGACCCTCGCCGGGCGGCAGGTGCGGCAGATCGACACCGGCACACTGGGGCGTTCGGCCCGCGCCAAGGTGCCGCTGCGCGACGGCCGCGGCCGGATCGTCGGCGCGGTGTCGGTCGGCATCGCCTACGAGACCGTCCAGGGGCGGCTGTTCGGCACCATCCCGGAACTACTGCGGTACGCGGGCGCCGCGCTGGCCGTCGGGGTACTGGCCGCGGTCGTGCTCTCCCGCCGGCTGCGCCGCCGTACGCACGGGGTGGCGTTCGCCGACATCTCCGCGCTGCTCGACGAGCGGGAGGCGATGCTGCACGGCATCCGTGAGGGCGTGGTCGCCGTCGACCGGCGCGGCCGCGTCCGGCTGGTCAACGACGAGGCCGGACGGCTGCTGGGCCTGGACGCGGGGGCCGCCGGGCGAGCGCTGGAGGAGGCGCTGCCGCCCGGCCGGACCACGGAGGTGCTGGCCGGGCGGGTGGTCGGTGCGGATCTGCTGGCGGTCAGCGGGGGTCGGGTGCTGGTCGCCAACCGGATGCCGACCCAGGACGGCGGGGCGGTGGTGACGCTGCGCGACCGTACCGAGCTGGAGCTGCTGGGCCGTGAACTGGACAGCACTCAGGGCCTGTTGGACGCGCTGCGGGCACAGGACCACGAGCACGCCAACCAGCTCCACACCCTGCGCGGACTGCTGGAGCTGGGCCGGTACGAGAAGGCGGTGGAGTTCGTCACCGAAGTGGCCAGTGCGCAGCGGGCGTCCGCGGAGCAGATCGCGGAGCGGGTGGCCGATCCGCTGCTGTCCGCACTGCTCGTCGGCAAGGCGGCGGTCGCGGCCGAACGCGGGGTGTCCCTGCGGGTGTCGCCCGCGACGCTGCTGCCGGACGCGGTGGTCGACCCGCGCGACCTGGTGACGGTGCTGGGCAATCTCCTCGACAACGCGCTGGACGCCGCCGCTGAGCGCCGCCGCGCGGAGCCGTTCGTCGAGGTGGAGCTGCGGGCCGAGCGGACCACCGCCGTCCTGCGGGTCTCGGACACCGGGCCGGGGGTGCCGCCGGAGCTGCGGGAGCGGATCTTCGCCGAGGGCTGGTCCACCAAGGCCGCCAGGACGGTCCCCGGCGAGGGCGCGCCCGCGGGCGCGGTGACCTTCCACCGCGGCCGGGGGATCGGCCTGGCGCTGGTGCGCCGGCTCGCCGAGCGGTACGGCGGGATGGCCCGGGTGACCGCCCGCGCGGGCGGCGGCGCGGTCTTCACCGTCGTGCTGCCCGAGGCCCTCGCCCCGGAGGACGGGGCTCCCGGGCGGCGGCTCACGGCCGCGGGGGAGGCACGGTGAACGGCGTGCCACGGCGTCCGGGACGGACGGAGTCAGGGAAGCGAAGACCCTTGGGGAGCGGAGCGTCACAGTGATCGATGTCCTGGTCGTGGACGACGACTTCCACGTCGCCGAGATCAATGCCGCGTATGTGTCCCAGGTGTCCGGCTTCCGGGTCACCGGCCGCGCCCACACCGCCGCCCAGGCCCTGGCCGCACTGGAGCGCACCCCCGCCGACCTGGTGCTGCTCGACCACTACCTGCCCGACGAGACGGGGCTGACCCTGGTGCGGCGGCTGCGGCAGCTGGGCCACCGCACCGACGTGATCATGGTGACCGCGGCCCGTGACGTCGCCACCATCCAGGACGCGATGCGCTCCGGGGCGCTCCAGTACCTCGTCAAGCCGTTCGGCTTTTCCGGTCTGCGCGCCAAGCTCGACGGCTATGCGGCGCTCCGCCGGACCGTCGAGGGGCTGGGCGGCCGCATCGAGGCCGGCCAGGAACAGGTGGACCGGATCTTCGGCGCCTTCCGGACCACCGACGCCCCGCACACGGAGTTGCCCAAGGGCCACTCCGCGGCGACCGTCGACCTGATCCGCCGGGTGCTGGACGCGGCCGGGCACCCGCTGTCCGCCCACGAGGTCGCCGCACGCGCCGGCGTCAGCCGTTCCACGGCCCAGCGCTATCTGAAGCACCTCGAACGCGGCGGCCACATCGCCCTGACCCTGAAGTACGGCGACACCGGGCGCCCGGAACACCGCTACCGGTGGGCGGCCGCCCACTAACCGCTCCGGGCCAGGCACCTTCGCGGGGCTGCCAAACCCCGTGACCGCGGGCGCCGTTGAGCCCGCCATGCTCTATGGCAGCGTGCGCCCACCCCCTAGGCTGCCGATCATGAATGCCACGACATCCAGCGGAACGGACACGGCGCCCGAGATCCTGGACGCCTTTCAGCTGGCCGCCGATCCGGAGCGGGCGACGGACTTCGCCGAGGCGGCCCACCGCATCCTGGCGGACCTGGTCAGCGGCGGTGCGCCGCTCGGCTGGACCGACCCGCCCGGACGGGGCGAGGTGGCGGAGCTGACCGACCGGGTGCTGCGGGCCGCCCACACCGGCGACGGGGCGCTGCGGGCGGCGTACACCGGCCGCCGGCTGGTCGGGCTGGGGTACTGGCTGCGCTATGCCCGTCCGACCAACCGGCAGCACGCGGATCTGGAGAAGATCGCGGTGGCCGCCGGGTCCCATGGCCGGGGCCTCGGCCGCTCGCTGACCGGCGCCCTGGTCGAGGACGCCCGCGGGGCGGGCATCGAGGTCCTCACCCTGGACGCCCGTGCCGACAACACCAGGGCACTGACCCTCTACCGGTCGCTCGGCTTCCGTGAGTACGGCCGGCTGCCCGACTTCGTGGCGATGGGCGGACGCCGCTACGACAAGGTCTTCTACATGCTGGACTTCCGCGGCAGCGGACGGCGCGCGGCGGAACCGCCGCACCCGCGGTAGCGGCTCCGGCACGGAACGGGACGGCACCGGGGTGGGGGGGGGGGGGGGGGGGGTGGGGCGCGGGGGGGGGGGGGGGTGGGCGGGGGGGGGGGGGGGGGGCGCGCCCGGGCCCCCCCCCCCCCCCCCCCACCCCTTGACAGCTCCCCCGGCGGGAATCGACGATCCCTGGGTGAACCTGTCAGACAGCCAGACAGCTGGCGAGATGCCTCGCCGGATCAGCGCGATGGAAGCGGTCCTGAACCATCTGCGCGGCGCCATCGAGCGGGGCGAGTACGCGGTCGGGGACAAGCTCCCCTCCGAGGCGGAGCTCTGCCGGCGGCTGGAAGTGAGCAGACCCGTGCTCCGGGAGGCGCTGCGGGCGCTCCAGACGATGGGGCTGACGGTCTCCCGCACCGGCAAGGGCACCTTCGTGATCTCCGACGGCGCGGTGGCCGACCCGACCTTCGGCGACTACGCGGCGAGCGACCTGCTGGAGGTGCGCCGCCATGTCGAGATCCCGGTGGCCGGCTACGCGGCGGTGCGCTGCACGGCGGAGGACCTGGACCATCTGCACCATCTGCTGGAGCGGATGGAGCAGGAGACCGACACCACCGCGTGGGTGGCGATGGACAGTCTCTTCCACCTCGCCATCGCCCAGGCGGCCCGCAACCCGGTCTTCCGCCGGGTCATCGAGGAGATCCGCGACGCACTGGCCCGTCAGTCGGCCTTCCTCAACGAGCTGGGCGGACGGCGCGAGCAGTCCAACCGGGAACACCGGGCGATCGTCGAGGCACTCGTCGACCGCTCCGAACACGACGCGGTGGAAGCCATGGCGCACCACCTCGCCCGCGTCGAGACGACGCTGACCACCATCGTGCGGCCGCAACACCGCACGCCCCCCTCCACGGAAGACGAGGATCACGCGTGAGCGAGCAGTCCCTCCGGCAGGCGGAACGGCAGCAACAAGAGGCGGCGGAGCGGGACGCCGCGCGGCATCAGGCGGGCGGGCACGTGGACGCCGGTGACGCCGGCTACCAGAAGTCCCTCAAGGCCCGGCACATCAACATGATCGCGATCGGCGGGGCCATCGGCACCGGGCTGTTCCTCGGCGCCGGCGGCCGGCTCGCCTCGGCCGGGCCGTCGCTGGCCGTGGCGTACGCACTGTGCGGCCTGTTCGCCTTCCTCGTGGTGCGCGCCCTGGGTGAGCTGGTGCTGCACCGGCCGTCCTCGGGGGCGTTCGTGTCCTACGCCCGGGAGTTCCTCGGCGAGAAGGGCGCCTTCGTCGCGGGCTGGATGTACTTCCTGAACTGGGCGACCACCGGCATCGCGGACATCACGGCGGTGGCGACCTACACGCACTACTGGGGAATGTTCTCCGACGTCCCGCAGTGGGTGATCGCGCTGATCGCGCTCGCGGTCGTGCTGACCGTCAACCTCATCTCCGTGAAGATCTTCGGTGAGCTGGAGTTCTGGTTCGCGATCGTCAAGGTCGGCGCGCTGGTCGTCTTCATGCTGATCGGCATCTTCCTGCTGGTCACCCAGCACCCGGTCGCCGGCCACTCCCCCGGCCCCTCGCTGCTCGCCGACAACGGCGGTGTCTTCCCGGCCGGGACGCTGGCGATGCTGCTGGTCATCCAGGGCGTGGTGTTCGCCTATGCGTCGGTCGAGCTGGTCGGCGTCACGGCGGGCGAGACCGCGGAGCCGGCGAAGGTCATGCCGAAGGCGATCAACTCCATCATGTGGCGGGTGGCCGTCTTCTACGTCGGCTCGGTGGTACTGCTGGCGATGCTGCTGCCCTGGAACGCGTACTCGGCCGGGGAGAGCCCCTTCGTCACCGTGCTGTCCAAGGTCGGCGTGCCGGCCGCGGGCGGTGTGATGAACCTCGTCGTGCTCACCGCCGCGATGTCCAGCCTCAACTCCGGCCTCTACTCCACCGGCCGCATCCTGCGCTCGATGGCGATGTCCGGCTCCGCGCCGCGGTTCACCGGCGTGATGAGCCGCAGCCAGGTCCCGTACGGCGGCATTCTGCTCACCTCGGGGGTCTGCGTCCTGGGCGTCGGGCTCAACTACGTGGTGCCGAGCGAGGCATTCGAGATCGTGCTGAACTTCGCCGCGCTCGGCATCCTCAGCACCTGGGCGATCATCATGATCTGCCATCTGCGCTTCTGGCGGAAGGCACGCGCCGGGGAGCTGGTCCGCCCCGGCTACCGGCTGCCCGGCTCGCCGTGGACCGAGAGCGTGACGCTGGCCTTCCTCGCCCTGGTCCTGGTCCTGATGTGGGCCGACGGCGGAGCCGGCCGGACCACCGTGCTGTCGCTGCCGCTGATCGTGGCCGCGCTGGTCGGCGGCTGGTTCCTGGTACGGGGCCGGGTCGGCACCCTCCAGGAGGCCGCCGCGCGGTCCGGCGGCGCACCCGGCACACCGCCCGGCGCAGAAGCCGCCCACCCGGAACGGCCCCGCCCCACAGAACCTCCCTCCGGCACCGAGAGCACCGAGAACGGATCATGAGCCAGAGCACCACCCTGCCGCCGCACCGCACCACGGGCGCACCGCCCGCCGTCCGGGAACCGGCCCATGTCCCCGTCGCCCATGTGGTGCGCGGAGGCCTCGTCGAGGGCGTCCACCACGGCTCGGTCGTGGTGCTGGCGGCCGACGGGAGCGTGGCCTTCCAGGCGGGCGACATCGAGGCCGCGTTCTACCCGCGCTCGGCGCTCAAGCCGGTCCAGGCGGTCGGTCTGCTGCGCGCGGGGCTGCCGCCGCTGGACGAGCCGTCGCTGGCCCTGGTCGCGGCCAGCCACTCCGGTGAGGAGCAGCATCTGGCCGCGGCCCGGGGCATCCTGGCCGCCGGCGGCCTCACCGAGGACCAGCTGCGCAATGTGCCCGATCTGCCGTACGACCCCGCCGTACGGGACGAGTGGCTGCGGCGCGGTCTGGGGCCCACCCGGCTCGCGCAGAACTGCTCGGGCAAGCACGCCGCCATGCTGCTGACGGCCCGCGCCCGGGGCTGGGACCTGGACGGCTACCTCGACCCCGGCCATCCGCTGCAGGAGGAGATCGCGGCGGCGGTGGCGGACCTCACCGGGCAGGGCATCGCCCGGGTCACCGTCGACGGCTGCGGCGCCCCGCTGTTCGCCGTCTCCCTCCACGGCCTGACCCGGGCCGCCGCCCGGCTGGCGACGGCCGCCCCCGGCACCGGTGAGGGCCTGGTCGCCCAGGCCATGCGCGCGCACCCGGAGATGGTGTCGGGCAGCGCGCGGGATGTCGCCCGGCTGGTGGGGGCGGTGCCCGGTCTGCTCGCCAAGGACGGCTTCGAGGGCGTGCAGATCGCGGCGCTGCCGGACGGGCGGGCGGTCGGCGTGAAGATCGCCGACGGCGCCGACCGCGCCCGGATGCCGGTGACGGCGGCGGCCCTGGCCCGCTGCGGCGTCGACCCCGAGGTCCTCGCCCCGTTCGCCACCGCCCCCGTCATCGGCGGCGGCGCACCGGTCGGCGCCCTGCGGGCAGTGGACTCCCTTGCCCCGTAACACATCTGACGCCTCATCACCTCCCTCCTAGGCACCCCGCCCCGGCTCTCCCCTCCCTCCTCTGCTCCCCCTCACAAAGGACCCTCTGCACCATGACTGCCGCCGGCCACCGCCGCGAACACGATCTGCTCGGCGACCGGGAGATACCCGCCGACGCTTACTGGGGCGTGCACACCCTGCGCGCCGTGGAGAACTTCCCCATCACCGGCACGCCGATCGCCGCCTACCCGCACCTGATCAACGCGCTCGCCGCCGTCAAGGAGGCCGCGGCGCGGGCCAACGAAGACCTCGGGCTGCTCGACACCGAGCGGGCCGACGCGATCGCCGCCGCCTGCCGGGAGATCCGGACCGACGGGCGGCTGCACGACCAGTTCGTCGTGGACGTCATCCAGGGCGGCGCCGGGACCTCGACGAACATGAACGCCAACGAGGTGATCGCCAACCGGGCGCTGGAGATCCTGGGCCACGCCAAGGGCGACCACGGCCGGCTGCACCCCAACGAACACGTCAACCTGAGCCAGTCGACGAACGACGTGTACCCGACGGCCGTCAACGTCGCCACGATCATCGCCGTACGGGAACTGCTCGACGCGATGACGGTGCTGCGCGAGGCCTTCGCGGCCAAGGCCGAGGAGTTCCGCGACATCCTCAAGATGGGCCGCACCCAGCTCCAGGACGCGGTGCCGATGACCCTGGGCCAGGAGTTCTCGGCGTACGCGGTGATGCTGGAGGAGGACCAGAGCCGGCTGGCGGAGGCGGTCCTGCTGATCCACGAGATCAACCTCGGCGCCACCGCCATCGGCACCGGCCTCAACGCCCCCAAGGGCTACGCCGAGGCGGCCCGCACCCACCTCGCCGCCCTCACCGGTCTGCCCCTGGTCACCGCCGCCAACCTCGTCGAGGCCACCCAGGACTGCGGCGCCTTCGTCCATCTGTCGGGCGTCCTCAAGCGCATCGCCGTGAAGCTCTCCAAGAGCTGCAACGACCTGCGGCTGCTGTCCTCCGGCCCGCGCGCCGGGCTCGCGGAGATCAACCTGCCGCCGGTGCAGGCCGGTTCGAGCATCATGCCCGGCAAGGTCAACCCGGTCATCCCCGAGGTCGTCAACCAGGTCGCCTTCGAGGTCATCGGCAACGACGTCACCATCACCATGGCCGCCGAGGCGGGCCAGCTCCAGCTCAACGCCTTCGAACCGGTCATCCTGCACTCCCTCTCGGAGAGCATCACCCACCTCGGGGCCGCGTGCCGCACCCTCGCCGAACGCTGCGTGGCAGGCATCACCGCCAACACCGAGACCCTCCGGGCGAGCGTCGAGAACTCCATCGGCCTGGTCACCGCCCTCAACCCGCACATCGGCTACACCGCGGCCACCGCGATCGCCAAGGAGGCCCTCGCCACCGGCCGCGGCGTCGCCGAACTCGTCCTGGAACAGGGCCTCCTCCCCGCCGACCGCCTCGCCGCCCTGCTCCGCCCCGAGGAAATCGCGGGCACGGGCGGCGACTTGACCGCGACGGGCTGACCCTCCGCTCCGGCCACGGCACACCGGGGCCGGAAGGACGGCACGGGCCGGGCGGGCGTCCCTTTTTCCGGGGCGTCCGCCCGGCCCGTTGGCGTGCGACGCCACCGCGCGCGGTCGGACCGCCCGCACCGGTGCACAGCCCGCTGCACCGGACCACCGGGGTCTGCCTCCCGGACATGCTTCCAGGAGGGGATACAGCGCACGATGAGGACAGACCACCCGCCCGACCCCCGTCGCAGGCCGGACGGCAGGCAGGATGGTCTTGAGCGCGTCCGGCGCGCCAGGACGGGTCGGGGCGGCGCCCCGTACCAGGCCATGAAGAGACCGATCGGCACGAGAGAGACACGAGAGAGAAGAGATCCGCATGCGTATCGCGCTGTGCCAGATGACGGCATCGTCCGATCCGAAGGAGAACCTCGCCGGCGTCCAGGAGCAGGTCCGCCGGGCGGCACGGGAGGAGGCCCGGCTGGTGGTTCTTCCGGAGGCGGCCATGGTGCGGTTCGGGGCCCCGCTCGGGCAGGTCGCCGAGCCGCTGGACGGGCCGTGGGCGGAAGGAGTACGGGCGGTGGCCCGGGAGACGGGGGTGACGGTGGTGGCGGGCATGTTCACGCCGACGCCGGACGGGCGGGTGGCCAACACCCTGCTGGCCACGGGGCCCGGGGTCGAGGAGTCCTACGACAAGATCCATCTCTATGACGCCTTCGGGTTCCGGGAGTCCGACACGGTCGCCCCCGGCAACCGCGTGGTGACCATCGATGTCGACGGGGTCCGGGTGGGCCTGGCGACGTGCTACGACCTGCGGTTCCCCGAGCTGTTCCGGGCCCATGCCGATGCCGGGGCGACGGTGTCGGTGCTGCCCGCCTCCTGGGCCGCGGGACCGGGCAAGCGCGCGCAGTGGGACCTGCTGGTACGGGCCCGGGCCCTGGACGCGACGGTCTGGATGGCAGCCGTCAACCAGGCCGCCCCGGACCCGCAGGCCGACCCGGAGGCACCCACCAAGATGCCCACCGGCGTCGGGCACAGCGCGCTGATCGGCCCCGACGGCACCGTCCGCGGACAGCTGGGCGACACGGCGGACCTGCTCATCGGTGAGGTGGACACCGAGGAGACCGCCCGCGTACGGCGGGCCGTGGCCGTGCTGGACAACCGGAGCATGTAGGCGGCGACACCCGGCGCGTCCGCCCGGCCGCCGGACCGTCCCGGCCGGGCGGGCCGGGCGTCTTGGTCCGGCTCGCGGGCCGGGTGTCGCCCTCCGGTTCGCAGGCCAGGCGTCCCCGTCCGGCTCGCGGGCCGGGGCGGCGGCGGGCCGTCAGCCGGGTACTGCGTCCGCCGCTCCTGACGGGGTGTCATGGAGGCCCAGCCGCAGGTGCTCGACGTGGAAGAGGGCCTGGTCGAGGAGTTCGGCCACGTGGTGGTCGTAGAGGGCGTAGACGATCGAGCGGCCGTGGCGCTCGCCGGTGACCAGGCCGAGGTTGCGCAGCAGCCGGAGCTGGTGGGAGCAGGCGGACTGTTCCATGCCGACGGCGGCGGCGAGATCGCCGACCGCGCAGGGGCTCTCCTGGAGGCGGGCCAGGATGCGCAGCCGCGAGGGCGTCGAGAGGGCCTGGAGCGTGGCGGCGACATCGGCGGCACCCACGGCGTCCAGGCGCTCGCGGGTGGTGGTGCGGTGGTCATCCATTCCATGGCCCATGAGGGTCATCCTAACGACGAAGAATGAAGACCTCTTCATTTGTTCCGGTACGGTGGTGGCCCTGCCGGTCCCCGCCCGCGAAGGGTTGTCCCGTCATGCCTTCTGCCGTACTGAAGCGTCCACCCCGAGCCTCCGGGGCCGGCCCGGAGGCCCCGCGCCGTCCCCGGCTCCGGGTGCCGGCCGAGGCCCGCTGGGCGGCCGGCGCCACCCTCGCGTTTCTCCTCGCCCTGCTGCTGGACCTCACCGGCGTACCGGCCTGGGGGTGGGTTCCGCTGTACACCGTCGCCTATGTGACGGGTGGTTGGGAGCCGGCCTGGTCCGGGCTGCGGGCGCTGCGGGAGAAGACCCTGGACGTCGATCTGCTGATGATCGTCGCCGCGCTCGGGGCGGCGGCGATCGGCCAAGTGCGGGACGGTGCGCTGCTGATCGTCATCTTCGCGGTCTCCGGTGCCGTGGAGGCGCTGGCCACCGCCCGCACCCGGGACTCCGTGCGCGGTCTGCTCGCTCTCGCGCCGGACACCGCGACCCGGGTGGCCGACGACGGCAGCGAGACGACCGTGGCCGCCGCGGACCTGGTCGTGGGCGACACCGTCCTGGTGCGCCCCGGCGAACGGGTCGGTGCGGACGGCCGGGTGCTGGCCGGGATCAGCGAGATCGACCAGGCCACCATCACCGGTGAACCGCTGCCGGTGACCAGGGAACCCGGTGACGAGGTGTTCGCCGGCACCCTCAACGGCACCGGGGCGCTGCGGATCAAGGTCGAGCGCGATGCCGGCGCCTCCGTGCTCGCCCGGATCGTGGCCATGGTCGCCGAGGCTTCGGAGACCAAGGCGCCGACCCAGCTGTTCATCGAGAAGGTCGAACAGCGCTACTCGGTCGGCATGGTGGCCGTCACCGTGGCCGTCTTCGTGCTCCCGCTCCTCTTCGGCGGTGATCCGGCCCGTGCGCTGCTGCGGGCGATGACCTTCATGATCGTCGCCTCCCCGTGCGCGGTGGTGCTGGCGACCATGCCGCCGCTGCTGTCGGCCCTCGCCAACGCCGGACGGCACGGCGTGCTCGTCAAGTCCGCCGTCGTCATGGAACGCCTCGGCCAGGTGGACGCCGTCGCCCTCGACAAGACCGGCACCCTCACCGCGGGCACCCCGCAGGTCACCGCGATCCGCCCGCTGCCCGGCTCCGGGGTGACCGAGGAGACCCTGCTGACCTGGGCGGCCGCGGCGGAGCACGCCGGCGAACACCCCCTGGCCCGCGCCGTCGTGGCCGCCGCCCGCGCCCGCGGCCTGGTCCTGCCCGCCGTGGAGGAGTTCACCGCCTCCCCCGGCACCGGCGTCCGGGCCACCGTCGGCGGGACGCGGATCGCGGTCGGCGCCCCGGCCCGGCTGCTGACCGCCGGCGATCCGGCCGGCGCGGAGGCCGGTGCCCTGGTCGCCGCACTGGAGGAGGCCGGGCACACCGCCGTGCTGGTCCTCCGCGACGGGGCGCCCGCCGGGGTGCTGGGCCTCGCCGACCGGCTGCGGCCCGACGCGGCGGCCACCGTCAGCGGCCTCCGGGCGCTCACCGGGCGGACGCCGGTGCTGCTGACCGGCGACAACCCCCGCGCCGCCGCCCCACTCGCCGCCGCAGTCGGCATCACCGACGTCCGGGCCGGGCTGCTGCCCGAGGACAAGGTCGGCATCGTCCGTGCACAGGAGGCGGCCGGGCGCCGGGTGCTGATGGTCGGTGACGGGGTGAACGACGCACCGGCGCTGGCCGCCGCGCACACCGGGATCGCCATGGGACGGGCGGGCTCCGACCTCGCCCTGGAGACCGCCGACGCGGTCGTCGTCCGGGACGAACTCACCGCCCTGCCCGCCGTGATCGCGCTGTCCCGTACGGCCCGCCGGCTGGTCGTCCAGAACCTGGTGCTGGCCTCGGTGTGCCTCTCCGGCCTGGTCCTGTGGGACCTGCTCGGTGACCTGCCGCTGCCCCTGGGCGTCCTCGGCCATGAGGGCTCCACCGTCCTCGTCGGCCTCAACGGGCTGCGGCTGCTGCGCGAGGCGGCATGGCGCCGGGCGGCGCGGCCGGCCCCGTGAGGTACGCCGGGTCCACCGCCGCGCCGGGCCCGGGGCGGCCGCTCAGCCGTCGGTGCGGATCACCACCGCCAATGTGCGCGGGCCGTGTACCCCCTCCACCCGTTCCAGTTCGATGTCGGAGGTGGCCGAGGGGCCGCTGATCATCGTGATCGGGTGCTCCGGCGTCAGCTGCGCGAGCGCCTCCGGCACACCGGTCCGCACCGACGACAGACCGACGACGCAGACATGCAGGTCGGGGACGAGGCTCAGCGCGCGCCGCCCCTGGTCCGCGGCGGCGCCGTCCAGGAAGATCGTGCCGGTCTCGGCGCAGCTGACGGCGGATGAGGTCACCACCCCGTCCAGCGCCTCCAGCCGGGGCGCGGGCACCTCCGCCGCGTCCGTCACCGTCTCCCCGTCGTACCCGGCCAGCCAGGCCGGATCGAGGCCCGGTGGTACCCCGATCCGCCGGGCGCCGTGCTCGCGCAGCACCTCGGCGAGCACCTCCGCTGTCGTGGCGGTGGTGCAGGTGCGCACCACCGCCCGGTAGTCGACGAGCCGGTCGGTGAAGAGGGCGAGCCGCTCGTCGTCGGGGAGGGAGTGGCCGGTGCGGTAGGCACGCGGGACCGTCACCTCGGCCCCGTCGGAAAGGGTCAGGGCGTCCCGGACACGGCGGAGCACCGTCTCCCGTGCGCTCGCGGTCATGGGGCCTCCTGCGGATCGTCGTCGGTGGACCGGCCGCCTTCTTCGGCCGCGGCCCGCATCGCGGCCGCGCCCTCGGCGGAGGCGAACCAGGAGCGGAAGGACTGCCTGGGCGGGGCGGGGGTGTCCCGGCTGTCGCTCCAGCCGTTGAACGGCGGTGGCAGGCGGGAGAGCGTGCCGTCCCGCCCCGCCAGCACGCGTCCGAGCCCGGCGGCCTTCTGCGCGGCGGTGAACAGCCTGGGCTGCTTCATCACCGCGGCCGCGGCCTTCATCGCCAGCTTCTCCGGGGTGGTGCCGGACTGCTCGGTGTGCTGGTGGCGCAGCTCGACCAGGAGCGACGGAATGTCGATCTTGACCGGGCAGGCATCGAAGCAGGCCCCGCACAGGCTGGAGGCGTACGGCAGCGAGCTGTTGGGGTCGTCCTTGGCGCCGTGCATCCCGGCCAGCTGCGGGGTGAGCACCGCACCGATCGGGCCGGGGTAGGTCGATCCGTAGGCATGGCCGCCGGTCCGCTCGTACACCGGACAGACGTTGAGGCAGGCGGAGCAGCGGATGCAGTGCAGCGCCGCGCGCCCGATGCGGTCCGCGAGCGCGGCCGTCCGCCCGTTGTCGAGCAGGACGAGATGGAACTCCTGCGGCCCGTCGCCCGGGGTCACCCCGGTCCACAGCGAGGTGTACGGGTTCATCCGCTCACCGGTCGAGGAGCGTGGCAGCAGCTGGAGGAAGACCTCCAGGTCCTGGAAGCGCGGCAGGACCTTCTCGATGCCCATGACGGTGATCAGGGTCCGGGGCAGCGTCAGACACATCCGGCCATTGCCCTCGGACTCCACCACCGCCAGGGTGCCGGTCTCGGCGATCCCGAAGTTGGCGCCGGAGACGGCCACTTGGGCCGTCATGAACTTCTCGCGCAGGAACGCGCGGGCCGCGGCCGCGAGCCGGGCGGGGTCGGCGTCCAGTGCGGGGTCGACGCCCGGGATGCGGCGGAGGAAGATCTCCCGGATCTCCTCGCGGTTGCGGTGGATCGCGGGCACCAGGATGTGCGACGGCCGGTCGTCGGCGAGCTGCACGATCAGTTCGGCCAGGTCGGTTTCGAGGGCCGCGATGCCCTGGTCCGCCAGGTGCTCGTTGAGGCCGATCTCCTGCGTGGCCATCGACTTGACCTTGAGGACCTCGTCGCTGCCGGTCTCCCGGACCAGCCGGGTGACGATCTCGTTGGCCTCGACGGCGTCCCGGGCCCAGTGGACGGTGCCGCCGCGCTCGGTGACCTTCCGCTCCAGCTGCTCCAGCAGTTCGGGCAGCCGGTTCATGGTGTCCGTCTTGATCGCCGCACCGGCGTCGCGCAGCTGCTCCCAGTCGGGCAGTTCACCGGTGACGGCGAGGCGCTTGGCGCGGATGGAGTGGGTGGCCTTGCCCAGGTTGCGGCGCAGCTGCTCATTGCCCAGCTCGTCGTGGGCGGCGCGGGGGAAGGCCTGCTCGCCGCGGAGATGGCCCGCGCCGTACGGGGAGCGCGGGGGCACGGCGGGCATCCCGAGGAAGGTGCCGGGCGCCGTGGGGCCGGTCGGACTGCTCATCGGGCGGCCTCCGTCAGGACGTGCGGCGCGGTGCGGGTGGACGCGAGGATCTGCGCCAGGTGCAGGGTCCGGGTGCCGGCCCCGAGGCGCGAGAGTCCGCCGCCGATGTGCATCAGGCAGGACGAGTCGCCGGCCGTGCACACCGCAGCCCCGGTGCCGGTGACATGACGCATCTTGTCGCGCAGCATCGCGGTGGAGGTCTCGGCGTTCTTGACCGCGAAGGTGCCGCCGAAGCCGCAGCAGGCGTCGGCCTCGGGCAGCTCCACCAGGTCGATGTCCTCGACGGCGCGCAGCAGCCGCAGCGGCTTCTCGCCGACCCGCAGCATCCGCAGCGAATGACAGGTGGGGTGGTAGGTCACCCGGTGCGGGAAGTAGGCCCCGACGGCCGTCACGCCGAGGACGTCGACGAGGAACTCGGACAGCTCGTACGTCTTGTCCTTGACCGTGGCCACCCCGGCGCGGAGGGCCGCGTCCCCGTAGCGTTCGGCGACGCCCTCGTGCTGGTGGCGGACCGAGCCGGCGCAGGAGCCGGACGGCACCACCACCGCCTCGATCGACGGGTCGCCGAACTGCTCGGCGAAGTTCCGGACCAGCGGCACCGGTTCACGCTGGTAGCCGGTGTTGACATGCATCTGGCCGCAGCAGGTCTGCTGCGGCGGAAAGACCACCTCATGGCCCAGACGGGCCAGCAGGACCGCGGTGGATTTCACCGCCTCCGGGAAGAGCGTGTCTCCCAGACAGGTGGCGAAGAGTGCGATGCGCATGGAGCCTCCCTGGCGCTTATGGTCCGACCATACTCGCTTCGAACCGCAGAAGAAAAGTAAGGACGCAGTTTGGTCCGACCTTATTGACATGCGACATCTCCGATGGGCTACTGAGGGCCGTTGCGTCAGCCACATGGCGCCGCGCCGGCCGGGGACTGGACGTTCCCGCCCGGCCTGGCGGCGCAGAACTCGATGAGGAGACTCCGTGGCCACCACTCCGTCCGCTGCCCTGGCGGCCTACACCCCCGACGTGGCCGCCGTCGGGGACAGCCTCACCCTGACCGCGCTCCTGGGCCTGATACCCCTGGCGGCCTTCTTCGTGCTGCTGATGGCGGCCCGGCGCTCCGCGCTGCACTCCGCCCTCGGCGCCCTGCTGGCCGCCCTCCTGGTCGCGGTCCTCGGCTACGGCATGCCCCTCGGGCTCGGCGCACTGTCCGCCGCCCAGGGTGCGGTCTTCGGCCTCTTCCCGGTGATGCTGATCGTCGTGTCGGCCCTCTGGTTCTACGAACTCACCGTGGTCAGCCACCGCTTCGACGATCTGCGCCGCTGCTTCAACTCCGTGGGCCGCGGCGATCTGCGGGTCCAGGCCATGCTCATCGCGTTCTGCTTCGGCGGGCTCCTCGAAGCGCTCGCGGGCTTCGGCGCGCCCGTCGCGATCACCGCCGCCATGCTGATGGCGCTCGGGCTGCCCCGGCTCACCGCCGCCGTGACGGTCCTGGTCGCCAACACCGCGCCGGTCGCCTTCGGCGCCATGGCCATTCCCCTCACCACCGCGGGCGGCCTCACCGGCATCCCCGCCGAGTCACTGGCCGCGGTCGTCGGACGGCAGAGCCCGCTGCTCGCCCTCTTCGTTCCGCAGCTGCTGCTCTTCCTCGTCGACGGGCGGCGCGGGGTGCGGCAGCTGTGGCCGGTCGCCCTGGTCACCGGGGCGGTCTTCGCCGCGTCCCAGTTCTGGTGCTCGGCCCACTTCGCCTACGAGCTGACCGATGTGGTCGCCGCACTCGCCGGCTTCGGCGCCGCGGTGGTCATGCTGCGCTTCTGGCGCCCCACGACACCGGACGACCAGCGCTCCCACGTGGCGGCCGAACCGCTGACCCGCCGCCGCACCGTCCTCGCCGTGCTGCCGTACCTGCTGGTGATCGCGGTCTTCGCGCTCGCCAAGCTCGACCTCGGCGGCCTCGACATGCCCGCGCTGCTCGGCTCCGTCACCCTCCAGGTGGACTGGCCGGGCCTGTACGGCAGCCTTCTCGCCCCCGACGGCTCCCCGGCGGGCAGCGCGGTCTACAAGCTGGACGTCCTGGGCAACCCCGGCACCCTGCTGATCCTCTCCGGCCTTCTGGTGATGCTGGTCTACAGCCGCGCGAAGGACGCCGACCGCTTCCCGATGAGTGCGCGCACGGCCCTGTCCTGCGCCGGGCGCACCGTGCGGGCCATGCGCACCGCCATCGCCACGGTCGCCACCGTGATGGCGCTGAGCTACGTCATGAACCAGTCGGGGCAGACCCTCGCCATCGGCACCTGGCTCGCCGCCACAGGGGGGCTCTTCGCCCTGCTCTCCCCCGTCCTCGGCTGGCTCGGCACCGCCGTCACCGGCTCGGACACCTCGTCGAACGCGCTGTTCGCCACGCTCCAGCAGACCGCCGGCAAGACGGCGGGCATCGACCCGACCCTGCTGGTGGCCGCCAACACCACGGGCGGCGTGGTCGGCAAGCTCATCAGCCCGCAGAACCTGACCATCGCGGCGACCGCGGTGGAACAGCCCGGCAGCGAGCGGATTCTGCTGCGCAAGGTCGCGGGATACAGCGTCGCGATGCTGGCGGTGCTGTGCGTGCTGGTCCTGCTGCAGTCACTGCCGGTGCTGTCCTGGATGCTGCCGTAGGGCGTGCGGGAGGGGGCGGCCCGACGCCGTCCTCTCCCCCGGTCCTGCTTACTCCTGTTCCTGCTCCACCGGGGCGTCCTCGTCGACCAGCCTGCCGTGGAAGCCACGGATATGGGCCTCGGCCAGATCGGCGGCCCGCGCGCCCTCGCCCGCCCGCACCAGGCGCAGCAGCTCGGTGTGCTCGGCGTTCAGCGCCTCCGCCGTGGCGGGCCAGTCCTCCGCCGTCTCCAGGGCGCGCAGGATCAGCGGACGGACCGACTCCCGCACGGCCGAGGTGAGCGTGGAGGTCAGCTGGTTGCCGGAGCTGCGGGCGATGGCGACATGGAAGCGGGTGTCCAGGTCGTTGAAGTCGGCGGCCCCCACACCGGGCTCCCGCATCCGTCCGAGGAGCGCCTCCGCCTCGTCCAGGTCCTCCGCCGAGGCGTGCTCCGCGGCCGCCTCGAAGCTGGAGCGCTCCAGGACCACCCGGGCCTCCAGCACATCGTGCAGCCGGTAGCTGCCCAGGGCGAAGTGCAGCCGCAGCAGCCTGCCCAGCGCATCGTCCGGGTTCCGTACGATCCGCGCTCCGGCGTCCGGCCCGCGTCCGGCCTGGGCGACCAGCACCCCGATCGTCTCCAGCACCCGCAGCGCCTCGCGCAGCGCGGACCGGCTGACGCCGAGCACCGGCGCCAGCTCGCGCTCGGGCGGCAGGCGGTCCCCCGCCTTGAGTTCTCCGGCGAGCACCCGCTCCTCGATGCGCTCCAGGACGAGCTCATGCGTGCGCGACTGCCGCACAGGTCGCCATTCGGCGGTCATCCCCAACTCCCCGGCTCGGCCCTGACTGTCCCGTGCAAAAACTATGTCACACAAGACGTGTGGTCGGACCACACCGGCCGCCGAGGGCGGGCGGGCCCGGCCTCGGGGCAGGGGCGCGGCGGCCCGCCCGCCGCCCGGTCAGACTTCCAGGTCCAGTCGCGGTTCCTCGTGCCGGGACGGTGCACGGCGGAGCAGTTGCTCCTGGGCGGTGGTCGCGATCTGCTGGAGGACCCGCCGGCGCAGCGCCTCGGGCGGGGCCACCGCCTCCGCGTCGGCCAGACACGCGACGGCGGCATCCAGGTCGGCGGCCTCCCGGGTGCAGGCGTCACAGCCCGCCAGATGCTGCGAGAAGGCGGCCGCCTCCTCGGGCGGCAGGGCGTGCAGGACATACGCCCCGACCGCCTCGTGCGGATCTTCGACGGCGGACATCAGTCACCTCCCAGACAGACGCGCAGTCTCCGCAGTCCGGTGCGCATCCTCGTTTTCACCGTGCCCGCGGGAGTGGACAGGGCCTCGGCGACCTCCGCGTAGGTCAGCCCCTGGTAGTAGGCGAGGACCAGCGGCAGGCGCTGGGTGTTCCCGAGGCCGGCCAGGCAGCGGTACACCTGGGCCCGTTCCTCCCGCTCCTCGACGGCCTCCACCACCTCGTCGAACGGGGTCTGGTGGGCCAGCTGCGCGGCCTTCCGCTCGCGCTCCGCACCGGCCCGTACCGCCCGCACCCGTTCCACCGCCCGCCGGTGGGCCAGCGTCAGGACCCAGGACTTCGCGGCGCCGCGCTCGGGGCGGTACCGGCCGGCCTTCCGCCACACTTCGAGCATCACGTCCTGCGTCACCTCTTCAGCCTGCGCCTCGTCGCGCAGAATCCGGTAGGCCAGGCTCATGACGGGCACCACGAGGGCGTCGTACACCCCGGCGAACGCGGTCTGGTCGCCCTGGGCGACCAGCACCAGCAGACCGTCCACGCCACGGTCCGCGGCCGACCGCTCCGGCGGCCGGGGCCCCTCGGATGCGGTGTGCGGAATGCGCCTCACGACCTGTCGAACCGTCCCCTCGTCAGTCTGCGCACCGTGCCCCGGGAAGGGCTGCCGGGCCGCGTGGTCACGCGTCGGCCGCGCCCTCCCAGGCTGACGCCGCCTCACGGTGGGCGCAGCCGGTCGGGGCCCGTTCGGCTGAGTCCGCCCGCGCCCGGCCCGCGCACTGCACCGCACTGTCAGCCGGGGCCCGCCCGTCGCGTACGGACCTCGACGGCACCCGGGCAAGTGACCGGTAAGGGGCGCGAAACGGCTGGTCACCCCGGCTTCTGGGCGCTGACGCGAGGGCACGAGAGATCGCCGGTAAGGAGAAAAATCCCCTTTTGGCAATCCATATCGCCATGGGCCTCGAATACACATTAGGAACTGCCCGTGCGACGCGAACCGGAGCGCCTGCGGGACCGGGAGGACGGACGACGGTCGTCGGCGCTTCTCAGGGAGGTCGCAATGGTCGGAAAGCCGGTCGAAGAGTTGACCTCGTATCCGGCGGAGTCGTCAGCCGGCCGGTGCGCGGCACCTGATCCGACCGCCGCCGGCGAACCGGCCACCGGGATCGAGGGCGCGCTCGCCGCCACCCTCGCCGAGGTCACCGGTGCCGGGCAGGTGCCGGTGGACCAGCACTTCTTCGACGATCTGGGCGCCGACTCCCTGGTGATGGCACATTTCTGCGCGCGGGTCAGGAAGCGTGCCGACCTGCCGGCCGTGTCGATGAAGGACGTCTACCGGTATCCGACGATCCGGCAGCTGGCGACGGCCCTGGCGGACTCCGCGCCGTCCTTCCAGGACGGCGGCCCGGCCGAGGCCACCGCCCCGGCTCCCCCGCCGCCCGCTCCGGCTCCCGTGATCGCGGGCACCGCCCGCTACGTCCTGTGCGGCGCGCTCCAGCTGCTGACCTTCCTCGGGTACAGCTGTCTCGTCGCGGTCCTGACGGCCTGGAGCTATGAGTGGATCAGCGCCGGGTCCGGGCTGTTCGACAGATATCTGCGGTCGGTGCTGTGCGGCGCGGCCGCACTGCTGGTGCTGTGTGCCGTTCCGGTGGCGGTGAAGTGGGCCCTCGTCGGCCGCTGGAAGCCCCGGCAGTTCCCGGTCTGGAGCCTGCGGTACGTCCGCTTCTGGGCCGTCAAGACGCTGATCCGGGCGAACCCCCTGGTCCTGTTCGTCGGTTCGCCGCTCTACACCCTCTACCTCAGGGCCCTGGGCGCGCACCTCGGGCGGGGCGTCGCGGTCTTCTCGCGCAATGTGCCGGTGTGCACCGACCTGCTCTCCGTCGGCGCCGGCACCGTCATCCGCAAGGACGCGTTCCTCAACTGCTACCGGGCCCGCGCCGGGCTGATCCAGACCGGCGCGGTAGTTCTCGGGGAGCACGTGGTCATCAGCGAGGCCACCGTGCTCGACATCGACACCGCGCTGGGCGACGGCGCCCAGCTGGGCCACGCCTCGTCGCTGCACAGCGGGCAGATGGTGCCGGACGGCGAGAGCTGGCACGGGTCCCCGGCGCAGCGGTGCGGGGTGGACTTCCGCTTCGTCGAGCCGGCCGCCTGCGGCGCCGTGCGCAGGACGCTGCACAGCTGCCTCCAGATGGCGACCGTGCTGCTGCTGTACGTGCCGCTGGCGATCGGCGGTGTGGGCATCCTGCTGGCCGAGGCACCGCAGCTCACCGCGGTCCTGGAACCCGGGCCCACGGCCCTGGGAAGCTGGTCGTTCTACACGGACGCGCTGGCGGTGTCGCTGCTCTTCTTCGCCGCCGTGCCCCTGGGCCTGCTCTTCCAGGTCACGGTCCCGCGACTGCTCAGCCGCACCATCCGGCCGGGCCGGGTCTATCCGCTGTACGGCTTCCACTACGGGGTGCACCGGCTGATCGCCCTCAGCACCAACCGGAAGTTCCTGATGCGGCTGTTCGGCGACAGCTCCGCCATCGTGCACTACCTGCGGTGCCTCGGCTACGACCTCTCCCGGGTGGAACAGACCGGGTCGAACTTCGGCACCGAGGTCAAGCATGAGAGCCCGTACCTGACTTCCGTCGGGAGCGGGACGATGGTCGCCGACGGTCTGTCCGTCATGAACGCCGACTTCTCCGCCACCTCCTTCCGCGTCTCCCGGACCTCGATCGGGCCGCGCAACTTCCTCGGGAACCGGATCGCCTACCCCTCGCGGGGAAAGACGGGCGACAACTGCCTGCTCGCGACGAAAGTCATGGTCCCGGTCGACGGCGAGGTCCGGGAGGGGGTCGGGCTGCTCGGCTCACCCGCCTTCGAGATACCCCGCTCGGTACAGCGCGACAGCACCTTCGACGAGCTGAAGAACGGCGAGCGGCTGGGCCGCCGCCTCGCCGCCAAGAACCGGCACAACGCCGCCACCATGGGCCTCTATCTCCTGGTGCGGTGGCTCTACTTCTTCTGGATCACGCTGCTCGCGGCGCTCGCCGCCGAGCTCTACGACTCCCTCGGCGCCCTGGCGCTCGCACTGGCCAACGTGCTGGTCCTCGTCTCCGGCGTCGTCTACTTCGTCCTGGTCGAACGGGCGGTGACGGTGTTCCACCCGCTGACCCCGCTGTTCTGCTCGATCTACGACCGGCGCTTCTGGCGGCGGGAGCGCTTCTGGAAGGTGCCCTCGGAGACGTATCTGCTGTTCTTCAACGGCACCCCGTTCAAGAACCTCATCTGGCGGCTGCTGGGGGTGCGGATCGGCCGCAAGGTCTTCGACGACGGCTGCTATCTGACGGAGCGGACGCTGGCCGCCATCGGGGACGGCTGCACCCTCAACCAGGGCAGTGTCGTCCAGTGCCACTCGCAGGAGGACGGCACCTTCAAGTCCGACCGCAGCACGCTCGCGGCGGGCTGCACGCTCGGCGTCGGCGCCTTCGTCCACTACGGCGTGACGGTGGGCGACGCCGCGATGCTGGCGCCCGACTCCTTCCTCATGAAGGGCGAGGCCGTCCCGCCGCACGCGCAGTGGGGCGGGAACCCGGCCCGGCAGACCTGCGGCGGCGACACCGGCGAGGACGGGAGGTAGCACCCGATGACCCCATCCATGACAGCCGACGGCACCGCACGCCGACGCGGTGCGGTGACCGACGGCGCGTTCACCCGGGTACCGCGGTGGACCCGGGTCCCGGCACCGGGCACCGCCGTGCACGAGACGGTCCTGCCCGAGCGCCTGCTGACGGCCCTGCACCGGCTGGCCGGCACGCTGCGGATGCCGCTGAGCTCGGTGCTGCTGGCGGCGCACGCCAAGGTGCTCGCCGTGCTGTCCGGCGACCGCGAGGTCACGACCGGCTACCTCGCCGGGCCGGGCGGCCCACCGCTGCCGTGCCGGCTCTCGACCGCGGCCCGCTCCTGGCGGGACCTGCTGCGGGACACCCGCCGGGCGGAGGTGGCGCTGCTGGAGCACCGGCGGTTCCCGGCCGACGGGGACGGCCCGGAGCCGGGGCGCGCCGGGCCGTCCCCCGAGACCGTCTTCGGCCCGCCCGGTACGGACGGCGGCCCGGACGGCGGGACCGTGCTGCGGGTGACCCTCGTCCGCCGGGACGGCCGGGACCTGCTGCGGCTGCGGTACCGGACCGAGGTGCTCGACGAGGAGTGTGCCGCCCGGATCGGCGGCTACTACCGGACGGCGCTCACCCTGCTGGCCGCCGACCCGGCGGCCGAGCACCGGCGGCAGTCCCTGCTCTCCACCGAGGAGCTGCGGTGGCAGCTCGAAGGGCTGGCCGGTCCGCACCGGCCGCTGCCGGACCGGCGGTTCCACGAGCTGTTCGCCGAGCGGGTGCGGGCGCACCCGGACGCCGTCGCCGCCGTGCACGGGAGCCGGCAGTGGACGTACCGGGAACTCGACGTCCGCGCCAACCGGCTGGCGCACGCCCTGCTGGCCCGCGGGCTGGGCCGCGAGGACGTGGTCGCGGTGGTCACCGAACGCAATCTGGAGTGGCTGGCCGCGGTCCTCGCGGTCTTCAAGGCCGGCGGCGCGTACCTGCCCGTGGAGCCGCACTTCCCGCCCGGCCGGATCGCGCTGATGCTCTCGCGCGCCGGGTGCCGGCTGGTGCTGACCGAGCCCGGCAGCACCGGCGGCCTCGACCGGGCGCTCACCTCGGTGCCCGGCGTCCAGGCCCTCCACATCGACGCCGTCTGCGCCGCGAGCCACGACGACCACGCCCCGGAGGTTCGCGTCGGTCCGGACCAACTGGCCTACATCTACTTCACCTCGGGCTCCACCGGCGAGCCCAAGGGCGCGATGTGCGAGCACCTCGGCATGCTCAACCACCTCTACGCGAAGATCGACGACCTGGGGATCGGCGAGGGCCAGGTGGTCGCCCAGACCGCGCCGCAGTGCTTCGACATCTCCCTGTGGCAACTGCTCGCGGCGCTGCTGGTCGGCGGCCGGACGCTGCTGGTCGAGCAGTCGGCCGTGCTGGACGTGGGGCGCTTCGTCGACACGGTGGCCGACGGCCGGGCCACGGTGCTCCAGGTGGTCCCCTCGTACCTCGACGTCGTCCTGTCCTCGCTCGCCCAGCGGCCCCGGGAACTGCCGGACCTGCGCTGTGTGTCGGTCACCGGTGAGGCGCTGAAGAAGGAGCTGGTGCAGCGCTGGTTCACCGCCCACCCCGGCATCCGGCTGGTCAACGCCTACGGGCTGACCGAGACGTCGGACGACACCAACCACGAGGTCATGGACGCGGTGCCGGCCGGCGAGCGCATCCCGCTCGGCCGCCCGGTCGGCAATGTGCGGGTGTACGTCGTGGACGAGCAGCTGGCGCCGGTGCCGCTCGGCGCTCCCGGCGAGATCGTCTTCTCCGGGGTCTGCGTCGGCCGCGGATACATCAACGATCCCGAGCGCACCCGGCTGGCCTTCCTGCCGGACCCGCACCGTCCCGGGCTCCGGCTCTTCCGGGCGGGCGACCACGGCCGCTGGCTCCCGGAGGGGAAGCTGGAGTTCCTCGGCCGCCGGGACAGCCAGGTCAAGATCCGTGGTTTCCGTATCGAGATGGGGGAGATCGAGAACGCGCTGCTCCGCGTGCCCGGGGTCGGCGACGGCACGGTGGTGGTCACCCAGCGGGCGGGGCACGGCAAACGCCTGGTGGCCTTCTACTCCGGGCGGCACGCGCTGGACGCCGATGTACTGCGGGGCCGGCTGGGCGAGTTGCTGCCGGAGTACATGGTCCCGTCGGTCTTCCTCTGGCGGGAGAGCCTTCCGCTGACCGCCAACGGCAAGATCGACAAGAGGGCGCTGGAGGCACTGGCCGCCGGACTCGACGCGGTCGAGGAGGACTACCACGCACCGCGGACGCCGACCGAGCGGCGGCTGGCCGCGGCCTGGGCCGAGGTGCTCGGCATGCCGCAGGAACGGATCGGCCGGCAGGACAACTTCTTCGACTGCGGCGGCACTTCGCTGTCGGCCGTGGCCCTCGCGATCTCCCTGGACCGGGCGGTCTCGGTCAGGGACCTCACCCGTTATCCGGTGCTCGCCGATCTCGCCCGGCAGGTCGACGGCGGGTCCGGGCAACGGCCGGCCGCGGCCCGCGCCGCTACTGAGAGGAGAACCCCCATGGTGTCGTCACTCTCGATCTCCCCGCCCGAGCTGGAACGGGAACCCGGCGCGCCGCCGATGCTGCGGACCGGGGCCACCGACGGCGCGGCGCGGTGGGCGGCCGAACGGCGGGACGCGCTGCGCGCCGTCGTCGCCGAGCACGGTGCGGTGCTGGTCCGGGGCCTGGGGATCGGCGACCCGGCGGAGGTCGGCGCCGTGCTCCGTGCCCTGGACGCCGCTCCGCTGTCCGAACGGGAGGCCTTCGCCGCGCGGCAGACGTACTCCGAGGGCGTCTACTCCTCGTCCAAGTGGCCGCCGACCCAGCCGATGTGCATGCATCACGAGCTGAGTTACACCCTGGAGTTCCCCGGACTGATGCTGTTCGCGTGCCTGAGCACCCCCACCACCGGCGGGGCCACCGCGGTGGCCGACTCGACGGCCGTACTGGACGCGCTGCCACCGGCCCTGACCGAGCGGTTCGAGCGGGAGGGCTGGCTGCTGACCCGCAGCTACCATCCCGAGATCGGCGCCACGCTGGACCAGGCGTTCGGCACCGATGACCGGGACGCCGTCGAGCACTACTGCCGCACCCACGCCATCGAGTGCGCCTGGCAGCCGGACGGCGGTCTGCGCACCCGGCAGCGGCGCAGTGCCGTGGTGCGCCACCCCGTCAGCGGCCGCCGCTGCTGGTTCAACCAGATCGCGTTCCTCAACGCCTGGACGATGGCGCCCGAGGTGCGGGACTACCTGATCGACGAATACGGCCCCGACGGGCTGCCGTTCAACACGCACTACGGAAACGGCGAACCGCTCTCCGAGGACGTCGTGGACCTGCTCAACGAGGTCTACGAGGCGCACACCGCGCGCCGGCCGTGGGAGGCCGGTGACCTGCTGCTCGTCGACAACGTCCGGACCGCGCACAGCAGGGAGCCCTTCGAGGGGCCGCGGGATGTCGTCGTCGCCCTGGCCGACCCGGTGCGCCTGGCCGACTGCTCACCGACCGTCGAGGTGACTCTCCCATGACCACCGTCCGCCCCACCCCGTCCCGGCCCGCCTCCCCCGGGCCGTCCCCGGCGCCGTCCTTCGCGGTGATCTCCGGTGCCCAGGTGCACCGGGCGCTGCAAGGGCGCGAGAAGGAGATCGTGGACGTCGTGGAGGCCACCTACCGGCTGCACGGCGCGGGCGAGTCGGTGAACCCGCCCTCGTCCTTCCTGCGCTTCCCCGACCGCCCGTCCTCCCGGATCATCGCGCTGCCCGCCTCCATCGGCGGAACGGCCCGGGTGGACGGACTGAAGTGGATCTCCAGTTTCCCGCCGAACGTGGCCGCCGGGATTCCCCGGGCGTCGGCCGTGCTGATCCTCAACGACTACGACACCGGCTACCCGTTCGCCTGCCTGGAGAGCTCGATCATCAGCGCCACCAGGACCGCGGCGTCGGCGGCCTCGGCAGCCGACCGGCTCAGCCGCGGGCGCCCCCGCCCGGCCCGGGTCGGGTTCTTCGGCGCGGGCCTGATCGCCCGCTACATCCACACGTTCCTGGAGGGGACCGGCTGGTCGTTCGACGAGATCGGCGTGCACGACCTGTCCGCCGAGAGCGCGGCCGGCTTCCGTCTCTACCTGGAACAGGGGCGTACCACCGGGCGGGTCACGGTGCACCGCAGCGCGGAGGAGCTGATCCGCTCCAGCGATCTGGTGGTCTTCGCGACCGTCGCCCCCGAGCCGCATGTCCACGAGGTCTCCTGGTTCGTACACCACCCGGTGGTGCTGCATGTGTCGCTGCGCGACCTCGCCCCGCAGATCCTGCTGACCTCGACCAATATCGTCGACGACATCGACCACTGCCTGCGGGCCGCCACCTCCCCGCATCTGGCCGAACAGCTCACCGGCGGCCGGGAGTTCCTGCACGGCACGCTGGACGACGTGCTGGCCGGCCGGGTCGCGGTGCCGGCCGGCCGGACTGCCGTCTTCTCCCCGTTCGGCCTCGGGGTGCTCGACCTCGCGGTCGGCAAGTACGTCTACGACGAGGTGGTCCGGTCCGGGGAACTCCAGGTCGTCGACGGCTTCTTCCACGAACTGCGGCGATACGGATGAGCAGCCGGGCCCCCGGCCGTCCGGGGCCTCGCTGCCGCAGGTGAGGAGACCATCGTGCCAGTCATCACGGCGCCCTACGCGTTCAACGAGGAAGAGCTCTATGTCGACCTCCGGCCGATCATCGGGCACCCGCTCTTCCTCAAGTGCGAGGGCTTCAACTTCGCCGGCTCGATCAAGCTGAAGGCCGCGACCGAGATGGTGGAGTCCGCCGAACGGGAAGGAGACCTGCGCCCGGACACGGTCCTGGTCGAGTCCTCGTCCGGAAACCTCGGCGTGGCGCTCAGCATGATCGCGGCGAGCAAGGGCTACCGCTTTCTGTGTGTGACGGACTCCCGCTGCAATCTGGCGACCAGACTGATGATGGAGGCCCTGGGCAGCCAGGTGCAGGTGGTCGCCGACCAGGAGTCCAACGGCGGCTTCCTCGGCGCCCGGCTCGCCTACATCCGCAGTCTGTGCGCCTCCGACGACCGGTATCTGTGGCTCAGCCAGTACACCAATCCGAGCAACTGGAAGGCGCACTACCGCCGGACGGCACCGGCCATCGCCCGCGCCTTCCCGCGGCTGGACCTGCTGTTCGTCGGCGCCGGCACCACCGGCACCCTGATGGGCTGCGCCCGCTACTTCCGGGAGTGGCACCGGCCGGTACAGATCATCGCCGTGGACAGTGTCGGCTCGGTGACCTTCGGCGGCACCCCGGGCCACCGGATGATCCCCGGGCTGGGCATGAGCGTCCAGCCGCCGCTGCTCGACGAGTCCTACGTGGACGACGTGGTGCGGGTCGCGGAGGCGGACACCATCCGCACCTGCCACCGGCTGGCCAAGAAGGGCTTCGTATTCGGCGGCTCGACCGGCACCGTGGTCAGCGGCGCGACGGACTGGCTGACCCGGCACGAGGCGCACGGCCGGACGGCGGTGGCCATCGCCCCGGACCTCGGCGAGCGCTACCTCGACACCGTCTACCACGACAACTGGGTGCAGGACCTGTACGGCGACGACGTCCTCGCCCCCGGCCCCGCGTTCGAGGCCTCCGACATCCCCCCGTCGAGCCTCGCCCCACCGCCGGGCCCGCTGGAGCCGTCCTCGCGGCCCCGCCGTCGGCGCGACGACGGCTGAGGCCGGGCCCCTCGCCGCACCACCGCACCGGGGCCGAACTGCCGGGTCAGTCCTCTCCGGTGGCCACCACGACCACGGCATGGCCACCGCCGATGCCGACGACGGCGGCGTCGAAGGTGGCCTCGGTGACCGGCCTCCAGGAGACGTTCCTTTCGGCGCCCTCCTGGTACGCGGCGTAGCCGTTGGCACGCCACTGGGCATCCGGGCCGAGCAACTCCACCAGCCCGTCGCCGAGCGCGTCGGCCACGGGTTGCATCGGGCCGTCCCCACCACCCGGGAAGACGAGGCTGCGGATGAGGGTGGCCGCAATCCAGGGCGACGCCTGGGACGGCGGGATGTGCCGGTGCAGGGCGGACGCCATCTGCTGCGGTCCCTGCGGGCCACCATGTGGGTGCCGGCACTCCCGGCAGTGCGGTGCGAGCAGGCCGGTGGGCGCCAGCACGTCCCAGCAGAGCTGCCCGTGGTCCCGGCCGTCGTCCGGACCGAGATGGACGATCCGGTCGGCGAACTCCGCCCACTCCGCCAGCCACAGGCCGAGATCCGCGTCCGCACCCAGGTCGTAGGCGGGTGGCCGCTCGAACGACAGGTTCATGGTTCGTTCCCCCTTGTACCGCGCCCGCAAGTGCGCGGGCGTCAACCGGGGCTGACCCTAACTCAGGTCACGGATCAGCCACCCCCGCCCCCAGGCAGTCGGTGACCCACCGGTGGAAGGCGCCGATGTGGTGTTCGCTGGGCACCAAAACCCCGCCCTCGCGGTAGGCGCGGGAGCTCATGGCCGGCTGGGTGCGCTCGCAGGCGTCGAAGTCCTGGGCGTTGACGCGGTGGAAGAGTTCGACGGACTTGGAGACATCCGCGCCGGAGCCGACGACCTCGGGCAGGTACAGCCAGTCGCACTCGACGACGGTGCGGTCGGCGGCCATCGGGAACATCCGGTGGACGATGACATGGTCCGGGACGAGGTTGACGAAGACCTGCGGGCGGACGGTGATCGCGTAGTAGCGGCGGTCCTGGGTGTCCTCGATGCCGGGGAGCCGGCCGAAGCCCTCGGTGCCGTCCACGGTGAACCCGGTGGCCTCGTCGGCGAAGGCGGCGCCGTGCCCGACGTAGTACTGGGCGGCGAAGCCGTCGGCGAACTCCGGGAGAACGTCGGTGAGTTCGGGGTGGATGGTGGCGCAGTGGTAGCACTCCATGAAGTTCTCGATGATGAGCTTCCAGTTGGCGCGCACGTCATAGGTGAGGCGCCTGCCCAGGGCGAGGCCCTCGGTGCGGTAGCGGTCGAGGGAGGCGGTGTCCCCGAGCCGTTCGACGGCCGTGCCGATCACGGTGTCCTCGAAGGACGGCGGCTCGTCGGCCAGGCACACCCAGGCGTACCCGAGCCACTCGCGGAGCGGCACGGTGACCAGGCCGCGCTCGGTGCGGTCGACGTCCGGCATCCGCTGCAGATTGGGGGCGGCCACCAGGCGGCCGTCGAGGTCGTAGGTCCAGGCGTGGTACGGGCACTGGAGGTTGCGGCGGACCTCGCCGGACTCCTCGGTGCACAGCTGCGCGCCGCGGTGCCGGCAGACGTTGAGGAAGGCGCGCAGCGCACCGGCGCGGTTGCGGGTGATCAGCACGCTCTCCCGGCCGACCCGGACGGTGCGGAAGGCGCCGGGCTTGGCCAGGTCGGCGGCGCGGACCGCGCAGAACCACAGCCGCTCGAAGATCTTCTCCTGCTCCTGGTGGAAGATCCCGGGGTCGGTGTAGTGGTGACCGGCGAGGGTGGCGATCAGGCTCGGGGCGGCCGCGGGCGGGGCGGTGGGGGCCGTCGGCGAGGACTCGGTGGGTGTGGTCGTCATGGAGGCTCTCCTCAAGCGGCCGCGGCGGCGGGCCGGCGGGGGTCGAACAGCTCGATGGGGTGCGCGGTGGCACCGGTCAGCGCGAGATCGGCGACGATCTCGCCGACCACCGGGACGAACTTGAAGCCGTGCCCGGAGAACCCGCAGGCGACGGTCACCGTCTCCGGGTGCGCGGGGTGCCGGGTGATCACGAAGTGTTCGTCGGGGGTGTTGGAGTACATACAGGTGGCGGCCTTGAGGAAGCGGCCGGGGAGGGCGGGGATACGGGGGCGCATCTGGTCGGCCATGGCGCGCACCTCGTGGTCGTGCACGGTGCGTTCGATGGTCTCGGGGGTGCAGACGGTGCCCTTGCGGAAAAAGGCGACCTTGGCGCCGCCGTCGGGGCCGTCGATCGACGGGAAGCCGTAGACCTGGACGCCCCGGGCGTCCTCCCAGATGTAGATCGGGTGCCGGTCGGGGACGAAGGGCGCGGTGCCGCCGTCCGGGGCGAACCAATACATGACCTGCCGCTCGATGGTGAACGGCACACCCAGATCGGTGAGCAGCTGAGGCGCCCAGGCCCCGGGACAGATCACCAACTGCCCTGCGGTGTAGGTGTCCTCCGGGGTGTGGACGCGGACCCCGGCGCCGCCGGGCAGCTCCTCCCAGCGGGTGACCGGCTCCTCGAAGTGCAGCTCGGCGCCGTCCCGGCCGGCGAGCTGGACATGCGCGGCGACGGTGTACTCCGGCCGGACCAGACCGGCCCGTGCCTCGTACAGCGCGACCTCGTCCTCGGCGGGGGTGAGGGTCGGGAAGCGGCGGCGGATCTCCTTGGGTTCGAGCATCTCGTGCGGCAGGTCCCACCGGCGGGCGGATTCCAGACTGCCGCGGACGGTACGGCTGTCGGGGCGGCCGAGCATCACACCGCCGCAGAGGGTGGCGATCTGCCGCCCGGTGTCCCGCTCCAGCTTCTCGTACAGCTCGTACGAGCGCAGCAGCAGCGGTACGTACGCGGGGTCCTCGAAGTAGGACTGCCGGGTGATGCGGGAACCGCCGTGGCTGGAGCCGCGGTGGTGCACCGGGCCGAACTTCTCCAGGCCCAGGACCCGGGCGCCCCGGGCGGCGAGGTGGTGGGCGGCGGCGCTGCCCATACCGCCGAGGCCGAGAACGATGACGTCGTAGGTGGGAGCCATGCGGTTGCTCCTTCTGCGTACGGAGGCGGGCGGATCACCGGTGGACCACGGACGGGATACCCGCGGTGCTACCTGCGGATGCGCTCCATCCGCGGGTCGAAGAGGGGCTCTTGGGCGACGGTGGCGGGGATCTTCTCGCCGAAGTACTCGATGTGCACGGCGGTGCCGGGGACCGCCGCGGTGGCCGGCAGCCAGGCGTAGGCGATCCCGCGGCCGAGGGTGTAGCCGTAGGCGGCGGAGGTGACATAGCCGGCCGGGGTGCCGTCCACGAAGACGGGTTCCTTGCCGAGGACGACGGCCGCGGGGTCGTCGAGGGTGAGGCAGGTGAGCCTGCGGGACGCGGTCTCCTCGCTCCGGCCCGCCAGCGCCGCCCGGCCGAGGAAGTCGCCCTTGGCGGGGCGGACCGCGAAGCCGACGCCGGCCTCGTAGGGGTCGTGCTCGGTGGTCATGTCATGGCCCCAGGCGCGGTAACCCTTTTCCAGGCGGAGGCTGTTGAAGGCGCTGCGCCCGGCGGCGATCACCCCGTGCTCGCGGCCCGCCTCCCAGAGCGTGTCCCACAGTCGGAGCCCCAGGTCGGCGGTGGTGTACAGCTCCCAGCCGAGTTCGCCGACGTAGCTGAGGCGCAGGGCGGTGACCGGGACATGGCCGAGGTGGGTCTGCTTGGCCCGGAAGTAGCCGAAGGCCTGGTGCGAAAAGTCGTCGCGGGTCAGCGGCTGGACCAGGTCGCGGGCGCGCGGGCCCCAGACGCCGATGCAGCAGGTGCCGGAGGTGAGGTCGCGGACCTGGACTCCCCCACTCTCGGCTTCACTCGCGTGGGAGGGGCCCCCATCGTCGGCGGCGTGCCGCAGCAGCCAGTCGAGGTCGGAGCCGCTGTTGGCGCCCACCTGGAAGCGGTCCGGGGCGAGCCGGGCGACGGTGAGGTCGGAGCGGATGCCGCCGGCCTCGTCCAGCAGCAGGGTGTAGGTGACCGCGCCCGGCTTCTTGGCGAGGTTGTTGCTGGTCATGCGCTGGAGGAAGGCGAGGGCGCCGGGTCCGGTGACCTCCAGCCTGCGCAGCGGGGTCATGTCGTAGAGGGCCACGTTCTCGCGCGTGGCCCGGGCCTCGGCGGCGGCGATCGGCGACCAGTAGCGGGCCGACCAGGCGTCGCGCTCGGGGAGCTGGAGCCCTTCGGCGAGCGGGGCGTTGGCCTCGTACCAGTGCGGCCGCTCCCAGCCCCCGCCCTCCAGGAAGTACGCGCCCAGCTCCTGCTGCCGCGGGTAGAAGGGGCTGGTGCGCAGCGGCCGCGGCTGTTCCATGGGCTGCAGCGGGTGGATGACGTCATAGACCTCGATGAAGCTCTGGGCGCCGCGGTCGGCTATGTAGGCGGGCGAGCGCTGGGCGTCCTCGAAGCGGTTCAGGTCGCACTCGTGGATGTCGACGGAGGGCCGGCCGTCCGTCATCCATTCGGCGACGGCCTTTGCGACGCCCGCGGAGTGGGTGACCCAGACCGCTTCGGCGAGCCAGAAGCCGCGCAGCGCACGGGATTCGCCGAGCACCGGCATGCCGTCGGGGGTGAAGGAGAACACCCCGTTGAAGCCGTCGGCCACCCGGGACGCGCCCAGTGCGGGCAGCAGTCCGACGCTGTCCTGCCAGCTCGGCGCGAAGTCGTCCGCGGTGAAGGGCAGTGAGGACGGCATGAGGTGGGGGTCCCCCCTGCTCGAACGCAGCTGAGAGCTCGGGGGAGCGTCGTCGAAGGCGGCGACGGTGAAGGGGTCGACGGGCATCGGGCGGTGGGCGTAGGAGCCGATGCCGATCCGGTCGGTGTGTTCGCGGAAGTAGAGGTCGCGGTCCTGGAAGCGCAGGATCGGCTTGCTCGCCTCGGTCCGGGGGTCGTTGACGCCGGCCAGCTCGGGCAGCGGTGCCGTGGTGGCGTACTGGTGGGCCAGCGGCAGGAGCGGTACGTCCACCCCGGCCATCGCGCCGATCACCGGGCCCCAGAAGCCGGCCGCCGAGACGACATGGTCGGCGGGGAAGGTGCCGCGGTCGGTGGTGACGCCGGTGACGTGGCCGTCCTCCCGCTCGATCCCGGTGACGGTGTGCCGCTCCAGGAAGCGGGCGCCGCGGCTCTCGGCCCGGGCGATCTGGGCGCGGCAGGCGAGCACGGCGCGGGCCAGGCCGTCGTCGGGGGTGTGGAAACCGCCGTACAGCGCGGTCTCGTCGAGCATCGGCCACAGCTCCTTACACCGCCGCGGGCCGATCAGTTCGCCGCGGACGCCCCAGGAGGCCGCGAGTCCGGCCTTGCGGTGCAGGTCGGCCCAGCGGGCCTCGGTGGTGGCGATCTCCAGACCGCCGACCGGGTGGAAGCAGGGCAGTCCGTCCACGTCGAGGGAGCCGAACTTCCGGACGGTGTAGGCGGCGAACCCGGTCATGGTCCTGGACGGGCCGGTCTGGAAGACCAGGCCGGGGGCGTGCGAGGTGGAGCCGCCGGGGGCCGGCAGCGGGCCCTGGTCGAGGACGGTGACGTCGGTCCAGCCGCGGGCGGTCAGCTCCTCGGCGAGGGAGCAGCCGACGATGCCGGCTCCGATGACAACCACACGGGAACGGTGGGCGGGCGTACGGGACATGTCCCTCCTCCTGCTGGTCGGGGTGGTCCGCCGGGGTGGTGTGACGCCGTTACAGGACCACGACGGAGCGCAGTACCCGGCCGTCACGCATCGCGTCGAAAGCGGACTCCACCTCGTCCAGGGCGATCGTCTCGGTGACGAATCCGTCCAGGTCGAGCCGTCCGCTGAGGTAGCGGTCGATCAGTACGGGGAAGTCGCGGCTGGGCAGGCAGTCGCCGTACCAGGACGATTTCAGGGCGCCGCCGCGCGCGAAGAGGTCGAGGAGCGGCAGCTCGATGCGCATGTCCGGTTCGGGGACGCCCACCTGGACCAGGGTGCCCGCCAGGTCGCGCATGGAGAAGGCCTGGTGGTAGGTCTCGGGGCGGCCCACCGCGTCGATCACCACGTCGGCGCCGTGCCCGCCGGTGAGTGCCCGGACCGCCTCGACGGGGTCCGTACCACGGGAGTTGACGGTGTCGGTGGCACCGAACCGGGTGGCGGCGTCCAGCTTCCGGTCGTCGAGGTCGACCGCGATGACCCGGCGCGCACCGGCGGCCGAGGCTCCGGCAATGGCGGCGTTGCCGACCCCGCCGCAGCCGATGACGGCGACGGTGTCCCCGCTGCCGACCCCGCCGGTGTGCACGGCGGCGCCGTACCCGGCCATCACCCCGCAGCCGATCAACCCGGCCGCCTCGGGGCGGGCGTTGGGGTCCACCTTGACCGCCTGCCCGGCGGCTACCAGGGTCTTCTCGGCGAAGGCCCCGATGCCCAGGGCCGCCGTCAGCGCCGTGCCGTCCTGGAGGGTCATCGGCTGGCCGGCGTTGCGGGAGTCGAAGCAGTACCAGGGACGGCCGCGGCGGCAGGACCGGCACAGTCCGCACGGCGCCCGCCAGGCGAGGACGACGTAGTCGCCCGGGGCGAGACCGGTGACACCGGGCCCGACGGCCTCGATCACCCCGGCCGCCTCATGGCCGAGGAGGAACGGGAACTCGTCACTGATCGCGCCGTCCCGGTAGTGCAGGTCGGTATGGCAGACCCCGCAGGCCTGCACGGCGACGAGCACCTCTCCCGGGCCGGGGTCCGGCACCAGGATCGTCCGCAGCTCCACGGGTGCGCCTTGTTTCGCCGCGACGACGGCATGGACTTCGTGTGGCATGCCCCTACCCCTCAGTGTTGCGCACTGCACGACTGGTTGCGCGATGAGAGACATCGTGGAGATGGCGGATCGGCACCGTCAAGAGGTACGGGCCGGCTCTTCGCCACCGACCTCCGGCGCGTCCGGACGCGGGGGCGGGCGCCCACCGGACACGGGGGCGGACGCCCGGCCGGACGCGGGAGGCGAGGCCGGAGAACGACGGGACGGCATTTCCTGGGACCGCTTGACGCGTCCGCTCCGCAGCTGGATTCTGTTGCGCATAGCGCTCCATCGTGCGCACCGTGAAACTCGATGATGCCGATCAGCAATCAGGGGGGTCCCGTGATTCCTGTCTGCCCGCTCGCCGATCTGCCCACCGGTGAGTCCGTCCGCATCGACACCGCACCTCCGATCGCCGTCTTCCACACCGACGGGCAGCTGTACGCCATCGACGACACCTGCACCCACCAGGACGCCTCGCTCGCGGACGGCTGGGTGGAGGGGTGTCTGGTCGAATGCCCGCTGCACGCCGCCTCCTTCGACCTCCGCACCGGAGCGCCGACCTGCCTGCCCGCCCGCCGGGCCGTGCGCACCCACCCCGTGACCGTCGAGGACGGCATGATCTACGTCCACCGCCCGGCCGCCGAGGAGGGCACCGCCGCATGAAGTCCGTCGCCGTCATCGGGGCCTCGCTGGCGGGCCTGTACGCCGCACGGGCCCTGCGCGCCCAGGGCTTCGACGGGCGGCTGGTGATCGTCGGGGAGGAACCGCACCGCCCCTACGACCGCCCGCCGCTGTCCAAGGACTTCCTCACCGGCGCCACCGCCGACCAGGGCCAACTGTCCCTGGCCGACGCCGAGGAGACCGCCGAACTGGACGCCGAGTGGCTGCTCGGCACCCGGGCCACCGGGCTCGACACCCGCGCACGGGCGGTGCTGCTCGACGGCGGCCGGTCCCTGACCACCGACGGTGTGGTCATCGCCACCGGCGCCACCCCGCGCCGCCTCCCCGGCCCGGCCCCCGCCGGCACCCACACGCTGCGCACCCTGGAGGACGCCCGGGCACTGCGCGCGGAGCTGACCCGGGGACCGGTCAGGGTCGTGGTGATCGGCGGTGGCTTCATCGGCGCCGAGGTCGCCTCGTCCTGCGCCCGTCTCGGCCATGACGTCACCGTGGTCGAGGCCGCCCCGCTGCCCCTCGTCCCCCAACTCGGCGAGACGATGGCCGGGATCTGCGCCGCCCTGCACGCCGACCACGGCGTCACCCTGCACACCGGCACCGGTGTCGCCCGTCTGCACGACGGCGGCGCGGGGCACCGCGTCACCGGTGTCGAACTGACCGACGGCCGGCTGCTCCCCGCCGACGTGGTCGTCGTCGGCATCGGAGTGCGCCCCCACACCGCCTGGCTCGAAGGCTCCGGACTCCCCCTGAACGACGGGGTGTGCTGCGACGCGGGCGGGGTCACGCCCCAGCCGCACATCGTGGTGGCCGGCGACGTCGCCAGGCCGGCCGGCGTCCGCTCCGAACACTGGACCGGCGCCACCGAGCAGGCAGCGGTCGCCGTCCGGAACCTGCTCGCCGGCCGCACCGTCGAGGCCCACCGCGGCCTGCCGTACTTCTGGTCCGACCAGTACGGCGTACGCATCCAGTTCGCCGGCCGGCGGCTGCCCACCGACACCCCACACCTCGTCGAGGGCTCACCCGACGACCGCAGCTTCCTCGCCCGCTACGAGCGCGACGGGCGCACCACCGCCGTCCTGGCCCTCAACCGGCCCCGCCCCTTCCAGCGCCTGCGCCGCGAACTCGCCCGCGCCGGCCTGCCGGCCGCCACCTGACCTCCGGCCGGAGGGCGCCGTATGTGAGGCAGCAGACAGCGGGCAACGGATGACGGCGCCGCCGTGCGGTGTTCGGAACAGCGGAACGCCTGCCGCCGGCGGCGTTCCGCGACCGCGTTCCCTGCCCAGGAGACCCCACGTGACTGCCCACGCCTCCGCCACCCGAGCGGCTCGTACGCTCTCCCGTCCCTTCGCCCTCGGCAGCCTCACGGTGCCGAACCGGATCGCCATGGCCCCGATGACCCGCGAGTTCTCGCCGGGCGGTGTCCCCGGCCCCGAGGTCGCGGACTACTACGCGCGCCGCGCCGCCGGCGGCGTCGGCCTGATCATCACGGAGGGCACCTACGTCCGGCACCCCGCCGCCGGCACCAGCGGCGCCGTCCCCCGCTTCCACGGCACCGACGCGCTCGACGGCTGGGGCCGCGTCGTGGCCGCGGTGCATGCGGCGGGCGGGACGATCATGCCGCAGCTGTGGCACGTCGGCATGGCCAGGAAGGCGGGCGCCCCGCCGTTCCCCGACGCCCCGCCGTCCGGCCCGTCCGGGATCGCCCTCGACGACAGCCCGTCCGGGCACGCCATGACCCAGCGGGATCTCGACGACGTCATCGCGGCGTTCGCCGAGGCCGCGGCCGCCGCCGAGCGGCTCGGCTTCGACGGGATCGAACTGCACGGCGCCCACGGCTACTTGATCGACCAGTTCCTGTGGTCGGGCACCAACCGGCGCACCGACGCCTACGGCGGCAGCCCCGCCGCCCGCGCACGCTTCGCCGCCGAGATCGTCGCGGCCTGCCGGGCGGCGGTCGCTCCCGACTTCCCGATCCTCTTCCGGATGTCCCAGTGGAAGATGCACCACTACCAGGCCCGTCTGGCCGAGTCGCCGGAGGAACTCCAGGCGATCGTGGCCCCGTTGGCGGAGGCCGGTGTCACCGCGTTCCACTGCTCGACGCGCCGCTACTGGCTGCCCGAATTCGAGGGCTCGGACCTCAACCTCGCGGGCTGGGTCAAGAAGCTCACCGGCCGGCCGACCCTCACCGTCGGCTCGGTCGGTCTCGACGCCGAGTTCCTCGGGACGTTCCAGGGCGAACAGGCCGGTGTCGCCGGTATCGACGGTCTGCTGGACCGGCTGGAGCGGGACGAGTTCGACCTCGTCGCCATCGGGCGGGCGCTTCTCGGCGACCCGGAGTGGGCCGCCAAGATCTTCGAGGGCCGCACCGACGCCCTCGTGCCGTTCGACGCCTCGATGCTGCGGACGCTGAACTGACGCCGGCGCCGCGGTCAGCCCCCGGTCAGCTGGGCGGCCGCGGCGTCGACGGTCTGGGTGAGCAGGGTGGCGATGGTCATCGGGCCGACGCCGCCGGGGACCGGGGTGATCAGGGCGGCGCGGGTGCGTGCCGCCTCGAAGTCCACGTCCCCGACGTTGCCCGGGTTGGAACCGGCGTCCACGACCACGGCCCCGGCCTTGAGGTGTTCGGCGCCCAGGAACCGGGGCCGTCCGACGGCGGCGATCAGGACATCGGCCTCCCTGGTGACCGAGGCCAGATCGGTGGTGCGGGAGTGGCAGTAGGTGACGGTGGCGTCGCGGCCGAGCAGCAGCATCCCCACGGGCCTGCCGAGGATCGCGCTGCGGCCGACCACGACGGCACGCCTGCCCGCCAGGCCGACCTCGTAGTGATCCAGCAGCCGGAGGATGCCGCCGGGCGTGCAGGAGGCGAAGCCGTCCCGGCCGAAACTCATCGCGGCGAACGAGTGGCCGGTGACCCCGTCGACGTCCTTCTCGGGCGCGATCGCCTCGAACGCGGCGCGCTCGTCGATGTGCGGCCCGGCCGGGTGCTGGAGCAGGATGCCGTGCACGGCGGGGTCCTGCGACAGCGCGGTGAGGGTGTCGACCAGCTCCGCGGTCGTGGTGGCGGCGGGCAGCGCGACATGCCGGGAGAGGATTCCGGCCTGCGCACAGCGGTTGCGCTTCATCCGGACATAGGTCACCGAGGCGGGGTCGTCGCCCACGAGTACGGTCGCCAGACACGGGGCCGAGCCGGTCCGTCCGGTGAGTTCCGCCGCGCGCCGGGCGGCCTGGCCGACGAGGTCGCGGGCGAGGCCGCGGCCGTCCATGAGGCGGGCTTCGGGGGACATGGGCTGCTCCTGAGCGTCGCGGGAGATCGCCCAGGCGCGCGGCACGGACCATGGAGGGCCGAGCCGCTCCCCGGTGGTACTCCACCCAAGCGCCAGTCACGGCTCGGCGCCCACCCTATTCGACGCCGCACGGGCCGCCCAGGGGCACATCGGCCACGGCTGCCACCCGGCGGGCCGGGCCGCCGCGACGGCCCGGACGCCCCGGCGCCCGGCGGCACCCCGTCAGCCGCCCGCCCCTCCCTGGCCGGGTGCGGAAAGCGGCGGCTGGGGCGCGGCGGAGGCCTCCCACTGGCTGAGGATGCCGTCCCAGTCGTGCTGGGCGGCGGTGATGGCATTGGCGTCCCACATGGGCTGGGCCGGCGGCTGGTACTGCTGCTGTTCCTCGTAGCCCCGGTAGTCCTGGTACTCCTGGTACTCCTGCTGCGCGGCGTAGTTCTGGTACGGCTGCTGCTTCCAGGGCTCCTGCTCGTAGTGCTCCCGTGGGTACTGCGGCGGTCGCTCGCGCCAGACCGGCGGGGAGGCCTCCGGCTGGGGCGTGGGCGGGAGGTTGACCATCCGGCGGTGCCGTCCGGTGCGGTCCGACGAGCGGGCGTGCACCGTGCGGCTCTCGGCAGACAGCTGTTGTGCGCGGGCCACCAGGAGCCGTACGTCGAGGCCGAGTTCATGGGCCAGGGCGGTGAGGTCCACGCCGCTGTGCCAGCTGCTCATCAGGACGGCGTCGAGGGCCGGTGCCCAGGCCGGTTCGGTGGGCTGGGGGGCGGCCGCCGGGCCCGCCTGCGAGGGCGGCGCGGGAGCCGGGGCGGCCGGCTGCGGGGTGGCCTCCTGCGCGGGCTGCGGCGCGGAGGGTGGGGGCACGGGCTGTTGTGGCACGGGCTGCTCCGCGGGGGCCGGCTGCGGGGCGGCGGGCTGCTCGGAAGCGGGCTGGGAGAGCAGGCTCTTGGCGACCGCGCGGGCATCGTCCTTGCCCACCGTGCGCCGGGCCAGCCGCACTTCGCGTTCGTCCAGGCCGAGCAGGTCCGCCACCACCGCGTCGCTGCCCACGGTCACGGCGAAGGCGGCGAGGGTCCGCGAACGGCGCGCCTCGGCCTCGTCGAGGAGCCCCTGCGTACGGCGGACCTCGTCATCGCTGCTGCAAAACGCCTGTGCGAGTACCGCGTGGCGCTCCCACAACTCCCTCGGTTCCATGACTGCGACAACGGCCCGTCGTCCGGATTGGACTGGTTCCCGGCTATAGATCACTGCATAGGGTGATATTCGATGGAGAGGCGTCCCTGCCTGCCGGGCGGAAGTACGGCCGGCTGCGAAAGTACGCAGTGACCCCAGCGTCGAAGAATCGTTTCTACGGCCATGAGCGTCCCCTCTTCCGGCACCGTCGCAGGTCACGGACAGACGTCCCTCCCCCGCCCCGGGCAGATGCCACGGTGGATCACCGCGGAGGTCATCAGGCAGACACCGGTGTTCGCCGGGCTGGTGAAGCAGTGGACCGAGCGCGCCGCCACGGTGCCCGGGGTCGCCGACCCCGAGTGGCAGCGCCTGGTCTCCTACCGTGCGCTGATGGAGGAGACGGAGATCGCCCTCACGGCCCTGCGGCCGCACCGTGCGCCCGACGTCCTGCCCCCGAGGAAGCCGGTCGTCCCGGCGGCCCGCCCCGCCCGCCTCGACGCCTGAACCGGTCCGGAGAGGCCTGAACCGGCCGGCGCCCGGGGCCCTTCCGGCGCCCCGGGGCCGCGGCGCGCGCACACCGCCGCGGGAACCGCCCGGCCGGGCCGCCGGACACGCCGAGGTGCCCGGCGGCCCGGCCGGGCGCCGGTCAGTCAGCTCCTGGCCGCCGCCGGCCCGCGGCCGGCCGGGGTCACTTGGCGGCTTCCGCGGCCGTACGGCGCCGGGTCAGGACGAAGTGCGCGATGACACCGAACAGCAGTCCCCAGAAGGCCGATCCGATGCCGAAGAGGGTGACGCCGGAGGCGGTGGCGAGGAAGGTGATCAGGGCCGCCTCGCGGTCCTTCTCCTCCTTGACCGCGCCGGTCAGGCCGCCGGCCAGCGCGCCGAGCAGGGCCACTCCGGCGACCGCCGCCACCAGTTCCTTGGGCAGTCCGGCGAAGAGGACCACCAGCGTGGAGCCGAAGGCCCCGATGAGGAGGTAGAACGCGCCGCAGGAGACACCGGCCACATAGCGCCGCCGCGGGTCGCGGTGCGACTCGGGGCCGGTGCAGATGGCGGCAGTGATCGCCGCGAGGTTGATGGCGTGGGAGCCGAACGGGGCCAGCAGCGTGGACACCAGACCCGTGGAGCCGATCAGGAGGCGGTCCTTGGGCTCGTAACCGGACGCGCTGAGCACGGCCATGCCCGGCGCGTTCTGCGAGGCGAGCGTCGCCAGGATCATCGGCACCGCGATGCCGATGAGGGAGGCGACCGAGAACTCCGGGGTCGTCAGCACCGGCTTGGCCAGCTCGATCCGGTCCAGCTGGATGTGCAGCCGGGAGCCGGCCGCGCTGGCCACGACGCCCGCCGCCAGGGCGACCAGGACGGCGTACCGGGGCAGCCAGCGCTTGGCCAGGAGGTAGGCGAGCAGCACCGAACCGGCGATCAGCGGGGCGGTCTTGAGAGAGGTGAACACGCCGGTGCCGAAGGAGAAGAGGATGCCGGCGAGCATCGCGGAGACCACGGCGGTGGGCACCTGCCGCATCAGCCACCCGAACACCCCGGTCAGGCCGACCAGGGTGATCACGAGGCCGGTGACGATGAACGCGCCGATGGCCTCCGCGTAGGAGTACGCCCCGAGGCTGGTGACCAACAGGGCCGCGCCCGGGGTCGACCAAGCGGTGATCACCGGCATCTTGGTGCGCAGGCTCAGCCCGATGCAGGTGAGCCCGCTGCCGATGGAGATGGCCCACACCCAGGAGCTGGTCTGTGCGGTGTTCAGATGCCCGGCGGACGCGGCCGCGAGCACGATGACGAGCGGGCCCGAGTAGGAGACGACGACGGCGACGAAGCCCGCCAGTACCGCGGACAGCGAGGCGTCACGGAACAGCCCGGGCCGGGAGCCCGGCCCGGGTGCCGGGGACCCGGCCGCCGCGTCCGCCGGCTCCGGTGGCGCGGAGCCCGGCGGTGCGGCGTCGGGGTGGGGCGTGGGTGTCTTGGAACTCAACGGTCTTCCTTCACGGCCTTTTCCAGGGCCTGTTCGAGGTCGGCGACAAGGTCTGCGGGGCTCTCCAGACCTATGGACAGCCGCAGCATGTCCTTCGGCGAGGTACTACCCGGTCCTTCGAAGGTGTAGCGGTGTTCGACCAGACTCTCCACACCGCCCAACGAGGTGGCACGGATGAAGAGTTCGCAGTGGTTCGCGGTCCGCAGGGACTGCTGCCACTCACCGTCGACGTGCAGCGAGAGCATGCCGGAGAAGCCGCCCGTCATCTGCCGCGCGGCGACCTCGTGCCCCGGGTCGGTGGCGAGCCCCGGGTAGGCCACCCGCCGGATGCGGGGGTGCTCGGCGAAGTGCTCGGCCACCGCCATCGCGGTCTCCGAGATCTGGCGCATCCGCGGGAAGAGCGTCCGTATGCCGCGCATCAGGAGGTAGGTCTCCATGGGGCCGAGTATCGGGCCGGTCAGCCGGCGGTGCAGCCGCAGCCGCTCCCAGACCGCGTCCCGGGCCTCGCTGCTCCCGGATGCCTTGACGAGCAGTCCGGCCACGACATCGGTGTGGCCGTTGAGGTACTTGGTGCCGGAATGCATGATCAGGTCCGCGCCCAGCGCGAACGGCCGGGAGTGCACTGGGGTGGGGACGGTGTTGTCGACGCCGAACAGGGCACCGGCGCGGTGCGCGATCTCGGCGCACCCGGCGATGTCGGTCACCGTCCAGGTGGGGTTCGCCGGGGACTCCGCCCACACCAGCGCGGTCGGGGCGGCGTCCACCGCGGCCGCCACCGCGTCCAGGTCGTTCATGGGGGCCTGGACGACCTCCAGGCCGCGCTGCGGACCGAACTCCAGCAGCCACTTGGTGAGCCCGAAGTACATGGTCTGCGGGACCACGACCCGCGCACCGGCCGGCAGCACCTGGAAGACGGCGGTGGCGGCGGCCATACCGGACGAGAAGACCAGCGCGTCCGAGCCGCCCTCCAGGCCCGCCACCACCTGCTCGACCTGCTCGTACCCCGGAGTGCCCTGATCGCGCAGGTAGGCCAGGCCGGCCGGCGCCCGGTACTCGCCGTCACGCGCGAAGGTCGCGCCCAGGCTGATCGGCGGCGGCACGGCGCCGGTGGTCGGGCAGCGCCAGCCGTCGCCCTGCGCGGCGCGCGTCTCGGGCCGGTACTCCTGGGTCCAGGGGGTGAAGGTCTCGCTGTTGTTCATCGCTTCCTCGTCATCAGTTCCGGCAGGGCGGTGCTCAGGGCACGTTCGGCGTCCAGCAGCGCACGGGAGGGCGCGCCGGGTGAGGGCACATAGTGGTTGTAGTAGCTGGACCCCTCGGTGTGCGGCCCGAGGAAGAACAGCCGGGGCTGCGGGGTGCCCGTGCGGTCGATCCCCTGTCCCTCCCGGGTGACGTCGAGTCCGGGCACCGTCGCCCCGCGGTGCGCGAGGGTGCGGACCCGGCCGGCGCCGGCGAGGGTGCCGAGCAGCGTCCCGGGCGCCCGGTCCGCGGCGGGCTCGGCCACATGCGCTTGCACCACGTGGTCGACCTCGATCCGCAACGGCTCGGCCAGACAGGTGGATTCGAGCCGCCAGGGCCCCTGTCCGGCCGGTGCGACGACCTTCGGCTGGGGGCCGGGGCCGAGCCGGACGATCCCCGCGTCGATCAGCGAGAGCAGCTCCGCCGACCGGTCCAGCTGCGGGCCGATCACCAGCCGGTTCACCACCGAGGTGAACTCGCCGAAGAAGGCGGCCAGTGACGCGTCGTCGACGCCCGGCGGGTCGATGACCGCGCGCAGCACGTCACGGTGGTCGCGCGGCACCTCCAGGGCTTCCTTGAGCGGGCTCACCCCGAGGCCCTCGCGGGCCTCGGCCAGGTCGGCGGCGACCTCCGCGGTGAACCAGTCGCGGTAGTCGGCGTACTCCGTCCACCGCCGGTCCGTGAGGTTCGCGGACAGCATTCCGGGCACTGGGCTGCCGCCGAACCGGGCGCGCAGCTCGTCGAGCAGGACCGCATGGCCGACGCGGGCGCAGCGCCGGGCCATCTGCAGCCCCGCGTCGGTGGCGTCGCCCGTCTCCCGGCCCCACAGGACGCGGTAGTAGGCGAGTTCCATCTCCGCCTCGACCAGCGGCAGCACGTCGGCGGCGAAGTCGAGCCGCCGGCCGGGCCGTTGGGCGCGGAGTGCGTCGAGGTGCTCGGTGGTCAGTGCCAGCGGGGCGCAGCGCGTCCGGCCCGGGTGGAGGCGCGGGCGGCTGCGGGAGGGCATCCCGGAGCGGTTGCTGAGCACGATCAACGGCTCCCGCCCGCTGGGCAGATAGCGCAGCCCGTGCGCGTCGGCCGTGTGTCTGCCGCCGCGTCCGAGGGTGAGGGTGGCGATGACGTCCATCGCCGTGAGCCCCATGCCGAGGACGGCCACCCGCTCCCCCGGTCCGATGCTGTCGAGCGCCTGGGGTAACGGATAGGGGCGGGTGACGAGCCGGGGGTCGGGAGCGGGTTCCCCGGGCAGGTAGAGCGAGTGGTGGCCGACGGTGACGAACACCGCGTCGGCCTCGATCCGGGTGCCGTCGGCGAGGACGACCGTCTCGGTGCCCTCCGCCCCGGGGCAGATGTCGACGGCCGTCGTGCGGTGGTGCCGCAGGGTGAGGTTCCCGGGTGCCGCACCGGCGATCTCTCCGGCCGCCCAGGTGAGGTAGTCGCTCAGCAGCCTGCGCGGCAGGAAGTCGTTCGGCTGGATCTCCCGCCCCTCGCCCGCCCGCACGGTGTAGCCGTCGTCCGCCAGCCGCAGGTCCCGGCGCCGGCACCACTCATGGAGCGAGGGGCCGGATATCGGTACCGGTCCGTCCACCATCTGCACGTCGGCGAAGGCCGAGAGCTGGGCGCAGACGGTGTTGAGCAGCAGATGGTCGGGCTGGTCGGAGAGGTGGAAACCGGCGCCGAAGGGCTGCGGGTCGACGAGGTGGACGGTGAGCGGGGCGGGCTGCGCCAGGCAGTGCGCGACCAGGCGCTCGAAGACGCCCAGCCCCCGCGATCCGGCGCCGACGATCGCGACGGAGACAGGTCTGTGATTCACCACCGGCGCGTCTCCCCGAAGAAGTTGGGCACCTCGATGGTGGTGCCGTCCTTGCGCGCCTCACCCAGGACGAACGCCCCCACGGCGAGGTCGAGCACGCCCAGCCCGAACGGCGAGAAGATCACCGGCCGGTCCGGGGAGGGGGTGACATCCCCGTTCAGCACGCCCGCGAGGGTTCCGGTCACGAAGTCGCGGGAGCCGGACAGCTGCTCGGCGAGGTGGGGCGAGGTCTGGGCCTTCAGACAGTGCTCGACGTCGTCGAAGATGTTGTCCGCGCCCAGGACGACCTCGGGGGTGAGGTCGCGCAGCGAGATGTTGAGGACGAGCTGGCCGGGCTTGAACGGGGTGCTGACGTACGGCGCGAGAGCGGTCGTGGCGAACACGACGGTGTCGGCCTGCAGCGCGGCGTCGAGGTCGGCGGTGAAGTCCGCCGGGCGGTTCTGGGTGGTGCGCACATGCTCAGCCAGGGCCTGTCCGGACGTCTCGTCGAGGTCATGGACGAGATAGGAGTCCGGGGCGCAGCCCGCGACGTTCAGGTAGTCGCAGATGTTGCGGGCGATGACGCCGCCGCCCACGACGGCGATGCGGGTCCCCGTGTAGCCGTCCGGGCGGAGCGCGGTGGCGGCGACGGCCGCGGAGGCGGCGGTGCGCGCGGCGCTGATGTTGGCGGCTTCGAGGCAAGCGATCGGGTAGCCGGTCTCGTAGTCGTTCAGGAGCAGGACGGCCGAGGCGCGCGGGGCTCCGCGGCGGGTGTTGCCCGGGAAGCTGGCGATCCACTTGATGCCGGCGAGCTGGACGTCGGCGCCCAGGAAGGCCGGCAGCGCGATGATCCGGGAGTCCGGCTTCTCCGGGAAGCGGAGGAAGTAGCTGTCCGGGTTGACGGAGTCCCCGGACTCGTGCGCCCGATAGGCGCTGCTGACAATACCGAGCACGTCTTCCCGTTTGCCGTGCAGAACGTCACGGACCGTTTCCCCGGCCACGATCTCAAAATTGAACATCAATCATTCCCCCCACTCAGGCCGGTGCCTGAGATATCTTGTTGCCGACGGCCCGGGGCCAGCGCTCCGCCACCCAGGCGTCGTTGTAGACGGTGTCCAGATACCGGTCCCCGAAGTCGGGTGAAAGGGCCACCACGACACTTCCGTCCGGGATATCTTTTGCAGCGTCCTGCACGGCGCACAGCACCGTGCCGGACGAACCCCCCAGCAGCAGGCCGCGTTCCTCGGCCAGCGTGCGGCACATTTCCACGGCCGCCGACTCGGAAATGAGCACGACGTCATCGATATGCGCGGTGTCCAGTATTTCCGGCCGTCGGCTCGTCCCCAGGCCGGGAATGTGGCGGCGGGCCGCGGGCCCGCCGAAGGTCACGGAGCCCTCGGCGTCCACCGCGATGATCCGGGTGGCGGGACTGTGGCGGCGCAGGTACTCCGCGCAGCCCATCAGGGTGCCCGTCGTGCCGGCCCCGATGAAGGCGTAGTCGATGTGGCCGATCTCCTCCAGGAGCGCACGGCCCGTGCGGTCCCGGTGGGCCTGCGGCCCGGCCGGGTTGGCGTACTGGTTCAGCCAGAACAGGTCGGGGTCACGGCGCAGCCGCTCGCCGATGTAGTCGATACGCGACTGCAGATAGCCGCCGTGGACGTCCCTGACGTCGATGACCACCACTTCGGCGCCGAGCACCTCCATCAGTCGCCGCGACTGGACGGTGGAGTTGGGGTCCGTGACGCAGGTCAGCCGGTAGCCCTTTGCCGCGCACACCATCGCCAGGGCGACACCGAGGTTTCCCGACGTCGATTCGATCAGCCGGGTCCGCGGGAAGCAGCGCCCGGATTCCTCGGCCGCCTCGACGAGCGCGACAGCCGTTTTGAGTTTTACCGAACCGGCAGGGTTAAGGCCTTCCAATTTGAGGAAGACTGAACTGCCGGGAACTAATTGATCAAGCCGTATGAAGAGGTCGTCCAGCACGAGATCATAAACTTCTTCCGCTATCACCAGAATCCAAACCGTTGAAAATGGGCAGCGCAAGGCAAATGCGCTCGCCAAAGCGAAGAGCCCACGGGCTTGTTGGTCGGCGCACGGGTCAGGTGCGCTACGCAGAAGGGACACTTCCCCCGTCCCCCGGTGTCACAAATCCCCCATTCACGATGTGACAGCACAATCCTGCCATCAGGCATGGCCGATGACAACGATTATATGACTACCAAAAACGTTGAATCATGAAACTGCCGCTCGTTTCCGGCCCGCCACAGCACTCCTGACATCACGTTATTCCTGGTGAAACGGGCGGACGCGAGGATTCCGCGGTACGCCAGGACATGCGATGGGCCCGGGAGTGTCGCCCGGGCCCACCACGCGCTGTCCGACGGGTACTAGAGGAGGCCGAGCAGGCCGAGGTTGAGCAGGCCGTTCCTGCCCAGGCCGTAGCGGTCACGGTCGTATCCGTCGCGGTCGCCGTCACGCCCGTAGCCGTCACGCCCGTAGCCGTCACGGTCGTAGCCGCTGTCGCGGCCGAAGCCGTCGCGGCGGTCGCGGCGGTCGCGGCCGAAGCCGTCATAGCCGTCGTGGCCGCGGTGGCCGATGCGGCCGTGGTCACGGTGGTGCTGAAGGTTGCCGTGGTGGCCCTTCTCGCAGCGGTGCGAGGCGCACTTGGCGTCCTGGGAACCGGTGGGGGGCGCGGTCGCGGCGGTGGCGGCTGCCGTCGGCACCACCAGGGCAGCCGCGGTCAGGCCGGCCACTGCGAGGCCGCGAGGGATCGAACGGAGCATGTTTCCACCTTCACTCGACTCTGCAGAAAAGGAATATTTCCTGCAAAGACGACGATAGGCGGGCATATGTCCACCGACTTGCGACCCGCCGCAGAGTCACTGGAACGCAGCACGCAGGGCAATGGCCCCTCCCGCGGCCCGGCCGTTACTCCGGAATCCCCTCGCTTTCCCCGTCGGCCGCCCCCTCCTTCGGCAGGCTCTCCAGCAGATGGCCCAGGGCGCCCGCGACGAGCGCGCAGACCGTGTCGGGGTCGGCGCTCGCCAGCGGCTCCTTGGCGACGACCACTCGCATCAAGCCAATTCCCAGCAGCCAGGACAGCGCCAGATCGGCACGCAGACCTCCGGTTTCGGACTCGGACAGGGTGGCCAGAACGTCCGCGTACTCCTCCCCCAGCCCCCGCAGCGCCTCCGCTATCTCATCGCTGCCGCCGATAGAACGCAGGCACACCTCCAGCGAGCGGTCGGCGCTCTCCCCACCCTCGTTCAGCATGCCGCGCAGCGCGACCTCGAACAGCCGCTCGGCGGGGGTGGTGCGCAGCTGCTCGTGGCCGCCCCGCGCCATGACCTCGCCGAACAGGGCCTTCTTCGAACCGAAGTAGCGGAACAGCAGGGCCTGGTTGGCCCCGGCCCGGGACGCGATGTCGCGCACCGTGGCCCGTTCGTAGCCGCGCTCGGCGAACAGCTCCGATGCGGCGTCGAGCAACCGCAGCCGGGTGCCCTGGGCGTCCCTTCGGGACGCGTTCGCCGTGCCGCCTCGCGGGGTCTCCGCCATCGCCACGCTCCTCTCCGTTGGCCCGTCACCATGACGGCCACAATGCGTCGTTGACCGCCTCCAGAGGGCGGCTTACCGTGATGTAAGCAGGTGCTTACACAAGGGAGGTCGCCTTGACCACAGCCGACACAGCACCCCTCTCCTACCCCTTCAATGTTCCCGAGAGCCTTGAGCTCGCCGAAGAGTACGCACACGCCCGCAACCGCCCGGGGCTACTGAAGGTCCGGATGGCCTACGGAGAGCCGGCCTGGCTCGTGACCCGGTACGCCGAGGCCCGGCTCGTCCTCGGTGATCCGCGCTTCAGCCGCGCCGAGGGGGCGCGGCACGACGAGCCCCGGGCGTCCGAAGGGCGCCGGGACAGCGGCATCCTGGGCATGGACCCGCCCGATCACACCCGGTTGCGGACGCTGGTGGCCAAGGCCTTCACCGTCCGCCAGGTCGAGAAGCTCCGGCCGCAGGTCAAGCAGCTGGCGAACGAGCTGCTGGACGAACTCGCGGCGGCCGGGCCGCCCGCCGACCTGGTGGACCGCTACGCCCTGCCCATCCCCGTCGCCGTGATCTGCCGGATGCTCGGGGTGCCGGCCGAGGACCGGCCGCGGTTCCGGGTGTGGAGCGACGCCGCATTGTCGACGAGTTCCCTGACCGCGGCGGAGTTCGACGCCAACATGGAGGAACTACGCGCCTATATGCGGCAGTTGATCGATGAGCACCGGAGCGCCCCGCGGGACGATCTGATGACGGCGCTGATCGATGCCCGGGATGTCGGCGACCGGCTGTCCGAACTCGAACTGGTGGACCTGTGCGTGGGGATTCTGGTCGCCGGGCACGAGACCACCGCCACCCAGATCCCCAACTTCGTGCTGGCGCTGCTGGACCACCCGGGCCAGCTGGCCCTGCTGCGCGAGCGGCCGGAGCTGATCGGCGGCGCGGTCGAGGAGTTGCTGCGATTCGTCCCGCTGGGCAGTGGCGCGAGCCAGCCCCGCTATGCGACGGAGGACGTCGAGGTCGGCGGGACGCTGGTGCGGGCCGGGACCCCGGTCCTGGTGGCGGTGGGTGCCGCCAACCGCGACGCGCTGCGCTTCGACGCGCCGGGAACGCTGGACATCTCCCGGACCGCGAACCAGCACCTCGGGTTCGGTCACGGCGTGCACCACTGTCTCGGCGCGCCGCTGGCCCGCCTGGAGCTGCAGGAGGCGATCGGCGCCCTGCTCACCCGCTTCCCCGACCTGCGGCTGGCCGGTGACGTGGACTGGAAGAGCGAGATGCTGGTGCGCGGGCCGCGGGTCATGCCGGTGGGGTGGTGAGCCGATGACCTGGCAGGTGGAGATCGATCCGCAGCAGTGCATCGCCTCGGGGTCCTGCGCTGCCATCGCCGCGGACCTGTTCGTCGTGGACGGGGCGCACGCCCGCCCGCTGAAGGACCGCATCGAGGAGGACGAACGCGCCCTGGACGCCGCCGATGTCTGCCCCGCCATGGCCATCACCGTCCGCGACGGTGCGGAGGTCGTCGGACCCCGGCCGTAGGTTCCGGCGGACCCGACGGGGCGTGGCGCCTGCCACGCCCCGTTCGCGTATCCGCCCTGGTCGTTCCCGAACTTCGGTATGCGTCACGGGAGTTCGGCGGTCTGCGCGCGTCTGTCCAGCGCGGCCCCCTGGGTGCTCACCCTCGGTACACGAAGTGCAAGATCACTTCGTGTACGCTACCGCCCGGTAACGACCCAATTATTCCCAGGGGGATCTCATGCGTCGACGTCTTTCCGCACTCGTCGTGACGGCGGCCGTGGCCGGAGGCGTGCTGTGCGCGGCGCTGCCGGCGCAGGCCGCCACCACGACCGCTGCCCGGACCGGCGTGGCGGCCGGGGGCGCCATCCACGTCAACATCGAGGAGATGCGTAAGCAGTCCACCAACCTGAAGGCCAAGGCCGACCGGCTGGACCGGGCGGGCAAGCACGCCGAGGCCAAGCGCGTCCGTGCGCAGGCCTACGCGCTGGACAGGAAGATCAAGGCGTACCTCGACGCCGATGAGAACATGTCCTGACGCCAGGTCAGCTGCACACCGTCGCCCGCCCCGGAGCCATCGGGGGCGGGCGACGCCGCTGTGTACGGACGGCCGGCCCGGCGGGCGGGGACGGCCGGGTCCGCCCGGACCGTCGTCCAGGGCTCGCCTACGGCACGGGAAACGGCAGGTCGGGCCCCTCTCGTCGCACCGTGCGGCCGGGGTGCGACGATGACCCTGTCATGGATGCGGGGCAGGTTCTCAGGGGACTGCGTGCCGCGGTGTTCGCGGTGGTCTGCGTGCTGCTCGCTGCGCTGGGCCACGTGGCCATGTCGGATGCCGTGATACCGGGCTGGATGCTGCTCGGCGCCGGGGCGGTCACCGCGGCCGGCGCCTGGTGCTGTGCGGGCCGTGAACGAGGCCCGCTGCTGGTGGGGTTGCTGACCGTCGGCACCCAGGCCGCCCTGCACACCGCCTTCTCCTTCGGCCAGGCGTTCACCGGTTCCGGTGGCGGCGGGCGCTCGCTCGTGCGCCGGTGGGCGGACAGCTGGCTGTGCGGCTCCCCGGGGGCGGAGTCCACCGGCCGGGACCACGCCGAACTGCTGCGGCTGATGCATCAGCAGATGGCGGCCATGCCCTCGACGGGGCACGGGGACCACATGCCGGGCATGGACCACATGGGCGGGACGGCCTCCTCCGCCGCTCAGATGCCGGGGATGCACGGCAGCGCCACCGGCATGCTCGCGGCCCACCTGCTGGTCGCCCTGCTCGGCGCCGGGTGGCTGTGGGGCGGCGAGCGGGCCGCCTTCCGGCTCGTACGGAGCGTGTCGGCCTGGCTGTTCGCGCCCCTCGTGCTGGTGCTGCGGATCGTGCTGCCCGAGGCGCGGCCCGCCGTGCGCACCGCCCGGCAGGAGCCGCGGCAGGCGGTACGGCACCTGTTGCTGGCGCATACGAGGTCGTTGCGGGGTCCTCCGCGGGAACCGGCTGTCGTCTGACAGCGCGGTCGAATTCCCGAGCCGGTGGACGGACGGGCGCCGAGCGCCCGGAGTCCCGGCTCCGACTTCACCGGTCCCCGCCGGAGCGCAGGGACCGGATCATGCGAAGGACTCCAGATGATGAATCCTGTCCGGATACCGGTGGCAGTGCTGCCCGTATCCGATTCCGCACCGGCCGACGGGGGCGGTCGCCCACAGGCCGCCGGGTCAGCCGGCCCGCTTGCCGCCGGTGTCGGCCGTGCCGGGAGCGACCGGGCCCGGCAGCGCGGCGGCCGACCGCAGCCGGGCGAGCAGCGCGTCGGCGGCCGCCCGGTCGTCCTCGGGCGGCGCGGTGGCCTGGTCAAGGCCGGCGGTCAGGGCGTGTGCCTGCGCGTGCCACCGCCGGCAGTCCTGGCAGCCGGCGAGATGGCCGTCGAGCCGGCGGGCGGTGAGTCCGGGGGGCAGTTCCTCGCCGTCGAGGCGGGCGGAGAGTGCCGTGCGGATGCGCGAGCAGAGCATGTGTCCATCCTCCCCGAAGCCGCACGGTGCGGCGAGGGGCGGTCGCGGGATGCGGGATGACGAGGCGGTGACGGGCTGGGCGCTGGCCGCCCGGACCGGTGACGAGCGGGCCGTGGAACAGTTCGTCCGGGCCACCCAGCTCGATGTGCGGCGCTATGTGACGCATCTGAGCGGTGATCCGCAGGCGGCCGACGACCTGGTGCAGGACACCTACGTCAGGGCGCTGCGCAGCCTGCCGCGGTTCGAGGGCCGGTCCTCGGCGCGGACCTGGCTGCTGACCATCGCCCGGCGGGTGGTGGCGGACCGTGTCCGGTCCCTCGCGGCCCGGCCCCGGCTGGCGGCGACGGACGACTGGCAGACGGCAGCGGAACGGGTGCAGCCGCGTGGCGTGCCCGGGTTCGACGAGGGCGTCGCGCTGGCCGAACTGCTGGCGGCACTGGCCCCGGAGCGGCGGGAGGCGTTCGTCCTCACCCAGCTGCTGGGGCTGCCGTACGCGGCGGCGGCCGGGGTGGTGGGCTGTCCCATCGGGACCGTGCGCTCCCGTGTCGCGCGCGCCCGGGAGACGCTGGTCGCGCTGCTGACGGACGCCGAGCACACCGGACCGGCCGACGGGTCGCGGATCTACGCGGAGGCCGTGGCCTGACGGTCCGCGCGCCGGCCGGAGCGGCGGGCCCATGGGCGGGCGGGTGCCCGGTCCATGGGCCCGCCGTGGCGCCGGCCGCGTCACTCGGCACCGGGGCGTACCGCCCGGGCCCGTACGGTCTGCGGCGGGCTGTGGCGGAAGTGCAGGGTGAAGGTGAGCCGGTCGCCGGGCGCGAGCCGGGGCGGCGGGCTCACCATCACGTCCAGGGTGGCCGGCGTCATGGTGAGGGCGGCACCGGCCGGGACGGTGGCGGTGCGGACCATCGCCATGCTGCGGGCGTTGTCGCCGATGTCGACGGTGCGGCTGAGCATCGCGCGATGACCGGCCGGACCGGTGACGCCGGTCAGGACGTCGTCCGCGCCACCGGAGTTGCGGATGGTGAAGAACGCGGCGGTGGCCTCGGAGCCGCCGGCGATCAGCACCCGGCCCTCGGGGACGCTCAGCGCCGCGGGGGTTCCCGCGTTACCGGTGGCGGTCCAGAGAGTGAGGGCGCCGAGGGTCACCAGGCAGGTGAGCAGCGGTACGGCGACGGCAGGGACGGACGGTCGGGTCATCGGGTCTCCCCCTGTGCGGCCGGCCTGGCGTGGGCGGAGCCGCGGGCGGCGGGACGGGTGCCGCCCGGCTGCCAGACGCGCAGCCGGAGGCTGTTGCCCACGACGAACAGTGAGCTGGCGGACATGGCGGCCGCCGCCACCATCGGGCTGAGCAGACCGACGGCGGCGAGCGGCACGGTGACGAGGTTGTAGCCGAAGGCCCAGACGAGGTTGCCGCGGATGGTGCCCAGGGTGCGCCGGGCCAGGCGTACGGCGTCGGCGATGCCCTGGAGGTCCTCGCGTACCAGGGTCACGTCGGCCGCGCCGATGGCGGCGTCGGTGCCGCTGCCCATGGCGATCCCGAGGTCGGCGAGCGCGAGGGCCGCGGCGTCGTTGACCCCGTCGCCGACGACGGCGACCCGGCAGCCCTGTTCCTTGAGCGTGGTGACGAGGGCGGCCTTGTCCTCGGGGCGGGCCTCGGCATGGATCTCGGTGATGGCGAGATGGCCGGCCACCGCGCGGGCGGTGGCGGCGCGGTCGCCGGTGGCCAGCACCGGTCGCAGTCCCAGGCGGCGCAGGTGGTCGACGGCGCGGTAGCTGTCGGGGCGGAGCGCGTCGCCGACCGCGAGGACGGCCTCCGGGGTGCCGTCGACGGTGACCAGGACGGCGGTGTGACCGGCCGTCTCCGCGGTGTGCACCGCGTCCGGCAGCGGGGCGGGCAGTCCGGTGAGGTCGCCGGGCCGGGTGACCTCCACGCGGCGGCCGTCCGCGGTGCCGCGTACGCCGTACCCCGGGGTGGCGCTGAAGTCCGCGACGGGCGGCAGCGGTTGATCCGGCTGCCGTTCCCCGGCGTGGGCGGTGACCGCGCGCGCCAGCGGATGCTCGGAGCCCTGCTCGACGGTGGCGGCCAGCCGCAGTACCGCAGCGGCGTCGAGGCCGCCGGTGCGGGGGGTGAGGGCGGTGACGCTCATCCGGCCGGTGGTGAGGGTGCCGGTCTTGTCGAGGACCACGGTGTCGATGCGGCGCAGTCGCTCCAGCGCCTCCGGCCCGCGGACCAGGATGCCCAGCTGGGCGCCGCGGCCGGTGGCGGCCAGCAGCGCGGTCGGGGTGGCCAGCCCGAGGGCGCAGGGGCAGGCGACGACGAGGACGGCCACCGCGGCGGTGACGGCGGCCTGCGGCTCGGCTCCGGCACCGAGCCAGAAGCCCAGCACGCTGACGGCGACGGTCAGTACGGCGGGCACGAAGACGGCCGCCACCGCGTCGGCGAGCCGCTGGACCTTGGTCTTGCCGGTCTGGGCGTCCTCGACGAGCCGGGTGATCCGGGCGAGTTGGGTGTCGGCACCGACCGCGTCGGCCCGTACCTCCAGCAGACCACCGGAGTTGACCGCGCCGCCGACCACCGCCGTGCCCGGACCGGCCTCGACGGGGCGGCTCTCGCCGCTGATCAGGGACAGGTCCAGGGCGGAACTGCCGTCGACCACGGTGCCGTCGGTGGCGACCCGTTCGCCGGGCCGGACCAGGAAGTGGTCACCGACCCGCAGCCGGTCCACCGCGATGCGCCGCTCACCGCCGGCCGTGCGTACGACGACGTCCTTGGCGGCGAGTTCGGCCAGGGCGCGGAGGGCGGCGCCGGTGCCGCGCCGGGCCCTGGCCTCCATCCGCCGTCCGGCCAGCACGAACAGCGGTACACCGACGGCGGCTTCGAGGTAGAGGTGGGCGGTCCCGTCCCCGGCGGCCGGCAGCAGGCTGAACGCCATCGTCATCCCGGGCGCCCCGGCCCCGCCGAGGAACAGCGCATAAGCGGACCAGAGGAAGGAGGCGGCGACGCCGAGGGAGACCAGGGTGTCCATGGTCGCCGCGCCGTGCCGCAGCCCGCGCAGGGCACGGGCGTGGAAGGGGGCGGCGCCCCAGACCGCGACGGGTGCGGCGAGCACGAAGCACAGCCACTGCCAGTCGCGGAACTGCCAGCCGGGCACCATCGACAGGACCAGGACGGGCAGCGAGAGCAGAGTGGTCACCAGCAGCCGGTGCCGCTCGGCGCGGGTGCCGTCGTCGGGGGAGCCCTGGGCGTCCGGGGCGTCCTGACGGCCGGTGGGTGACGCCTGGTCCGCCGAGTCCGGCTGCGGAGCGGGGGCGGGGAGCCGTGCGGTGAACCCGGCCGCCTCGACGGTGGCGATGAGGTCGGTGACGGGAACCGCCGCGGGGTGGCTGACCGCGGCCCGGCCGGTGGCGAGGTTCACCGTGGCCGTGACGCCTTCCAGCCGGCCGAGTTTCCGCTCGACCCGGCCCACACAGGCGGCGCAGGTCATCCCGCCGATCGTCAGGGTGGTGCTGCGGTCCGGTTCGGCGGCGAGGGCCGGTGACGGGGTGCCGGTCCGGGGCTCGGGCGTCATCGCGGTGCTCCCGCCGGCAGCGGGCGGGGAGCCGCGGCGCCCATGTCATGCATGCCGCCCATGTCCCCGTGATCGGCGGGCGGGGACTCTCCCGTACGGGTGCCGTCGGCCGGGCGCAGCCCGGGGGCCACCGGCCCGGCGGCGGTCCCGGCCGCGTACGACAGCATGCCGAGCACCACCAGCAGCGCGAGGAAACCGAGGACCGACCGGGCGGGCAGCAGCCGTGAGAAAGCCTGGCGAAGAGGGGGCCGACTGCGGTCGGCCGAAGAGCTGGACATCGCGTCATGGTGGCAGCCGGCGAGGGTGCCGGGCGGCCGATTCGGCGCGTGTGCGCACGTGAGGTTTGTCCCGTTCCGCCGCCGGAACTCACCGGCCGCCGGGCCCGACTAACTGGGTTTGCGCGGGTCCGCCGCACCCGCGCACTCCCCCGCCGCCGAAATCACCTCCCCCGCCGGGAACTCGGCGCGCCCGCGGCCCGACCACTCCAACGCCGCGCCACCCGGGCGCGGTTCGTCACCCCACCCCCCACCGTTGAGGAGACACCGTGTCCCCGTCGTCCGAACCCGTCGAGCTGTACGGGCCGGAGTACGAACGCGATCCCTATCCGCTGTACGCCGCACTGCGCGAACGCGGCCCGGTCCACCGGGTCCGCTTCCCCAGCGGGGAGTGCGCCTGGCTCGTCACCGGCTACGAGGCCGCGCACCGGACGCTCACCGATCCGCGGCTGGGCAAGCACCACTCGCGGGGCGACGCGGCCTGGCGGGCCCGCGCCTCGCTCATGCCCGAGCCACAGCACTCGCCGCTCCAGGTGCACCTGCTCCACCAGGACCCGCCGCGGCACACCGCGCTGCGCCGGCTGCTCACCGACGCCTTCGCACCGCAGCGCGTCGAGGCGCTGCGCCCCCGCTTCCAGCAGATGGCCGAGGCCCTGCTCGACGGGCTCCCCGAGAGCGGCGAGGCCGACCTGGTGGAGGCCTTCGCCGCCCGCTTCCCCTTTCAGGTGCTCGCCGAAGTCATCGGGCTGCCCGCGGAGTTCGCGGACCGCTTCGACCGGGACTGGGGCAAGGTCGTCCAGCCCGTGGGGCCCGGGGACCCGGGCCGGCCGGCGTACGAGGCACGGCTGCGCGGGCTGGAGCAGTACATCGCCGGCCTGGTCCGCCACAAGCGCGCCGAGGGCGGCGGGGACCTGCTCGCCCGGCTGGTGGCGGCCCGCGACGCGGACCGGCTCGGCCAGGAGGAACTCGACTCCATGGTCTTCCAACTGCTGGTCGCGGGGCAGGAACCGGTCACCCACCAGATCACCACGGCGCTGCTCACCCTGCTGCGGCACCCCGCGCACCTCGCGGAGCTGGCCGCCCGGCCGGAGCTGCTGCCCGGTGCGGTCGAGGAGCTCCTCCGGTATGACAGCGCGTTCGAGCTGACGACCTGGCGGTTCCTCGCCGAGGACGCCGAACTGCACGGCACCCGGGTCCCGGCGGGCGACGCCGTTCTCGTGTCGCTGAGCGCGGCCCACCGCGACGGCCGGCAGTTCCCCGACGCGGACGGCCTGCACTTCGACCGCACCCCCAACCCGCATCTCGCCTTCGGCCACGGCATCCACTCCTGTCCGGGCGCCACACTCACCCGTATCGAACTCCAGGTCGCCGTGGGCACCCTGCTGAGACGGCTGGCCGGTCTGCGGCTGACCGTTCCGGACCCGGAGCTGGAGTGGACCCCGGCGGTGCGGGCCCGCGGCGTCGGCCGACTGCCGGTGGCCTACGGCGGCTGCCCGTACACGGGTGCCGGTGCGAACGGGCCGGATGCCGCGTGCTGACCAGCCCGGCGCCGCCGCATCCGGCGGCGTCCTCCGACGACCCGGCCCACTGCGCCGAGGTGCTCGCCACGCTCCTGCCCTACCGGCGCACCCTGGACACCGACACCGTCCACGGTGACACCCCCGAGGCCTTCCCCGCCCACCTGCGCCGGCTCGCCGCGCCGGTGGCGGCGGACGAGCCGATCGTGTTCACCCTGCCGGGCTTCCCCTGCAAGTCGCCCAACCCGGCCAAGGTGCTCGGCCACCTCCCCGACGAGGGCGAACGGCTGGCACTGCGCTTCCTGGACGCGCTCTGCGCCCGGATCGCGGTCCACCACCCGCCCGGGGCACGGGTGGTGATCTGCTCGGACGGACATGTCTTCAGCGACCTCATCCAGGTACCCGACCGCGACATCGACGCCTACGCCGACGCGCTGCGCGCACTGATCCACGACGAGGGCCTGACCCGGCTCGACGTCTTCGACCTGCGGGACGTCTACGGGCGGCACCTGTCGCACGACGCCAAGCGGACCCTGGTCCACGAGCGCTACGCCCCGGACCTGGACACCCTGCGGTCGCTGACCCGCAGCGACGAGCCCACCCGGCGGCTGTACCAGGGCATCACCCGTTTCCTCTTCGAGGACTCCGTCGCCTTCACGGGAACCCGTTCCGCGTTACAGCGCAGCTGCCGCCGGCGCGCCTACGGGGTGATGCAGCGCAGCCGCGCCTGGGGCGAGCTGATCGCCGCGCACCATCCGGGAGCGTTCCGGCTGTCCATCCATCCGCAGCCGCGGGGCTCGGAGAAATTCGGCATCCGGCTGCTGGAGACGCCCGATGTGTGGCTGACGCCCTGGCACTCCTGCGTGCTCGAACACGCCGACGGGCGGCGGGAGTTGCTGCACCGGGCGGAGGCCGAGCGGCACGGCCGGCTGGTGTACCGCCGGGGACGGCCGAGCCACTTCGTGGCCGGGTGAGGGGGCGGGGCGGGCGTCACCCGCCGGCGGCAGCGACCGCATCGCCGCCCTGCTCGACCCGGTCGCCGGCCGCCCCGAACTGTTGTTCAGGGCAGGGCGGGCCCGTGCCACAACGGATGGTTGTGGCCGCGGGCGTCCCGGTTGTTTGCCCGGCGGGCGTGCTGCTGGCTTGGATGGCTCCGGCCGGGGCGGTGGCGCGCGGGCGGGAGCGAGGGACGGGGTGGGCATGGGGGCGAGGCGGTCGCTGGGGCGGCGGTTCGGGTGGCTGTGGGCGGCGTACGGGGTCAGTGCCCTCGGTACCCGGCTCGCCTTCGACGCGTTCCCCCTGATCGCGGTCCTGGTGCTGCACGCCGGACCGACGGAGGTATCGCTGCTGGCCGCCGCGGGACTGGCGGCCGGGGCGGTGGTGGCGGTGCCGCTCGGGCCATGGGTGGAGTTCCGCCCCAAGCGGCCGGTGATGATCGCGATGGACCTGGTGCGCTGCACGGCGCTGCTGACCGTGCCCGCGGCGTACGCCCTCGGTCTGCTCGGCTTCGTCCAGCTGCTGGTCGTGTCGGTCGTGGTCGCCGCGGCGGACATCACCTTCAACGCGGCGGCCGGCGCCTGCCTGAAGGCGCTCGTCCGGCCGGCCGACCTGCTCGCCGCGAACGCCCGGTTCGAGTCCACGACATGGACCACCACCGTGCTGGGACCGCCGCTCGGCGGGGCCGCGACCGGGCTGTTCGGTCCGGTGCCGACCGTGCTGGCCGACGCGGTCAGCTATCTGCTCTCGGCGGCCGGGCTCCGCGCGATCGGCGGCGGCGAACCGCGGCCGGTGCGCACCGACGCGCACCGGCTCGGGGCCGCGGACGTGCTCGAAGGGTGGCGCCACCTCCTGGCCCATCCGTCGCTGCGCCCGCTGTTCTTCAACACGGTGCTGGTCAACGGACTGATCATGGCGACCCAGCCGCTGCTCACCGTCCTCCTGCTCGGCCGGCTCGGGTTCGCCCCCTGGCAGTACGGTCTCGCCTTCGCGGTGCCCTGCCTCGGCGGCCTGATCGGCTCCCGGCTGTCCGGCCCGCTCGTCGCGCGGTTCGGTCAGCGCACGGTCCTGTTCACCACCGGAGTGCTGCGGGTGTGCTGGCTGCCCGGTCTGGCCTTCGTCCCGCCCGGTACCGGCGGGCTGGTGCTCGTCATGGCCGTCGAGCTGGGGCTGATCACCTGCATGGGAGTGTTCACCCCGGTGTTCGCCGCCTACCGGCTCGCCCACACGCCGCCGGACCGGGTCGTCCGCACGCTGTCCGCGTGGTCGGTCACCGGCAAGGCCACGGTCGCGGCGCTGACCGCCCTGTGGGGCCTGCTGGCCGGGCTCTTCGGACTCCGCGCCGCGATCGCACTCGCCGGTCTCCTCAGCCTGGCGACCCCGCTCCTGCTCCCCCGGCACGGCCACGCGCCGCGGCACGAACCGGAAGTGGCCGGGAGCGGCGGCTGACGGGACCGCGGCGCTCACGCGCCACCGCGTCGCGCCGCGCGCCCCGAACAGACGGTGGTGGGGGGGGGGGGGGGCCCGGGGGGGGCGCGCCCCCCCCCCCCCCCGCGGGGGCGGGGGGGGGGGGGGGGGGGGGGGGGGGCCCGCCCGCCCCCCCCCCCCCCCCCGCGCCCGCCCCCCCCCGCCCGGGGGGGGGGGGGGGGGCGCGCCCCGCCGGCGCCCCCCCCCCCCCCACCACCGGGAAGGGCGGCAGTTGCGAGGTGCGAAAGGTGAGCGGCCCCCTGCGCAACATGCTCGCCGGTCGTTTCCGCGGCATCGCCCTGGTGAGCATCCTTCAACCAATCCCGCGTTGTCAACAATCGTTTAATTCCGGAGCCTTGGCGCCGACGCCCCAACCCCTCCTCCCCGTCTCTTGACACAATTGTTGTGCCATACATGGCGTACGGTGCTGACAACCCGTTAACCTCGAAGCGGCTGCGCGTATGCCGCCGTCCCGTCTGTCCACCGACCAGGAGACCTCCCATCGCCATGGATGCCTCGGACATGCACCCGGCGGATGGTCTTCGAGCCGTCGTCAGGGCGATCGACGATCTCCTCCGGGACCTGGACCTCGGACGCGACGTCATCGACATCGACCACCTCTCGCACCGGACGGGCCTCACGGTGCCCCGCGTACAGGCGCTGCTCGATCACGCCGGGGAGGAGTCCGAGAACGTGCAGGACTCCTTCCAGGACCGCCTCGTCTTCCTGCGCGAGACCCGCCGCAAGCCCGACGGGAAGATGTACACCCTCGACGAGATCGGCGCGGGGGCCGGGATCTCCCACGGCCAGGTCGGCTATCTGCTGAACGGCAAGCGGAAGAGCCCCGGGCTGGACGTCACCCGGAAGCTGGAGAAGTTCTTCGAGGTCGAGCCGGGGTTCTTCACCGCCACCGAGCGCCAGGCGCTGTACCGCGCCCTCCAGTCGACGCACGAGCAGCTGACCCATCTCGCGCTGCTGCGGGGCAAGGGCATCAACCGGCTGGCGATGCGCAGCGACACCTGCGGCGACAGCCGGATCGACCGGGAGCTGCGGGACGCGCTGTCCGAGGCCCTGAGCCGCCCGGAGGGCGAGGACCCCGAGGTGCGGGAGCTCACCGACCGGATGCGCTCCCTGCCCTCCAAGAGCAGACGGCGGGTCTTCCCCCTGATCCAGGGGCTGTTGGGACTGGCCCGGCCCGAGAGCGAGGAGCGCCCGTCCCCCGGCCGCCGCGGCTGAACGGGACCAGAGGACGCCGGCCCGCCGGGTCCACCCGCCGCATCAGGCCTTCTCGGCTGCCTCCGGGGCGGCGCCGTCGACGGCCGCCCCTCTGTCACGCCCCCGACGCGCCGCCGCGTATTCGCGGGCGAGCACCCGCAGCGCCGCCGCCACCTGTGGCCGGGCGGAGTCGTCGAGCAGCCCGGTCCCCTTCCGGGCCGCCGCGCGCAGCGTGAGGCCCTGGATGGTGACGAGTGCGCGGACGAACGGCCGGTTGCGGGCGGGCACCAGCTCCACGAGCCCGTACGACGCCGACAGGCCCGAACGGATCTGCCGGGCCTGGTCAACGAGCAGCGCACGGAAGCCCTCGACGGCGGCGCGGTCCTTGCCGGCCAGGCCGGTGCGGGTCAGGCCGTGGCGGGCGAGGAGTTCCTCGGTGAGGCCGAGGCGTCCGGCGGCCAGGTCCTCGGCCAGGTCGTTGAGGAAGTCCAGTCGCTGACTCGCCTCGATGAAGGTGCGGCAGCCGGCGACGTACGGCGCGGTGGGTGCGCCGTCCACCAGCAGGCAGGCGATGAGCAGGAAGGCGGGCAGCGAGTAGCCGTCGATGTAGTGCTGGAAGTCGTGCTCGGTGGCGAAGCCCGTCGTCCGCACCTCCAGCGGCGCCCCGGCGAGGAAGTCCTCGACGTACTGCCGCAGTTGGGGCCGCCGGGAGAGCGTGTCGAGGAGCGTGCGCAGTACGGGCTCCTCGGCTTCGCCGCTCTTGAGGGCGGCGTGCACCCGGCTCTCCCAGTCGGCGAGCGCGGCGACGCGTTCCCCGGCCGGTCCCTGGTCGATGAGGTTGTCGCTGTGGTGCATGAACGCGGTCGCCGCGAGGACGTCGGGCACCAGCGGCGCGGGCAGGAGCAGACGCACGGCCGTGTACTCGGCGCGGGCGTAGCGCGCCACCAGCTGACGCTGTGCGGTGTAGTCACGGCGCAGCGCGGGGTCGGTGATGCCCGCCCGGTCCAGCGTCTTCGGCCACGAGGCCATCGTCAGCTCCCTTTCCTAGAGTGCCGTTTCACCTTAGGTGATCGCACCGAGGAGCCGGTCCGTCCCGGCACCGCCGCTCCTCGTTCCCGGGGACACCGGTCGGGGCCGCCCGACAAGGCGCCCGGCCCCACGGCGAGTTGCCGCTCCGGGCCGGGCGCCCGGCGGGACATCAGCGGGTGGCCAGCACCCGCGCCGCTCGGGCCAGCACCTGGGGGCGGGTCAGCGCCTTCGGGTGCCGCCGCATGTGCACCACGTCCATGAACGCCTGGTTGACCCCGGAGTCGAGGACAGAGGCCTCGGTGAGCTTGTCGACGGCCCAGCGGGCGAACCGGTAGCCACGGGGATAGGGGCCGTTCACATGGGGCTGGGCCAGGTCCGCGGTCGCCGACAGCTGCCAGGCGGCGTCGACCACCACGGCGGCCCGCCGGAAGTAGTCCCACGCCGGAGCGTGCGGCGCGGCCCCCGCGCGCAGGTACGCGGAGAGACAGGAGGCCTGCAGCGCGGCGAGGGTCAGGCCCTGCCCGTAGATCGGGTTGACCGAGGCGAGGGAGTCCCCCACCGCGACCAGTCCCCCGGGGAACCGGCGCAGCCGGGTGACGTCACGGCGCCGGCTCTCCGGGAAGTGGAAGGTCTGGATGTCGCCCAGCAGGGCGCAGCGGTCGGCCACCTCGTGCAGCGGGGGGACGCAACGCCGCATCCGGGCCAGGAAGTCGGCCGGGTCGCGTCCCGGGCGGTGGTCGGTGTAGCCGGCCAGCACCACCATCCAGCGGTCGTCCTCCACCGCCACCATGGCCCCCGGTTCGCTGAGCGTGGGCTGGTATCCGCTGGCGGGGCCCGGTGAGGCGTGCGCGACGACCGTATCGGGGAGTTCGTCGCCGCGCCGGAAGACGGCCGTGGCGTAGCCCAGGTCGATCCGCATCCGGCGCTGCGGAGGCTGCTCCCAGCCGGCGCGGAGCAGCCAGGTGCCGAGGCGGCTGGCGCGTCCCATGGCGTCGACCACCAGGTCGGCGTCGAGTTCCGACGTGGGGCCTTCCGTGTCCGGGGTGCCGTCCGCCGCGGAGTACCGCACGCCGCGGACCCGGCCGTCGCCGAACAGCAGGTCGTGGGCGCGCCCGTGGAGGAACCGGACCTGGGGCAGGGCCATGACCCGTCGGCGGACCCGGCTTTCGATGAACGGCCGGGACGCGCCCAGCATCCGCAGCTCGGGGACGGGGGCCTTGAGCGCGCCGTCCACGTAGAACTGCACCTCGGGGCCGGTTCCCAGGCGTGCCCCGCCGGCGACGAGTTCCCCGGTGATGCCCGGGAACCAGCGTTCGAGGTGGGTGTGGCCCATGGACAGCAGGGCGTGCAGTTGCTGTCGTTGCGGAGCGCCGCGGCCGGTTCCGTCTTCCCCCAGGTCGTCGGCTTCGAGGACGACGACCTCGTCGGCGTGGTCGCTCAGGACCCGCGCGGCATACAGGCCCGCGATGCTCCCGCCGAGGACAACAGCGCGTTTCACAGAGATCCCCCAGTTGGTTCGATGACGCCCCCACGCCACCGGGAACCGGGCATGGTCAGTCGCCCGGACCGGCGCGGGAGCGGGCCAATTCTGCCGTAGCCGGCTACGGCTGCTCGGCCACCCCGGCGGCGGACCGCTGCCCACGGACGGCCTGGAGCGCGGTGGCGACCAGCGGGTCGGTGAGCGCCTGGGCGACGCGCAGCAGCCGTTGGCGTTCGCCGGAGGCCGGAGTGTCCTCGCCGGGCAGCGCCACCTGCGGTCCCCCGGGCGGCTGGGGCCGGCCGGCCTGCCCCAGCTCCGCCGCGTCCCGCCGGGCCGCCTGCAGGCGCTGTACGGCGTCTCGCAGGGCAGCGGCGGTGGCCGCCGCCGCCAGGTCCCGTTCCGAGAGGCGCCGGGCGTCAGCGGCGCCCCGGGACGCCTGTTCTTCGTGCGCGGCGTGGACGGCGGCCACGGGCAGCGGCGACACCCAGGGGCGCAGCGCGCGCATCCCGTCGAGGATCTCGATGACCCGCCGGTGCAGGTTGAATCCGACGTTCCAGGCCAGGCGATGGCTCCGTGCGCTGTCCACGCTGAACGCGAGGTCCTCGTCGACGCCTTCGACGACGAGGTCCCACAACGGCTGCAGGGCCCTGATGTCGCGGCGTTCGCGCAGCCATGCGCCCACCGCGGCGCCGGAGAGTCCGTAGCTGGTGATCAGGGCGCCGATCGAGCCGAAGGTGGAGCCGAGCACGCCCACGGCGTCCAGGGAGTGGTTGCCGAAGGCGGCCAGCACGATGGCCGGCACGGAGCAGACCACGTAGCCGAAGACGAACAGCATGGCGGTGCCGAAGGAGCGCAGCGCGCGCTGGAACCGGGCGTCCGCCGGCTTCAGCTTGCGGCACTGCCGGTAGGTGTTGAGGGTTCCGCAGGCCAGGGTGGCCAGGAAGACCCCCAGGAACACCTGGACCAGCGGATCGACCGCGAAGTTGGTGTTGAACTTGAGGGGGTCCGTCGGCCCGGACAGGTCGGCGGAGCAGAACGTGACGACCATGACCGCCGGCGCCGCGACGTACGCCGCCGACCACCCCATGACCCGGCGGCGCAGCACCTCGGGGCGCTGCCGCAGCCGCGGGTCCCACAGCACGGTGAGCAGGTGGAGGAGGGAGAAGCAGGTCAGGATGCCGACGTAGACGGGGAGGGTGGCGAAGGTGGGGATGCCGGTGAGGTCTCCCAGCAGCCGGTACCCGGCGGGTGCGGCCATCGCGAACACCAGGCCGGACGCCACGAAGTTGACCGTGATCAGAGTGAGCGTCGGGGTGCGGTCGCGCAGCAGGGCCAGGCACTTCCACCCGGCGACCACGAAGTCGATGACGGCGATGGCCAGGTAGACGACGTTCGAGGCGCTCTCAGACACCGGACCTCCGGTGGGAGAGTGCCGAGGAGAGGAACCCGTTGGTGCGCTGATCGCGCCGCAGTTCCAGGTGGCGTTGCAGCATCACGGTGGCGAAGGCCTCCGCCCGCCGCTCGTGGGCGCTGTCGTAGTGCGAGCGGTTGAGGACCTGGAGCACCGGGCCGGTCTTCAGTCCGGGCAGCAGCTGCCGCACGGTCTCCTCCGTCATGAGCTGGCCGGAGGAGCCGTCCTCGGCCGGGTGCTCCTCCCACAGGTGGAACAGTTCGTGCAGGCTGACGTGCAGGCGGGTGAGTTCGTTCGCGGTGGAGTCCACCACGATGAAGTCGCGGTCCCTGCCCCGGGCGCAGAAGCCGGACACCTGCTGCGGGAGCGGTACTTCGGTGATCGTGATCGGCTTGTTGCGCCGCACGGCCACCGCGTCGACCAGGCCCTGCATGTCCCGTACGCCGGACAGTCCGAGGTCGCGGTGGACGAGACGGGTGACGGACCAGGTCGCGAAGAAGACCGCCAACTGCTCCCGGAGCGAGGCCCACGCGGAGCTGGGCGGCCGCCGGCGGGTGGGCTGCGGCGCTTTCGCCGGCTGCGCTGGACCATGACGACGGGGCCACCACATGAACGGTTACTCCTACGGCTGTTGCTGCGCTCGGGGTGCGGACGGAACGGTACGGGGCGCGGGCAGACCTCGCGCCCGGCAGGCAGGGGGCGGCCGGTGCGCGAGGGCGCGGCCGGTCTCACCGTCCGGCCGGGCCGCTAGTGTGCCGTCCGTGCGGCGCCGGTGACCGGCGAGGGGGGCCGAGCGCGTCACGGGGCCTCCTCTGCTGGGGCGTTGGGCGGTGTGCGTACCGTTCTGAGCCAGAGTGACTGTAAGGCTACGGAGAGGTGCCGTACGGAACGCCCCTCCCGGGACGAACGGGAGAAAGCCCGCCACGAGCCGGGCGCCGCGCCGGTCCGGACACCGTCCGCCCTCCTCAACTACAGCTCCGGAACGGCCCCTTACCTACGCAAAAGACCGGACCGCCCCACAGTGCGCCGCACAAGGGACCCCATGCCGACGCGCGCGATTTTAGTGCAGCCGTCAGGTCTTTCGTAATGGAAAAGTTACCCTGCCCTCCCGAGCGATGTCCCGCGGGAGGACGGGGCCGCCCTGAGCCGCCGTTTCTGATCGTCCCCGAGAGGACTCAGGACCATTCCGCAGCCCGTCGCTCTGCGCGACGGCGGTGCCCTGGTGGATTTTCAGCCGAGACGGTCCGATCCGTCGCGGCAGCCGGCAGTTGTTCCCGCGTGGCCGTACGGGACGCGGCAGTTCGCAGCCCAAGTGGTACGCGTGCGCTTCATCGTGTCCCTCTTTCACTTCCGGGCCCCTTGGCCTGCGGGCCGGACCTTTGCGACTTGGAGTCGCGACCACCTGTGGGTTCGGCACGCGGGCATCTCACTTCCCGAGAACATTCCCATGCAGACAGGAATGCCCGGAGACACCCTGTTTGCCCACCCTCGTGCTCACTCGCGACTGGTCCAGGCTAGGAGGGATGTCCTACGCTTTCCAGGTCACTTTTTTCCAGGCAAAACCAGCCCCTGTAAAAGGGTCCGGGAGTGCGCGCAGTTGGAGGAGGCAGCACACTGTGGATTCTGAAGCCATGCGTCAGATGCTCAGCGAACGGAGGGGCTTAATTACCTCCGAAAGCATGGGAATCATTCGGGGTGACCCTCGGGGGAGGAAGTCACCAGGCCTCTCCCAGGCGCATATGGACCAGCTGACCAACCGTTCTCCGGGCACCTACGGAAGGCTGGAGCGAGGAGCTCTGGACAATCCATCCGCAGAGTACCTTCATGCCATTGCGACCATCCTGGAGCTCACCGAACAAGAATGGTACGCACTTTACGGATACGCTCGCGGGGAACAGCCGCCTTTCCTTGTTTCGGAGGGCGCCCAGGCGTCAGTGTCTCCCTTTTGGGTGGCGGCCTTGGAGGGCTTCACATCCATGGCATACATCTGCGATTACGCCGGGAATATCCTCGCCTACAACGACGTTTCAGCAATGCTGTTCCCGGACCGGCGAGTGCCAGTGAATTCCTTGTGGTGGATGCTGTTCAGCGAAGACGCCCGTAACAAGGTGTTGATGGACTGGGAGAATTCCTGGGCACCAGTGGTGGCAAGTCAAGTGCGCGCGGCCGTAGCCCAGCACAGGGATAATCCAACGCTCCTCCACCTGAAGGAGCGTTGCCTCGCCGACCCGCGTACGCGGGATCTGTACAAGAGTGTCCCCTCCGGCTACACCCACCCCGACGGCGACGAACAGCCCCTTTTTCATGCCGAGTTGGGGCCCGGCTGGGTCAGCATGTGTGTAAGTGCGCCACTGAGCTCTCCGGAAACCCGCCTGTTCCTGCTGATGTTCCGAAGAAACGGCGATCCCAGACCCCGAAGGCCACTGCTTCGGCCGGGGATTCACTCGAACCCTTCCGCATTCCACGATGGGCCTCAGCCTTAGACAGGGTTTCTTATGGTGTTGATGGTCGTTGAGCAGTGCATGGCGGATCTGGTTGAGCGGTTGGTGCCGGATGAGTTGTGGGTCTTGTTCCGGCGGGTGGTGCCGCCGACGGAAGTGAAGCGTCCGCAGGGCGGAGGCCGGCGCCGAGCGGGTGACCGTGAGGCGCTGGCGGCGGTCGTGTTCGTCGCTACGTCGGGCTGTACCTGGAGGCAGTTGCCTCCTGTGTTCGGTCCGTGCTGGCAGACGGTCTACCGGCGTTTTGCCCAGTGGAGCCGAGACCGGGTCTGGGCCCGGCTCCACCGTGTCGTCCTCGATGAGCTCGGGGCCAGAGGCGAGCTGGACTGGTCGCGATGCGCGATCGACTCCGTCAGCGTCAGGGCGGCAAAAGGGGGCCTTTGACGGGACCGAATCCGACCGACCGCGGCAAGCTGGGATCGAAAATCCACCTGGTCACGGACCGGAACGGACTGCCGCTGTCCTTGGGAATCTCCGGCGCGAACATGCACGATAGCCAGGGTCTTGAGCCGCTCGTCCGCGGCATTCCGCCCATCCGTTCCCGCCGTGGCCCGCGCCGTCGGCGACCGGCGAAGCTGCATGCCGACAAGGGCTACGACTACGACCACCTGCGCCGATGGCTCTGCAAGCGTGGCATCCGGCACCGCATCGCCCGCAAGGGCATCGAGTCCTCGCAGCGGCTCGGCCGCCACCGTTGGGTCGTCGAGCGGACCGTTTCCTGGCTCGCCGGCTGCCGCCGACTCCACCGCCGCTACGAGCGCAAAGCCGACCGCTTCCTCGCCTTCGTCGGCATAGCCGCAGCCCTCATCTGCCACCGCCGCCTCACCAAATAAAACGACGTCTTAGACGTTGTTCCACCTGGTGAGTCTTCGGTAGTCGATGAGGGTGGCGGCTGTGCCGACGAAGCGAGGAAGCGTGCGGGCCGGCGTTCAGGACGGCGGTGCAGGCGGGGGCATCCGGCGAGCCAGGAGAGTGTCCTCTCGACCGGGACCAACCGTTCCACCAGATCCGTCACACACGGCTCAGCGACCCATCTCTCCATCAGAAACGGCGGCTCAGGGCCTCAGCGCCTCAGGGCGTGGCGATCGGGAAGGCCGGGTCGGGCTGCTCCAGAAGGGTGCAGCGAGCCCCTGTCCCCTGCCTGGTACAACGCCCCTTACGTCATCGGCCTGACGGTCCTCGCGCTGCTCAGCTTCGGACTGGTCCGCCGCTGGGGCAAGGTCGTACCGCACTGGGTGCCGGGGCTGGGAGGGCGGCGCATCCCGCCGCCCGCCGCGATCGTCCCCGCGACCTTGGGCGGCCTCTTCTTCACCGCACTCGGCATCCGCTGGCTGCACCAGGCCGTTACCGTCGGCAGGGCGGCCTGGCCATTTGACGAGGGCTGGGATGCCCTGGCGATGAGCGGGCTGATGACCCCTGTGGGGGCCACTGCTTCTGGCTCTCACCTATGCGTACTACCGACGCCGCCGGACCTGATCCAGTCTTCGGGGAGAACGGAGGAGAGCAGCACTCACAAATCGAGCCCGCTCCCCTGGGGCCCGTAGAGATCCAGCAGGCGGACGCGGGTGCCGTGCAGCCGGTCGGCCACCGTTTCGGCGACATAGCGGTACATCGCCCGGCCGAGGATGGGATCGGACTCGCACAGGTCACGGACCACCTGGGCGTCGAACTCCACGGCCTCGACGGGGCCGACGGTCTCCGCGCCGAAGTGCCACAGATAGGGCGGGAACAGCCAGGACCAGCCGAGCAGTTCGTCCCGGCCGAGCGTCTCGACGATCGCGGCGCGGCGTCCGGGGACCCGCTGGTCGAGGACGACCTGTCCGCTGTGGATGATCCAGAAGTGGTCCGCCCTGCGGCCCTCCTCGAAGAGGCGGGTGGCGCGCGGCAGCGACACCTCGACGGCGATGTCGGTCAGGCGCCGGCGCCGGTCGGGCGGCATCGCATGGAACAGGTGTCTGCTGGTGGCCATCGCGTCCTCCGCTCGCTCCCTGCACGATATGCGGAGGTCTGCGGGGATTGCGGGAAGGCTCGGCGGGCGGGCGGCTGACAGGGTAGGGCCCCGGCCGGGTCAGGTCATCTGGCGCCGTACCAGGTCGTGCAGCGCACCGCCGGTGTCGGCGAGCAGCTCCGCCGGGGCGCCCTGCTCGACGATCCGGCCCTCCGCCATCACGATCACCCGGTCGGCGTCCATGACCGTGGACAGCCGGTGGGCGATCACCAGACGGCTGGCGCTGAGCTTGCGGGTGCTGTCGATGACGATGCGCTGGGTCTCGTTGTCCAGCGCACTGGTGGCTTCGTCGAAGAACAGGATGCGCGGGCGGCGGACCAGCGCCTGGGCGATCATCAGGCGCTGCCGCTGGCCGCCGGAGATCGCGCCACCGCCGGAGATCATGGTGTGCAGGCCCATCGGCATCCGCTTGATGTCCTCGGCCAGGCCCGCCATCTCGGCGGCCGCCCAGGCCTCTTCCTGGGTGAAGGCCTCGGCACCGCAGATGCAGTCCAGGATCGATCCGGTGAGCGGCTGCGCGTTCTGCAGCACGACCCCGCACTGACGGCGCACCGCCGCCTGGTCCAGGGCGGCCAGGTCCTGGCCGTCGTAGAGGACGCTGCCGGAGGTGGGCTTGTCGAAGCCGATGAGGAGCCGCAGCAGGGTCGATTTGCCGCAGCCGCTCGGTCCGACGACGGCCACGAACTCGCCCGGCTGGACCCGCAGCGAGACATCGTCGAGGACGAGCGGCCCGTCCTCGGTGTAGCGGAACGAGAGCTTCTTGGCCTCGATGCCGCCGGACAGGGCGCCGGGCTGGGCGCTGGACCCGCGTACCTCCGGCTTCTCGTCCAGTACCGGCTTGATCTGCTCGAACATCGGCATCGCGGCGGCCGCCGAGATGAAGGCGCCGGTGATCTGGGTGACCGAGGTCAGCAGCATGGTCACCGACGTGTTGAAGGTGAGGAACGAGGCGGCCGACATGCTGCCGCGGGCCGGCCCGGCCAGCAGCATGAACATGGTGAGCGAACAGAGCGGCAGGTAGACCGCGTTGAGGACGGTGGTCAGGTTCTTGATCCGGCCGGCCTTCTGCTGGAGTTCGCGGGAGCGGGCGAACTCGCGGGCCCAGGCCGCGTACGCGAAGCTCTCGGCGGCGGCGACCCGCAGTTTGGGCAGGCCCCGCAGCGTCTGGAACGCCTGGTTGTTGAGCTTGTTGCCGAGCTTGACCAGCCGTCGCTGCCAGCGCAGCTCCCACAGGCCCATGGCGAGGAACACCGCCCCGATCACGAGCAGCATGGCGACCGCCGCCAGCGCCAGCGGCACGCTGTAGACGAGCAGCAGCACCAGGTTCATCGCGCCGATCGTGCTGGACTGCACGGCCACCGGGCCGAGGCCGGACAGCACCCGCCGGATGCTGCTGATGCCCATCGCGGCGCTGGCCAGCTCGCCGGTGGAGCGCTCGGTGAAGAACTTCGTCGGCAGCCGCAGCAGCCGGTCCCACACGGCCGGCTGGAGGGTGCTCTCGATACGGCCCTCCATCCGCAGAACGGTGAGGTTCTGCAGCAGCATGAAGGCCGCGGAGACGATGCTGGTGATCATGACGGCCAGGGAGACCTGCACGATCAGGCTGCTGTTCGCGCTCGGGACGTACTCCCCGAGCACCTTGCCGGTCGCGATGGGCACGAGGGCGCCGAGCCCGACGGTCACCAGTCCGCTCAGCGCCAGGTTCCGGAGGTCGAGGCGGCTGCCGCGCAGGCTGAAGAGCATCAGCCGCCACAGGCTCATGGACCGCTCGGGCAGCGGTCGGTAGAACATGACGGCGCGCGGTTCGAGTTCGTCGGCGTTGTCCTTGCCGAGGCGCATCCGCAGCCCGGAGACCGGGTTGACCGCCTCGTACCGGCCCCGGCGCCACAGCAGCGCCACCGGCGCACCGGACTTGGCGCGGTGGCCCACCAGGGGACCGGTGTTGGTCCGCCACCAGCGTCCCTGGAGCCGGACCGCGCGGGTCCGGACGCGCGAGCTGACCGCGATCCGTTCGACGGGGGTGATCCGGTCGTTGACGGCGCCGCCCTTCGGCGGCTCGGTGAGCGTGATGCCGGCCGCCTCGGCGACCGAGCGGCAGACCGCGAAGGTGGTGTCGTCCCCGGTCCGGTCCGTCGTGGCGCCGCCCCGCCCGGCCCGGTCACGGCCGATGGACGCCAGCAGCGCCTGGTCTGCCCGTTCCCGGACGGTCTCGCCCGCCTTGATGCCGGCCGCCGTCCGGTCCTCGTGGGCGCGCTCCAGCTGCTCGATCCAGCGGTCGACGGCGGACAGCAGCCGGTACTGCTGATTGACCATCTGCTGCCACAGCGCGGGGTCCACCAGCAGGTCGCCGGCCGCGTCCGCGCCGTAGGAGGCGCCGTACTGCACGCTGCCGGGCGGGACCGGCATCCACAGGATGTCGTCGTCGGCCACCGCGTCATCGCCGGGCCGGCCGTCGAGCGGTGCCTCGAACAGCACGCCCAGACTGCGGGCGGTGCCCAGCGCGAAGGCGTGCTCCAGTGCGGAGGGCGCCTCGGCATGGCCGCCGTACGCGGCGTCGTGGCCGTAGCCGTCCTGCGTGCCGTACTGCGGGTAGGATCCGGTGTCGCCGTACTCCCCGTACTCGTACCGGGGCAGCTCGCGCAGCGGGATGCGGCGCAGCAGGCAGTCCTGGGAAGGCCGGCCGAGCAGGGTGTGCTGCGGGCCGTCGACCGGGCCGAGCAGCAGGGTGCCCGCTTCGAGCCGGCCGAGGAAGTGCCAGTGCCCTTCCTGGGCGGCGTCGACCGCGAAGAGGTCCAGCGAGCCGCCCGTGACGAGCCACAGCACATGCGGGCCCTCCAGGGGGACGCTGCGCAGTCCGGTGCAGTCGACCGGGGTGCCGAGGCCGCCCAGGGCGTACGTCACGGCGTCGGTGTCGCCCGGTCCCACGACCGCGGGCGGGGGTACGGACACGTCAGTGCTCCTTGACCAGCTCGGCGTACGGGCCCCCGGCGGCGACCAGGTCCTCGTGCCGGCCGCGTTCGACGACCACCCCGTGGTCGAGGACGACGATCTCGTCGCTGTCGCGGACCGTGCTCAGCCGGTGGGCGATGACGACGCAGGCGCAGCCGCGCCGCCGCAGGTTGTCCATGATGATCTGCTCGGTGCGGGCGTCCAGCGCGCTGGTGACCTCGTCGAGGACCAGGATGCTGGGGCGCCGGACCAGGGCGCGGGCGATCTCCAGCCGCTGCCGCTGCCCGCCGGAGAAGTTGCGGCCGTCCTGCTCGACCCGGCTGTGGATGCCGTCGGGGCGGGGGGCGATCACCTCGTCGTAGAGCCCGGCGTCCTGGAGGGCGGTGATCACCGCGTCGTCCGGGATCGACGGGTCCCACAGCGCCACGTTGTCGCGGACGGTGCCCTCGAAGAGGAAGATGTCCTGGTCGACGAAGGAGACGGAGGCGGCGAGGGCGCTGCGGGAGAGGTCCTCCAGCCGCTGTCCGTCGATGCGGATGGTGCCTTCCCAGGGGCTGTAGAGCCCGGAGATCAGCCGGGAGACGGTGGACTTCCCGCTGCCGGAGCCGCCGACCAGGGCGACCTGCCGGCCGGGGCCGACGGTCAGCGAGAAGCCGGTGAGCAGCGGTTTGTCCAGCGGGCTGTAGCCGAAGGTGATCTCCTCCAGCGTCACATGCCCCTTGAGCCGGCGGGTGTCGGCGTCGGGCTCGGGGCGCGAGTAGAGGGTGTCGACGGGGAAGCTCTCGACGTCCTTGAGACGGGCCACGTCGGCGGCGAAGTCCTGGATGCGTCCGGCGACTCCGTTGAGCCGGGTGAGGGGCGCGGTGAAGCGGGTCACCAGCGCCTGGAAGGCGACGAGCAGACCGATGGAGATATGGCCCTCGACCGCCCGCATGCCGCCGATCCACAGGATCAGCGCGCTGTTGAGCGTGGCGAGGGTGGGGGCGACCACGGCCAGCCAGGCGCTCGGCACGCCCAGCCGCTGCTGGACCTCCAGGGTGGTGGCGTGCTGGCCGGCCCAGCGGCGGAAGTAGCCGTTCTCCCCGCCGGTGGCCTTCATCGTCTCGATGAGCTGGAGGCCGGTGTAGGAGGTGTTGGTCAGCCGTGCGGTGTCGGCGCGCAGCTTCTGGGTGTGGGTGGACCGCAGCCGGATCACGATCCGCATGGCGACGACGTTGAGCAGCGCGATGCCCACGCCGATGACGGTCAGTTGGGGGTCGTAGGTCCACAGCAGGAAGGCGTAGAGGACGACGACGATCCCGTCCACACCTGCGGCGGCGAGGTCCCTGGCCAGGGTCTCGGCCACCGCGTCGTTGGACTGCAGCCGCTGGACCAGGTCGGCCGGGCTGCGCTGGGAGAAGAAGGTGACCGGGAGTCTGAGCAGGTGGCGCAGGAAGCGGGCGCTGGTGAGGGTGGAGGAGATGATCCGGCCGCGCAGCAGGTTGGCCTGTTGCAGCCCGGTCAGTACGGCGGTCAGCGCGACCATCGCGGCCATCGACGCGAAGAGCGGCCCCAGCAGCGAGGTCTGGTTGCCGATCAGGAACATGTCGATGTACGTCCGGCTCAGCGCGGGCACCGCCGCGCCGACCGCGACCAGCAGCAGGCTGGCGAGCAGTGCGGCCAGCAGGGTGCCGGTGGTGCCGCGCATCCGGGCGGGCACGGCGCCGAGGACGCCGGGCTTGCGGCCGCCCTTGTGGAAGGACTCGCCGGGTTCGAGGACCAGGGCGACGCCGGTGAAGCTGGTGTCGAAGTCCTCCATCGCCACGAAGCGACGGCCCTTGTCGGGGTCGTTGATGTAGACGCCGCGGCGGCCCATGCGGCGGCCCATGCCGTCGTAGACGACGTAGTGGTTGAACTCCCAGAACAGGATCGCCGGCCCCTGCACCTCGGCGAGGGCGGCCGGTTCCATCTGCATGCCCTTGGCCTGGAGGCCGTAACTGCGGGCCGCCTTGAGCAGGTTGCTGGCGCGCGAGCCGTCGCGGGAGACGCCGCAGGCGATCCGCAGCTCTTCGAGCGGAACGTGCCGTCCGTGGTGGGCGAGCACCATGGCCAGCGAGGCCGCGCCGCACTCCACGGCCTCCATCTGGAGGACGGTGGGGGTGCGGACGGTCTTCGTCTTCTTCGGCTTCGGGGCGGGCGCGGCACGGCGGGTGCGGCGGGCGCCGGAGGCGGGTTCCGCGCGGCGGCGGCCGCGGACCGGCGGCGGCAACTGCTGCTGCGGTGCGGGGGATTCGTGCGGGGCGGTCACGGCAGCAGCCAATCGATCGGGTGCTGCGCGGCCAGGTGGACGGCGCCACTGGCCGGCGTCATGGAGTCGACGGCGTACGGCGGGCCGTCGGAGGTGGACCAGGCGTAGCCGGACTTGCTGTGCGGGGCGGCGTCGAGCTGTACCAGGACGGCGACGGGCTGGCCGTGGCGGGAGAACTCCTCGCCGAGCTGGCTGCTGCCCAGGAAGGTGCCGATCCGCTGGCGGGACTGCGCCGTGCGGCCGACCGCTTTGACCCGTCCGCGCAGGACGCCGTACTGCTGGGTCGGCACGGACTGGACGGTGAGGTCGACGGAGGCGCCGACGGGGACGGTGGCGCCGCTCCCGGCCGGGACGTACAGGGTCGCCGTCAGGGGGTCGTCGGCCCGTGCGACGCGTTCCACGGAGGCCACATCCGCTCCGGTCGTGACGACCGAGCCGATCGTGGCGACCATCGTGGTGAGCCGGCCGGCGGCGAGCGTACGGACGACGGTGGTGGTGCCCTGGGCGGTGCGGACCCGCAGGACCGGGGTGTGGGCGGCCACCCGCTTGCCCTCTTCGGCGAGGACGGCGGTGACCTGGCCGGCGACGGGGCTCTGCAGGACGTAGCTGCCCTGGCCGTGGGTGAGGATTCCGGGTGCGTTCAGCGTGGACGACACGGTGCCGGTCACCGCCCATATGGAGGCGGCGGCCACGAAGAGGACCGTGACGATCAGTACGAGCCAGCCCTGGGGACGGGCGAACCGCACCGGAAGGTCGATCTCCTCGGGCGATTGCAGCTTGGAAAGGGCCTGTTGGCGGAACTGCACGACACTCTTCCCTCAACTGCAACGTTCTGGTCGGACGGGTGGTGGCCGGTGCCCCGGGGCCCGGATGGAGTCCGGGCGGACCGGGGCAGCCGGCCCGGCATGTCGGCAAGGAGGGGGCGCCGACCTGCCGGTGTCACCGTTCAAAGCCGGCTGTGCCGCTCAGCGGCACAGAGGGGCTCAGAGACCGGCGACCAGGCCCGTGGCGGTGCCGACGACGCCCGCGGTGTCCGTGCCGGCGACGCTGTCGACCAGGCCGGTGGCGGTGCCGACGGTGCCCGAGACCGGGGCGATCGAGTCAACGGTGCTGGTGGCGGTGCCGACCACGCCGCCGACGAGGCCACCGGACACGTTGTCCAGGTCGCTGTCGGAGATTTCCTGCGTCTGAACCTGGGGGGTGGAGTTCATGATGATTCCCTTCGGATGAATATCTCGAAAAAACCGCGCCCGAACCGTCCGGTGGAGCGGCCCGGCCGCGGCAGCGGCAGTCGGGTTCCCGTAAACGAGAACCGGGGGGTGACTCCCGCAGTGCGAAGGATCAAAGCACGCAGGTGCGTTGCGCTGCTAATCGGGTAGCCGCAGATCCGGGCACGAACAGGCCGTCGAAATACCTGACGTGCACGCGCGTCCATGACTTGGTGGCAGCTTCTTCACATCTCCTTCGGTTTCTTTTCCGGAGCCCCGGTTGTCACGCGTTCAACGAACTGGACATTCCGCCATCAAACCGCTGAGCCGCAGGTCAGCGTAGGAATGGCACACCGGAGGCCGTGTGCCGACTGCACATTCGGTGTGCAGATCCTTTGAAGATCATCAATTTCTGCGGCACCTCGGCGCAGTCCGGACAGACAACTCCGACGCGCCCTTCCGGCAGTGCCGCGCCAAATGTTGCCAGGGCATTAAATGTGCCCGATTCGCCCGGAGTTCTCGGGCGAAATTGGCGGCGTTGAACGCAATGAATAGACCCATCGGCGCTATCCATATGCCATTTCCATGGAAACCGATCGAGTGGCCGGAGAACGGACATAACCGCATAACGGAGCACCTTCGGACCCGTCGGTAATGGGCGATTGGCACCGGCTCACCGGCGGCCCGGCACACCCCGGTGGCAGCCGCTCACCCGGTGGGGCACCGTGAGAGGACCGCTGCGGGGCCGGCGCCCCGGGAAGGAGCCGTACGTGGAGCCCGTCGAGGCGCTGGCGCGGATCGCCTTCCTGCTGGAGCGGCAAGGGGCGGTCACCTACCGCGTCCAGGCCTTCCGTACGGCCGCCGCGGTGATCGGCGCGCTGCCCGCCGACGAGGTGACCCGGCGGGCCCGGAACGGTTCGCTGGGACGCCTCAAAGGGCTGGGCCCCAAGACCACCCGGGTGATCGAGGAGGCGCTCGCGGGCACGCCGCCCGGGTATCTGACGCATCTGGAGGAGGAGGCGGGCGGCCCGCTGGTCGACGGTGACCAGGGGCAGCGGCTTCGCCGGGCGCTGCGCGGCGACTGCCATCTGCACTCGGACTGGTCGGACGGCGGCAGCCCGGTCGAGGACATGGCACGGGCCGCCCGCGACCTCGGACACGCCTGGTGCGCCCTGACCGACCACTCCCCCCGGCTCACCGTCGCCCGCGGGCTCACCGCCGAACGGCTGCGCCGGCAGCTGTCCCTGGTGGCGGAGGTCAACGAACGGCTGGCCCCGTTCCGGCTGCTGACCGGGATCGAGTGCGACATCCTCGACGACGGCGCACTCGACCAGGAGCCGGAACTGCTGGAGCGGCTCGACGTGGTGGTCGCCTCGGTGCACTCGAAACTGCGGATGGAGAAGGCGCCGATGACCCGGCGGCTCCTGGCCGCGGTCCGCAATCCGCTGGTGGACGTGCTCGGGCACTGCACCGGGCGGCAGATCACCGGCAAACCGCGCCCGGAATCGCAGTTCGACGCCGCCGAGGTGTTCGCGGCCTGCGCCGAGCACCACACCGCGGTCGAGATCAACTGCCGCCCCGACCGGTTCGATCCCCCGCGCCGGCTGCTCCGTCAGGCACTGGCCGCCGGAACCCTCTTCGCCATCGACAGCGACGCCCACGCCCCGGGCCAACTGGACTGGCAGATCTACGGCTGCGCCCGCGCCGAGGAGTGCGGCGTCCCGCCGGAGCGGATCATCAACACCTGGACGGAACGCCAGGTGGCCACCTGGACCCGGACGGGCCGGACCCCGCACGGCCGACCACGCACCGCACCGTAATTCCCGCCCGCCGCGGGACCGGCGTTGCTAGGCTCACCGCCCCATGGACATACGTACGGAATCCGGGATGGTCCCCGTCCCGCCGGGGCGGGTGACGCTGTCGGACCGGCGGACGCGGCGCAGTTGGCCGGTCGAGCTGGCCCCGTACCGGCTCGCGGCCGTCCCGGTGACCCAGGAGCGGTACGCGGAGGTCACCGGCGAGCGGACGGGTGACGCACACGGCGACCGGCTGCCCGTCGAGGGCATCTCCTGGTGGGACGCAGTCCGGTTCTGCAACGCCCTGTCCGTGCGGGAGGGCCTGGCGCCCGCCTACCGCCTGCAGCCCGACGCCGAGCGGGCCGAGTGGGACACCGCCGCCGACGGCTACCGGCTGCCGACCGAGGCCGAGTGGGAGCACGCCTGCCGCGCCGGTACGACGGAGGCGCGGTACGGGCCGCTGGACGAGATCGCCTGGCACCGCGGCAACGCACGGGAGCGGCTGCACGAGGTGGCCGGCCGACAGCCCAACGCCTGGGGCCTGTACGACATGCTCGGCAATGTGTGGGAGTGGTGCTGGGACCTCTACGACGCGGAGGTCTACGGCAGCTACCGGGTGCTGCGCGGTGGCGGCTGGTTCGACGAGCACTGGAGCTGCCGGGCCTCGGTGCGCCGGCGCAGCCATCCGACCCTCCGGATCGACGACGTGGGCTTCCGCCTCGCGCGTTCTCTCTGACGGCGCCGGGGCGGGGCTCGTGGCGCGTCGTCAGGCGGTGTGGGGCGCGGGGGCCGGGGTGCCGGGGGTGGCGGGGGTGGCGGGGGTGAGACGCAGCGCCACCACATACGCGACGACCACGGCCACGATCACCAGTGGCATCACGGTCAGCCCGCTCTTCCCGAGCAGCAGCGTGGCCAGCAGCACCGAGGTCATCGGGAGCCGGAGCATCGCCACACACATCGCGCCCACACCCATCGCGAAGCCCGCGGTGAGCGACAGACCGGGCACGTGGGACAGCACGACACCGCCCGCGGCACCGAGGAACAGCGCGGGGAAGATGGGACCGCCGCGAAAGGCGCTCAGGGAGGCGCAGTACGCCAGGCCCTTGCACAGGATGAGCAGCAGCAGCGCGCCCACCGTGTAGCCGGCGCTGTCCCGGAACAGCGACCCCAGCGCCGACTGTCCCGAATAGAGCATCTCGGAGGCGGGCTTGCCGGTGAGCCCGGCGAACGCCACCGCCAGCGCGCCCACCACCAGGCCCATCAGCATCGTGGCCGGGACCCGGTGCCGGACGACATGGCCCTTGAGGAACCGCGCGAGACGCAGCACCCCGGGCCCGGCGCACCCGGCGAGCAGCCCGATGACCAGGGCCCAGCCGAACTCCGGGACGGTCGGCTGGGCGGCCCGGGGAATGTCGTGCAGCGCGAGCGAGTACGTACCGAGCCCGGTCCAGTCCCCCAGCCCGGTGAAGATCAGCGCCCCCAGTCCGGACGCCAGCAGGCCGGGCACCAGCACCACGCCCAGCATCGGACCGCCCAGCCCCGACACCTCCATCAGCAGGAACGCGCCCAACAGCGGGGAGCCGAGCAGGGCGCTGATCGCGGCGAAGCTGCCCGCCGCCCCCAAGGCGGCGGCGGCCTGGTCCGGCAGGCCCCGGTTCAGCAGCCGTACGGCGCCCACGGCCAGCCCGCCGCCGAGGGCGATGAGCGGCGCCTCGGGGCCGAGCACCACGCCGAAGCTGAGGGAGGTCAGGGCCGCGAGGACGACGCCGGGGAGCGCGGAGAGCGGGGGCGCGCCGCTGAGCGCCAGCCCGTCGGCGGGCTCATGGCCCCCGGCGCCGGGCAGATGACGCACGGTCAGCCCGACCAGGAGGCCGGCCACCAGAAGCATCGGGACCGGCCACCAGAGCGGTGTCCCGGCGAAGCCCAGCGCGCGCGGCAGGTCGTGGTAGATCAGCGGTTCCAGTTCGTGGACCAGCGCGAGAAAGCCGAACGCGACGGCGCACACCGGGAAGCCGATCGCCGCCGCCAGCAGCAGGAGCTTGAGATAGCCCCGAGTGCGCACCAGCGCGTAGGGGTCCTGTGGCGCGGTGGCCGCCGTTCCGTCCACCGGGCCGGCTGGGCCGACCGACATGCGCCTCGCCTCCTCGGAACCGGGGCTGCCCCGGCGCCCGCCCGGGCCGCCGCCGTGACGAGCCTGCCACGGCCGGTCCGGGGCGGCACCCCGGGCGCGGCCGGGCGGGGAGCGGCGCGCGCGGGACGGCTGCCGCCCTCACCCCTGGGAGGCCGCCGCCTCCCGGAGGGCGGCGAGCACCGGGCGGAACAGCGGGTGTTCCTCGGCGCCCCGGCGCACCGCGGCGAAGACCCGGCGGGTGGGAGCCACATCGTCGACCGGGCGGACCACCACCCCCGTGAGGTCCATGTCGCGCAGCGCCGAACGGGGGACGAGCGCCACCCCGGCCGCGGCCGAGGCGAGCGCGACGACGGCGCGGAAGTCGTCGGAGGAGTGCTCCAGGCGCGGCTGGAAACCGGCGTACTCGCAGGCCAGGACGACGACGTCATGGCAGGGGTTGCCGGGGTAGGGGCCGATCCAGGGGTCGCCTGCGAGGTCGGCCACGGCCACCTGCTCCGCCCCGGCGAGGCGGTGGCCGGGCGGCAGGACCGCGTCGAACGGCTCGGCGTAGAGCGGGACCCGGGTCAGCCGCGGGTCGTCGGCGCCCGGCGCGCCCCGGTATTCGACGGCCACCGCCACATCGACCTGCCGGTCGAGGACCATCAGCAGGCTGGCGTCCCCCTCGGCGTCCTGGACGCGGACCCGGATGCCGGGCGCGGTGCGGGCGAGGGCGGTGAGCGCGGGCGCGACGACCAGGCCGATGCCGGTGGCGAAGGCCGCGACGGTCACCGTGCCCTCCTCGCCCGAACCGTAGGCGGCGAGCTCGGACTCGGCGCGCTCCAGCTGTGCCAGGACGGCGTTGGCATGGGTGAGCAGGATGTCGCCCGCGGCGGTCAGCCGGACGCCGCGGGCGCTGCGCTCCACCAGACGGTGGCCGGTCTCCTGCTCCAGGGCGGCCAGCTGCTGGGAGACCGCCGAGGGGGTGAGATAGAGCGCGGCGGCCGCGGCGGTGACCGTGCGGTGGTCGGCCACCGCACGGAGGATGTGCAGCCGTCGTGCTTCGATCATGCATCCAGTCTCGCAGGACCGGACGGCGGGCGGTGTCAGCCCGCGAGGGCGGCCCGCGCGCCGACGAAGGCGTCGACCGCGCGGTTGACGTCCTCGGTGGAGTGGGCGGCGGACAGCTGGACGCGGATGCGCGCCTGGCCCTGCGGGACCACGGGGTAGGAGAAGCCGATGACGTAGACGCCGCGCTCCAGCAGCAGCTCCGCCATCCGGGCCGCCTCGGCCGCGTCACCGATCATGACGGGGGCGATGGCGTGGTCGCCGGGCAGGATGTCGAAGCCCTCCTCGGCCATCCGCGAACGGAACAGCGCGGTGTTGGCGTTGAGCCGCTCACGCAGGTCACCGGCCGACTCCAGCAGGTCGAGGACCTTCAGCGAGGCCGCGGCGATCACCGGGGCGAGCGAGTTGGAGAAGAGGTACGGGCGCGAGCGCTGGCGCAGCAGCGCGACGATCTCGGCGCGGGCCGCGACATAGCCGCCGGAGGCGCCGCCGAGGGCCTTGCCGAGGGTGCCGGTGATGATGTCGACCCGGTCCATCACCCCGTGCAGCTCGGGGGTGCCGCGGCCACCGGCGCCGACGAAGCCGACCGCGTGCGAGTCGTCGACCATCACCATGGCGCCGTACTGGTCCGCCAGGTCGCAGATCTCGCGCAGCGGCGCCACATAGCCGTCCATCGAGAAGACGCCGTCGGTGACGACCAGCGTGCGGCCGGTGCCGCCCGCGGTCGCCTCCTTCAACTGGCGCTCCAGGTCGGCCAGATCGCGGTTGGCGTAGCGGTAGCGGCGGGCCTTGCACAGCCGGATGCCGTCGATGATGGAGGCGTGGTTGAGGGCGTCGGAGATCACCGCGTCGTCCGGGCCGAGCAGGGTCTCGAAGACACCGCCGTTGGCGTCGAAGCAGGACGAGTAGAGGATGGTGTCCTCCTGGCCCAGGAAGCCGGAGATCCGCTGCTCCAGCTCCTTGTGGACCTCCTGGGTGCCGCAGATGAAGCGGACCGAGGCGAGGCCGTAGCCCCAGCGGTCGAGCGCCTCGTGCGCGGCGGCGACGACCTCGGGGTGGTCGGCCAGGCCGAGGTAGTTGTTGGCGCAGAAGTTGAGGACCTCGCCGGGGTTCCCGCCGGCGGTGACGGCGACGGTGGCGGACTGCGGGGTGCCGATGACGCGCTCGGGCTTGTGCAGACCGGCGGCGCGGATCTCTTCGAGGGTGTCGCGCAGTTCGTTGCGTACGGAATCGAGCATGGGGGTCTCCTGAGGGTGCGTGAGCGGGGTGGGCCGAAGGGGCGGTCCGGTCTCCCGGCACCGGCCGGTGCGCCCCGGAGGCGAACCGAGCCGGAGGTTTCAGACGGTCCAGTCGAGGATGATCTTGCCGCTGCGGCCGCTGGCGGCGTCGTCGAAGGCGGCGTCGAAGTCCTGGTAGGCGTAGCGGCCGGTGATCACGGGCGAGAGGTCGAGGCCGCCTTCGAGCAGCACGGACATCGCGTACCAGGTCTCGAACATCTCCCGGCCGTAGATGCCCTTGATCGTGATCATGGAGGTGACGATCCGGGACCAGTCGACGGGGAACTGTTCGGCCGGCAGGCCGAGCATCGCGATCCGGCCACCGTGCGTCATGTTGGTGATCATGTCGCGCATCGCCTCGGGCCGTCCGGACATCTCCAGACCGATGTCGAAGCCCTCGCGCAGACCCAGTTCGCGCTGACCGTCGGCGATGGTCGCCTCGCCGACGTTGAGGGCCAGGCTGACGCCGGTCTTGCGGGCCAGGGCGAGGCGCTCCTCGCTGACGTCCGTGATCATGACATTACGGGCTCCGGCGTGCCGGGCGACGGCCGCGGCCATGATGCCGATCGGCCCCGCGCCCGTGATCAGCACATCCTCGCCGACCAGCGGGAACGACAGCGCGGTGTGCACGGCGTTGCCGAACGGGTCGAAGACGGCGGCGATGTCGAGGTCCACCGGGACGCGGTGCACCCACACGTTGGAGGCGGGCAGCGCGACGTACTCGGCGAAGGCACCGTCCCGGCCGACGCCGAGGCCGACGGTGGCGCGGCACAGATGGCGGCGGCCGGCCAGACAGTTGCGGCACTTGCCGCAGACCAGATGGCCCTCCCCGCTGACCAGGTCGCCGGCCTTGACGTCGGCCACGTCGCGGCCGGTTTCCACCACCTCGCCGACGAATTCGTGGCCGAGTGTCAGCGGGGTGTTCACGGCCTGCTGGGCCCAGCCGTCCCACGCCCGGATGTGCAGATCCGTCCCGCAGATGCCGGTGCGCAGCACCTTGATCAGCACATCGCCGGGGCCGATGGCCGGCTCCGGCACGTCCATGAGCCAGAGACCCGGCTCCGTCTTCTGCTTGACCAGTGCCTTCACCGCTGTGGCTCCCGTACGTGCGTGTGACCTGCCGGGCGGCCGCCCGATCTTCCTCAGGAAATCTTCCGTACCTCGGCCGCGCGGTCCATCGAGGATTTCTTAAGCGCGGCCACAGCTGCCCTTTACGCCCCGTGTTCACCGGGATTCCGGGCCCTCTCCCCCGGGACGTGAGGCTGGTCATGCCGCACCGGACAGCGGCACCCGGCCGGGCCGCCGGGCCGGGGCGCGGGACGGGCGCCGGGGGCTTCCGGGCCGCCGGGGCGCTCGGGCGGGCCCGGGAGTGTAAACGTTCGCCTCCGCAAGCGTCGGAATTCATCACAGCTTGAGTGGCCGTGAGACCGGGGTGCACGGGGCTACGTAGGACTGGGTGTGCACCAACACACGGGTGCTGACGCGACGCACCGCGGTCTCCCGTGTGCCTCGTTCCTGTGCGTCCCTGGAGGTCAGTGAATTGAGCCACCGACATGTGAACAAGCGCCTGCGGACCGGCGCCATCGCCACCGCCGGTGTGGCCGCCGTCGCGGCCGCAGCGATCCTGCTCCCCAATGCCAACGCGAGCACGGATCAGCCGGCGGCCCTCAAGACGTTCAGCGCCCACTCCGCCACACAGATGGCGACATCCCTGAAGGCTGACCTGGAGGACAACGGCGCGGGCTGGTACCTGGACAGTTCCAAGGGCCACCTGGTCATGAACGTCCTGTCCGAGGACGACGCCGAGAACGTCCGGGCCAAGGGCGCCGTCGCCAAGGTCGTCCACAACAGCATGACCGCGCTGAAGTCCGGTACCAGGAGCCTGCGCGAGTCCGCCGCGGTGCCCGGCACCGCCTGGTCGATCGACCCGAAGACCAACAAGATCGTGGTGACCGCCGACAGAACGGTCACCGGCGCAAAGATGGCCACCCTGACCAAGGCCACGGACGGTATGGGCACGGGCATGGTGACCGTCAAGCGGTCGCAGGGTGAGTTCAAGCGGTTCGACGGCGGGGACGCGGGAAGCGCGGCGGGCGGGGCGGCCGGCAGCGCCGCGGGCGGTGCGGGAGACGCGGCGGGTGGCGCGGGAGACGCGGCGGGCGGTGCCGGAGACGCCGCGGGTGGCGCCGGAGATGCCGCGGGCGGTGCGGGAGACGCCGCAGGTGGTGCGGGAGACGCCGCGGGCGGAGCCGGAGACGGTGGTGGCGGTGCCGGGGACGGCGGGCAGGCCGCCGGGCCGGTCGGCGGCAGTGCCATCTTCGGTGGCAACGCCCGCTGCTCGCTGGGCTTCAACGTCACGGTCAAGGGCGCACCGGCCTTCCTGACGGCCGGTCACTGCGGCAACGACTCCAAGACCTGGTCGGCGGACCAGGGCGGCCAGCCGATCGGCACGGTGGCCGACTCCCAGTTCCCGAAGACCGACTTCGCGCTGGTCAGCTACGACGACACCGCGGCGCAGCCGCAGAGCGCGGTCGACCTGGGCAACGGCAGCACCCAGGAGATCACCAAGGCCGCCGAGGCCGCCGTCGGCATGAAGGTGCAGCGCTCGGGCAGCACCACCGGCCTGCATGACGGCACGGTCACCGGTCTCGACGCCACGGTGAACTACGGCAACGGCGACATCGTCAACGGCCTCATACAGACGGATGTCTGCGCGGAGCCCGGCGACAGCGGCGGCGCGATGTTCTCCGACGACTCGGCGGTCGGGCTGACCTCCGGCGGCAGCGGCGACTGCACCGCCGGCGGCGAGACCTTCTTCCAGCCGGTCACCGACGCGCTGAAGGCAACGGGCGCGGAGATCGGCGCCGGGGGCGGTGACAACGGCGGCGGCAATGCGGCCGGCGGCAGCGACAACGCGGCCGGCGGCGGCAACGGTGCGGGCAACGGCGGCGCGGGAAACGCCGGTGCCGGCAACGCGGGAGCCGGGAACGCCGGCGCGGGAGCGGGCGACCCGGGTGCGGGCGCCGAGGACCCCGGTACCGGAGCGCAGGACCCCGGTGCCGGAGCGGAGGACCCGGGCGCGGGTGCCCAGGACCCCGGCGCGGCCGGCGGTGACGCGCTGAACTGACGGACGGCAGCCCACTGCGCGACCGGCCCCGCCCCTTCGGACGACGAGGGAGTGCGGGGCCGGTGAGCGTACGGCCCCTGAGTGTGGCGGAACCATAGCGACCGCCCGCGGAGCGGTGTCAGAATACCGGCCCTACTCCGACCCTCACTCAGGGGCGTCATGGCGTCGAACGAACTCGATTCCACTATCCCCGTCTTCCGCGGAGCCGGGCATCTGCTGCGCCTGATAGCCGATCTGGTGCGCAGGCCACGGCGCCGGGAGTGCCCGGAGCCGGTGCGGCACCGCGGAGTGGCCCAGGGACGCGAGGGCCTGCCGGTGATCTGTCTGGTCAGCGGGGACGACCACACCCAACTCGCCAGGGGCATCAGCTCGTTCCTCAGCCACGCCGACCCCCGGCGGGTCCCGCACGCTCTGCACGACCTCCGGGCCGGCTCACCGCCCCCGGCCCCGGATTCCGTCGAGGCGGCGCGCCTCGCCCTGGAGCAGCTCGCGCAGGGCTTCGCCCGCAGCGTCCACGGCAGCGACGGACGGGTCCGCTTCCGCCGGTTCGGCCTGGTCAACTGGCTGACGCAGGCCGGGGCGGCCGGCGGCTCCGGATACCCCGGCGGGGTGGAGGGCAACGACCACACCCTGCTGCACGGGCTGCGCGAGCGGGAGTTCCGGCGCCGGCGGCTGTTCGGGCTGCTGCGGTCCCCGGAGAACGAACTCGCGGTGGACGGCGCCGTGCCGTGGTGGGTGTGGCTGTTCGCCGTCCATGTCTTCCCGCTCGCCTGGTTCCGGGTCCGCCGCGGGCTCGGCCGCGAGTACCGCTGGCTGCTCAACCAGCCCTATCTCGCACCGCGCGACCCGGGCACCTTCATCGGCTTCGCCGAGCGGCTGACCGCGCCCCACCACCAGGTCGAAGATCCGGAACAGTTACGCAAGCTGATGGTGAACGCCTTCCTGGAGGACCTGCGGGTCGCGTTCCGCCGCCGCATCTGGCGCCCCCGTACGGCCCGGCGCACCGCGTACTGTGTGGCGCTGCTCGACGGGGCGGACGCCGGCAACCGCGGCTATCCGCTGCTGCAGACCATCATCGACGTACGCAACGAGACGGGCGCCTTCGACCCGCTGCTGGTCATCAGCTGCGGCGCCGAGCCGCCCGCCGACGGCACCGGCATCCGGGCCGACTGGGGCCACAGTTCCCTGTGGGAGCCGGCCGACCGGCTCTACGGCGGCTGGCGGGACACCTTTCTGCACCAGGGCCGGGCCCGTAACCGCGCGCCCTGGTATCTGCCGGTCAGCGTTCCGCGGCTGCTGCCGCCGTCCGACGAGAGCTATGAGCTGACCCGGCGGCTGGAGGTCGCCCAGGACGCCCGGCTGCGGATTCCCGAACCCCCGCTGTGGGCCCGCCGGGTGGTGTCGGTGGCGGCGGCCTGCGGGGTCGTCGTCGCGCTGCTGGGGGCGGGCGGGCTGGTGCTGGGCCGGGAGAGCGGCTACCGGCAGGCGCACTGCGGTCTGCACCGCTTCGAGGACGACGCGGACACCCTGCGCACCGCGGAGACCGGCGAGTGCATCGGGGTGGCACGGAACGGATTCACCTTCCACTCCCCCGACCCGCTGCTCAACAAGACCCTCCGGACCATCTACGCCCAGAACGCCCGCGCCGAGGAGCTCCATCGCGCGGCGCCGGAGCGCCCGTTCGTCACCCTCGTCCATCTGTCGGCGCTGCTCAGCGTCTCGGGGAAGTCCACCGGGCAGCTCGCCTACGGGCGCGAGGCGCTCCAGGGCGCGGCGAGCGCACAGTCCCGGCAGCTGCGCAGCTCCGGCGCCGCGGAGCCGATCCTGCGCCTGTTCCCCGCCAACGCCGGCTCGGGAATGCGCTTCGGCACCCGGGTGGTGGACATCCTGGAGGGGCTCAAGCGGCAGGACGCGTCCCTGGTCGGGGTCACCGGACTCGACCAGAGCCGGGAGGCCACCAACCGGACGATCCGCAGACTGACCGCCGCGGGACTGCCGATGGTGGCCACCACGCTGTCGGCTGACTCGCTGGTACGGCAGTCCCCGATGTACTTCCAGGTGTCGCCGCAGAACTCCCGGGAGGCGGCGGTCGCCGCGGCGTACGCCGATCACGTCGTCGGTCACGACCGGCGGAAGCCGGTCCGGCAGGTCCGGATCGTCGGCTCCGCCGATCCCAGCGACACCTACAGCAAGACCCTCGGCGAGGATGTCGCCCGGCGCTTCCGTGCCCGCGGGTTCACGGTCGAGAGGACCTTCTTCACGCCGCCCCCGCCGCCGGGCACGGAGCCCTCGTCGGACGCCCCCGGTCCGGGGACGGTCGGCCGGCGGAGCTGTTCCTACCCGGGCGTGGTGTTCTTCGCGGGGCGCTCGGAGGACTTCGAGTCGCTGCTCGGCGGCATCAACGAGTCCTGCAACTCGGACCCGCCCGCGCTCCTCGGCGGCGATGACGTGGCCCGGCTGGCCGCCGACGCGGAACGACGGCAGCACTACCCCGGTATCCCGTACGACTTCCTGGACTTCACGCTGGGCTCGGCGCGCTGCGACGACACCAGCGAGCTGTACACGGAGCTGAGCCGGCTGTTCCCCGAGGAGTGCGCCCAGGTCGCGAACTCCTCGCTGGACGGTCACGCGGCACTCGGTTTCGACGCCGTCAAGCTGTACGTCAACGCCGTCAAGCAACTGCGCGAGGATGCCGCGCAGATGCCGTTGACCCCGCCCGCCGTCTGGCATGCGATCAGCGGTGTCCACGGGAACGAGGCGCTCGACGGGGAGAGCGGCATCATCAGCTTCGGCGGCGACGTGGACCGCCAGGTCCCGTTGGACAAGCTGCTGTCCGTCCAGCACATCGACGGCGCGGGCCGGCCCACCCAGGCGGGGTTCTGCGGCCGGGTCGGCGGACGGGAACAGTCGTCGTGGTGTCCGCCGCTGGAGGCGGAGCAGGGGCGGTGACGGAGGCGCCGCGGCGGGGCCGGGCGGCCGCCGGTGTCAGGCCGAGGTGACGGTGAACAGGCCGCCGTCAGGGTCGCGGATGACGGCCTGGCTGCCCTCGCCGTCCGCGGTCGGGGTGACCGGGGTGACGGTGCCGCCGGCGGCCACCGCGGTGGCCGTCACCTTCTCGATCTCACGGACCGGGAAGTGGACGTGCCAGCGGGGTCGCACCCGCGGGTCCGGGGCGGCCTCGACAGCGCCGCCGCGCAGGGTGGCGACGGTGTGCGTGCCGTCGCTGACGCTCACCTGGTCGTGTTCGTAGGTCACATCGCAGCCGCCCGGCTCCCCGGAGGCCCAGCCGAAGACCTCGGCGTAGAAGATGGCGGCGGCGAAGGCGTCCCGGGTGCGCAGTTCGAGGCAGGAGGGCGCGTTGCCCTGGCCTACCGACCAGGCCAGCGTCTGCCCCTCCCAGAAGCCGAAGATGGCGCCGTCGGGGTCGGCGGCGAGGGCGGCGCGTCCGGGGCCGAGCTTCAGCGGGCCGACGGCGACGGTGGCCCCGCGCTCACGGATGCTCGCGGCGGTCTCGTCGGCGTTCTCCACCGCGAAATAAGAGGTCCAGGCCACCGCGACCTGGAAGCTCTGGGCGAGGGCGCCGATACTGGCGACCGGCTGGCCGTCGGCCAGCGCGAGGCAGAACTCCTCGCCGAGGCCGGCCGCGCGGAACCGCCAGCCCAGTACCGCGGAGTAGAACTCCTGCGCGGCGTCCAGATCGTGGGCCATCAGGCTGACCCAGCAGGGCGCGCCGCGTACCGCGGGGACCGGGCCGTGGGCCGACATGGCATCTGCCTCCTGTTGCTCAGCGCCCCTTCCCACCATGCCAGCGACGGGGCGGGGCCGCACCAAGGGCGCGTCGCCCGTGCGGCAGCGCAGTTGTGCCGGTCCTGATCCGGCTCGATGCTGTAGATACTGAACCGGGCTGGGTTGATGCCATGAACGCATGGAACGCGGCGGGGAACGCCGACTTCCGTGGTCCCCTCGACGTCACCAGGGCGGCCACAGTGGTGCTGGACGCCCAGGACCTGGTCATCGGCTGGAGCCCGGCGGCCCAGCGGCTCCTCGGCTATCTGCCGGAGGAGATCGTCGGCAAGCCCCTGGAGACGCTGGTCCCGCCCGCCGTCCGGGGGACCGGGCCGGCACCGGACGACGCGCCGAGCGGCGGCCGGGAGCTGACCATGCGGCACCGCAACGGCCGGCTGGTGCGGATGGCCGCCGTCCTCTGCCCGCTCGCCAAGGTGTCCGGGGACGCCGGCGACCGGCCGGCCCGGGTCCTGGTGGCGGCCGAACGAGAGGCCCACCGGATGTGGGAGTCCCGCCAGGCGATGCTGCACGGGCTGGCCACCCAGTCCCCGGTGGGCCTGGGCATCTATGACACCGAGCTACGGCTGACCTGGGCGAACAGCGCCTACTGCCGCGAGATCGGGCTGCCGATGCGGGAGTTCCTCGGGGCCCGCGCCGATGAGCTGTACCCGGACGGCGAATTCCTCACCGAGGGGTATCCGCGCAGCCTCGACGCGGTGATGCACCATGTCATCGACACCGGCGAGCCGATCCTCGATCTGCACTTCGTCGGCCAGCAGCCCTCCGACCCCGGTCCCGACCACGTCTGGTCCTGCTCCTACTACCGGCTCCAGGACGCCCACGGGCAGGTGCTCGGGGTGTGTGAGGACGCCTTCGACATCACCGGCCGCTACCAGGCGCAGCGCCGGCTGAACCTCCTGGTGGAGGCGGGCGCCCGGATCGGCACCACCCTCGACATGGCCGCCACCGCCCGGGAGATCACCGAGGTGGCGGTGCCGGAGTTCGCGACCGCGGTCACCGTCGACCTGATGCAGTCCGTACGGAACGGCGACGAGCCGGAACCGGCCGGCGGGACGCTGCCCGCCCTCGTCCGGGTCGCCGCCCGCTCCGCCCACGACGGGCCGGACGGCCCGCCGCACGGCCCGCACCGCGTCGCGTACCCGCCCGGCTCGCTCCAGTACCGCAGCATGTCCTCGGGCGGGATGGTGCGCGACGAGAACACCGTCGTCGTGCCCCTGCGGGCCGGCGGCACCCCCATGGGGCTGGTCACCTTCCGCCGCGGCGCCCCGATGACACCGTTCGACAGGGAGGAGATCGAACTCGCCGACGAGCTGGTCACCCGGACCGCGGTGTGCCTGGACAACGCCCGCCGCTTCACCCGGGAGCACACCGCCGCGCTGACCCTGCAGCGCAGTCTGCTGCCCCGGCATCTGTCGTCGCCGTCCGCCGTCGATCTGGCCTACCGCTACCTGCCCAGCGACGACCGGGCCGGGGTCGGCGGCGACTGGTTCGATGTCATCGGTCTCTCGGGCACCCGGGTCGGTCTGGTCGTCGGGGACGTGGTGGGCCACGGCCTCCAGGCGGCGGCGACCATGGGGCGGCTGCGGACGACGGTACGGGCGCTGGCCCGGCTGGACCTGGCGCCCGACGAGCTGCTGGGCCGGCTGGACGATCTGGTGGAGCAGACCGCCGAGGAGCAGACCGCCACGGTCGGCACGGACCCCGGCACGGACGACGAGGCCACCGGTGTGACCTGCCTGTACGCGGTCTACGACCCGGTGTCGCGGCGCTGCACCATGGCGCGGGCCGGGCATCTGCCGCCGGCCGTCGTCGACCCGGAGGGCGGTGTGTCCTTCCCGGATCTTCCGGCGGGCCCGCCCCTGGGCCTGGGGGGTCTGCCGTTCGAGTCCCTGGAGATGGAGCTGCCGGTCGGCAGTCTGCTGGCCCTGTTCACGAACGGGCTGGTGGCGGGCCGGGACCGGGACGTGGACGCGGGGATGGAGATCCTCGGCCGGGTGCTGGGCGAGCACCGCCGTCCGCTGGCCGAGCTGTGTGACCGGGCGCTGGCCGAGCTGCTGCCGGACGGTCCGGCCGCCGATGACTCGGCGCTGCTGCTGGTGCGCACCCGTGAGCTGGACGCCCGGCAGGTGGCGGCCTGGGAGCTGCCCGCCGAGCCGGCCGCGGTGGGCAAGGCCCGTGAGCTGGCCACCGGGCAATTGCGGGAGTGGGGTCTGGAGGAGCTGACCTACACCACCGAACTCGTGGTCAGCGAGCTGGTCACCAACGGCATCCGGCATGCCGCCGGGCCGCTGCATCTGCGGCTGCTGCGCGACCGCACCCTGCTGACCGAGGTGTCGGACGCCGCCCACACCTCGCCCCACCTGCGGCACAGCGCCAGTGACGACGAGGGCGGCCGGGGTCTGTTCATCGTCGCGCAGCTGGTGCAGCGCTGGGGTACGCGCTACACGCCGTACGGCAAGACGATCTGGACCGAGCTGGCGTTCCCGCCGCACTATTCCGGGGCTCCGCGGCCGGCCCGCTGACCGGCCGGCGGGTGCGGTGACCAGGGCGCCAGCGCCGCGGCGGCCGGGCCGGGACCGGCGTACACCGTGCGGGTGTTCGGAGCCGGTCCCATGATGGAACCAAGCGAGGTCCCGGCGACTCGGCGGGCGCGGACAGAGGAGGACCCTGTGACGAGCAATGGCAGGGAGCAGGCGGCCGAGCGGCGGCCGACTCAGCTGTACACCGGTAGCGAGCGGCCCTACGACCCGGAGGACCTGGTGAAGGCGTCCGGGCGCGAACCCACCCCCGCGAGCCTGGAATGGGCCAGGCGTCTGATCGCTGAGGAGGGACCCGGCGCCATCGAACGGTATCTGCCCTGAGCACCACCACCGGCTGAGCGGCGGGCGGAGCGCGCGGCGGGAGCCCCGTGCCGCGCGGCGGTGTCCCTCGGCGCCGGGCGACGGGTGGCGGGTGATTCTGCCCGCCACTCCGAGGGCTGCCGTCGCGCGCCATAACGGAGTTTCCGGCACCCGGAGTTGGGCGTCGCTGCGGTGCGGTCGTGCGCGAGGAGCCGGTGCCGCGGGCGGGAATGCGTGGTGCCGGGCGGGCGCCGCGCTCCGGGCCGGTCCGGCCGCCCACCGCGCCCCGGACAAACCCCTTGCGGCCGCCCGCGGCGCTCGGGAAGATCACCTCGACCGCCGCCTTACCGGACCGCTCCGGAGTGCCCGGGGAGATCTCCTCCCCCACAGGCCTTCCGCGGACCTTGCGCCCGAGGGCGGCTCCCACCGCCCCGCACGGCGCCGCTCGGCGCCCCTACCCCGCACCGGGCGGACCCTGCCCCGGGACCCGCCGCGGAAAGGAATACCCGTGACCACCGAACGCGTCTCCCCGCCCCTCACGGCCGGCGAGCGGGAGACCCTGCGCTCCTATCTGGACTTCCACCGGGCCACGCTCGCCATGAAGACCGAGGGCCTCTCCGACGAGGACCTCAGGCGCCGGCCGAGCCCGCCCTCCACGCTCTCGCTGCTCGGCCTGGTGCGGCACATGGCCGAGGTGGAACGCACCTGGTTCCGCCGGGTGATCAACGCCGAGGACATCCCGCTCGTCTGGTCGGCCGAGGGCGACTTCCAGGTGGCGTACGACGCGAGCACGGCCACCCGCGCCGAGGCGTTCGACGCCTGGCAGACGGAGGTGGCGCACGCCCGCCGTATCGAGCGGGAGGCCGCCTCGCTCGACGTCACCGGCTACCAGCCGCGCTGGGGCGAGCATGTCTCGCTGCGGCTGGTGATGCTGCACCTGATCCATGAGTACGCCCGCCACAACGGCCACGCGGACTTCCTCCGCGAGGCCATCGACGGCACGGTCGGCGCCTGAGCGCACGGACGGCTCCCACCCGGCCGGTGCGGGGTGGGAGCCGTCGACGGCGGCGCCGGGTGCGGCAGGCCGCCGTCCGTCAGCCGAGTTCCAGGCTGGTGACGCCGAAGGTGCGCTCCTGCTCCGCCGCCGGCACCGGGCCGGTGTACATCCGCACGGTGTGCGACCGCGGGCTCAGCCCGCGGGAGGTGACCAGGGTGTGGGCGGCCTGCCGGGGGCCGGGGACGTCCATGAAGAGTTCCTCGTCCGGCCCGGCGGCCGCCGCGAGGCCGTCGAACAGCGCCTCGGCGGCCTCGGTGGTGTCGGCGAAGAGCGGGCCGATACGGTGACCGGTGCGGGCCGGGCGGAGCACGCCATAGCCGGCGACCGCGCCGTCGCGCAGATACGCCAGCGCGGTGTGGCCGGGAGCCGCCAGCCAGCGGCCGACGAACGCCCGGCGATCGGCGGGGAAGCAGCGCCGGTCGTAGTCGGCGACGGCATCGAGATGCGCAGGGGTGACGGGGACGACCTCCGGCGCGGGGGTGCCGGAGCCGACCGGGCGTCCGCCGTAGCGGACGGTCTCGTGGGCGGGGGCGAACCCGGCGCGCCGGTAGGTCTCCTGCTGGGCGGGGACCGCGTCGAGCCCCACGGTGCGGACACCGGCGTGCGGGAAGGCGGCGCGCCAGGTGGCCAGGCCCAGGCCCTGCCCGCGGTGGTCGGGGTGGACGAGGTAGTAGCCCAGGAACGCGTAGGCGTCCGAGTAGTTGACGACCGAGACCGCGGAGACGGTCCGCCCGCCGCGGCGTCCGATGAAGAAGCCGGCGGGGTCGGTGGGGTGGAAGCAGGCGGTGTCGCCGCGCCCGGGGTTCCACTCCTCGTCGGCGGCCCACTGGGCGACCTCGTGCCAGTCGTCCAACGAGGCGGTGCTGACGACGAGTTCGCCGGTGACGGGCTGCTGATCCGGAGCGTTGCCGAGGGAGGGCATAGCGGGTATTCGTCCCTTCTGGTGGGGTCAGGAGGTGCGTGAACGGGAAGCGGGCGGGCCGGTGGTGACGGGGCGTGGGCGGGGGCCCGCCGGAGCGAGTGCTCCGGCGGGACCGTCCGTCGCCGTCCGTCCGGCAGGTTCTAGATCAGGTCCATGGCGGCGACCTCGTCGGGGCGGCCGTAGCTGACCGGTCCCTGGAAGCGCTGCCGGGCGGTGGCGAACCACCACACGGTGGCGATGACCAGCACCACGGCCAGCGCGATCGGCGCGTAGTTGAACGAGGCGGGCGTGATCGGGGACGCCTGCGGCAGCATGAACAGCACATTGCTGATCAGAATCCAGGTCACCGCGATCGCCGCGACGGGCTTGCCGTAGCGCCCGAGGTTCCACGGACCCGCCTGGAAGTCGGTGAGCCGCAGCCGCAGGAAGATGGGCACGGCGTAGGCGAGGAACAGCCCGACGACATTGACGCTCACGACCGCGGTGAAGGCGGTGTGCGACCACCAGCCGGGCAGGACCAGCACCAGAGGGCAGGCCGCGGCGAGCCAGACGGCCTTGACGGGGGTACGGGTGCGCGCGGACACCGAATGCCACCACCGGGAGCCGGGCATCGCGCCGTCGCGGGAGAAGGCGAAGATCTGCCGGGTATTGCTGGTCATGTTGGCGAGCCCGCAGAACAGCATGGCGCCGATAACGATCAACAGCAGGAAGCTGGCGGTGTTTTGACCGAGCGCGTCGACGAGAATCTGCACCGGCGGCGCCTCGGCACTCGCCGCATGCCCGTAGTCACGGATCGCATACACCAGCGCGAGCATGAGGATCAGTCCGGTGATCGCGGAGCAGCTGATCGCCCGCATGATGCCCCGGGGCGCGTTGACCGTCGCCTTCACCGTTTCTTCGGACATGTGGAAACTGCCGTCGAAGCCGGTGAAGGTCCAGCTGGTGACGAGCAGACCCAGCATTCCGCCGTAAATCGCTTGTGTGAAGCCGGTGTTGTTGGCGAAGTGCAGGGCGAAGGAGGGCGGCTGATGGTGGTCGGGTATCACGGTCAGCGCACCGACGATCACCACCATGCCGATCAGCAGCCACCACACGGAAATCCGGTTCACCACCGCGACCAGGCGCACGGTATACGTGTTGGCCAGCGCCTGGAGGAGAAGGATGGCCGCGGTGATGCCGACCGTCTGCTGCGGCGTCGCCTCGTAGGACGGCCACTGCATGGCGAGGAACGCCTGGATGAAGGTGGCGGCGGCGAAGTTGGTGGCGGCGGTGCCGCCGACCTGGCCGACGAAGTTCAGCCAGCCCGTGTACCAGGACCAGGCGCCCTGGTGGCGCTTGGCCAGCTTGCCGGCCGAGAAGTAGAGCGCGCCGCTGGTCGGGTAGGCGGAGGCGATCTCGCCCATGGCGGCGCCGACGAACAGCACCATCACCGACACCCCGATCCAGCCGAAGATCAGGATGCGTGGCCCGCCGGCGTTCATCCCGAAGCCGAAGGAGGAGAAGATGCCGGAAATGATGTTGATGATGGTGAAGGAGATCGCGAAGTTGTCGAACGCGCGGAATCTGCGGGTGAGTTTCCGCGGATAGCCCATGGCGTGGAGAGTGGCATCGTCGTCAAGGGTGACGGGATCTGCCACGTGGGGGTTTTGCGAGCGAGTTGGTGACGTACGCTCGGACACAACCGAAACCTTTCTGGGGGGAACCGGGGTGAATGGATCGGGCCGTTTTGTTCGCATGGATGGTGCAGAATGGATTGCCTTTTACGGCAAGAAATTCACGCCGTCACCGGACGGCCGGCACTTCAGCCGCTGTGCGGAACGGGGAGCCCGCAAGAACGCCTGGCTTTCGTCAACTGCTCCTCGGGATCGCCGAACGCACTCCAGGGCATACGCGAGGCATAGGGCCCCATCGCGGTGAAGACCTCGCGCGCCTCGAATTCACGTTTCGCCATGAACAGCGCGTGCGCCAGATACGCCAGGTCCAGCACCGGCGTGAAGCGGTAACCGGCCACCTGCGGGAACCAGTTGTGGTGGATGCCCAGCGCGGTGCTGATCCACTGGGGCTGCTCCCAGGTGTGGTCCGCGAGCAGCGCGGACGGGTTGTAGTCCTCGACCAGGGCCACCAGCGGCAGCAGCCGCAGCGGTGAGCCGGCGGGGGCCCGCTGGCTCAGGAACGCGGCCACGTCCCAGCTCGCGCTCGACGAACCGCCGTAGCGGGTGAAGAAGAACGACAGGAAGCGGTGGTGTGCCTCGCGGTGCCAGGGGTCGAGCCGGAGGATGTGCGCGAGGAGGTACCACGGGCCGGCCGGTGCGGTCAGCAGCCCCTGCGGCGCGGGGTCCTGGGGGCGGTCGAGGCGCGTCAGCGCCAACTGGGCCACCCACGGGGTGGGATCGTCGGGAAGCAGCTTCGCGGCCCGCTCGCAGGCCGACTGCGCTATCCGCGCCAGGGCGCCCTGGCGCCGGTCACCGGCGTCGGCCATGCGCAGGGCCCGGAGCATCGCCACCCGGGCCCAGAGCAGCGCCGCCTCCGGGCCCGGCTCCTCGGCCAGCCAGCGCTCGGCGAGGTCCGAATCGGCCGCCACGGAGGCCAGCACCAGCGACCGGTGGGCCCGTACCTCGAAATCCCCCCGGGCCTCGCGCAGCACCTCGTGCGCGCTCAAGTACCGCCCGGCCCTGACGTCCATACACGCGCGCGCCAGCGCCCGGTCATCGGCCGCTGGACTCCATACGTACTGCCCCTCGAAAGAGCCGGCCGCCATGGTCCCCTCCCGGTCACGAAGGCGTCTTCCCCCACACGGCATTCCAGCTGCGCCGAATTCAGCTGGACCCCTGCCACCGGTCAAGTGACAGCGGCCACACCCTACTCATCATCAACTCATTGCGAAAACAAGCCGCCTGGAATATCTGGTTCCGCACCTTTTAGTCTCGATGAGATTGAAAAGGAAACAACTTCTCGGGCGGCCCTCCAGAAGCCCTCCACTTTGCCGCCTCGTTCGTCACGGGCCGGTTATTTGGCATATTCACATGCTTGCAAGGCCTCCACAAGTGGACATCATTGCCGATTACTCCTCCGTATCCCCGGTTTCCCTGACTGGACCTCGACGCGGGACCGGACGGAGCCCGTGACGCCACGAAACCCCTGACGGCGAGCCCCACCCAGGCCGGAGCCACCCACAACACCGCAGCACCCTCCATCGGTTCACCGGCACCTTCCGGCCACACCGGCCGAGACCGGTACCCCACCGGGCGGCGGGCGGACCGGACCGGGCAGGCGCGCCCGGCCACCCGGCGGCGCGGACGCCGAAGCATCAACGTTCAAGGAATTCCGGGTGCACTTGTTGAACGCGACAGCGGCCTCCGGGGCCCAACCCGCCGCACCGGCAGCCGGGTTGGTGCCGCGCACCACAAATTCGGCTCAAGAGCAACCGAATTAGCGGATGCTACTTTCCGGAAGCGCGCGATCACATGTAGCGTTCATCCGGACCGGAGGCCGTGACTTCACACCACGTCATGGCTGGGTACGGGCATGGGCGCGAGCGTTCCTGCGGCTCGAAGGGAGCGATCACCCCCGCTGGGCGGACCTGCACCACAAGTGCCTGGCCGCCACCGGCCGCACCACCGGGCTGCGCCACGACCGCCGCAGAGCACTTCCGCACCTGTGCACGTCGAGCACCGCCATGTCTGTCCGTACACGCCTGCTTTGCAAGAGGAATGGGCCCAGATCATGTTTATGAACTCCTCGACGACCCCGCTTGCGCCGCGACCGGACGCCGACTCGGGCCGGCCGCACACGGCAGGGACCGGCGAAGGGCCACCCCTGGCGGTCGACCGGCTCCCCGACGGCACCTGGCAACTGACCCTGCACGACCTGGAGCCCGTGTCGGTGCACCGGCTGCCGTCGGACGAGGTCCACATCATCCTGGCGCCGCCGCGCGAGGAACCGGCCGGTGCGCCGACGGCGGGCCCGGCCCGGCCGGAGCAGATCCGGATCGACACCGCGGCCCGTACCGTCTTCGTCAGGGGCCGCCAACTCGACCTGCCCCGGCTGGAGTTCGATCTGCTGGCGCACCTCGTGCTGCACCCCCGCCGCGCCTTCACCCGGGAGCAGCTGATGGCCGCCGTCTGGCCCAGCTGCCAGTCCAGCAACCGCACGGTCGATGTCCATGTCGCCCGGCTGCGCCGCCGCCTGGGGCCCGGTCTGCGCGACTCCATCAGCACGGTCTTCGGCATCGGATACAAGTACCTGCCCGCCTCGTAGACCGGTCCCGCCCCGGTTGACGCTCAGCAGCGGGCCGGTGACCGCCGTGCGCGGACCACCGGCCCGCTGCTGAGCGGTCCGGGCGCGGACCACGGGCGGAGCCCCCTCTCAGCTCCTGCCGCCCGGGAAGCCGAGGTGCGCGGGGGTCGCCGCGGCTTCCTTGCGGACGAAGGCCCGGCGCAGCGCGTGATAGGGCTGGTCCGGGTCGAAGAGGATGCGGTGCATCTGCGCCAGTTCGAGCTCGCGGTAGACGGCGAGCGGGCGGTGCGCCTCGTCGCGTTCCCGGTCGGCCTTCTTCGTGGCGATCCGGGCCTGTGTCGCGGGCGCCGCGGCCAGCCGGACGGCGAGCCGGGCGGTCCGCTCGGCGAAGTCCTGCGCGGGGCAGTCGATGACCCGGTCCACCAGGCCGAGCCGCGCGCCGGCCGCGGCGCTGACCGGCACGGCGCGCGCGGTGAGTTCCGCGGCCACTTCGGGGCCGGTCCGGCGCGGCAGGGTGTAGGTCCAGTACTCGGAACCGTAGAGCCCCATCAGCCGGTAGTGGGGGTTGAGCACCACGGCCTCGCGGCACCACACCTCGTCGGCGGCCAGGGCCAGCATCGCCCCGCCGGCCGCGGCGTTGCCGCCGAGCGCGGCGACCACGAGCCGGTCGGTGGTGGTCAGGACGGCGTGCACCAGATCGTCCATGGCCTGCAGATTGGCCCAGGACTCCGCGGCGGGGTCGGCGGCGGCCTCGATGACGTGCAGATGGATGCCGTTGGAGAAGAAGTCCCGGCGGCCGCCGAGGACCAGCACGGAGGTCGGCCGGGTGCAGGCGTGCCGGTAGGCGGTGAGCAGCCGGCGGCAGTGGTCGGTGCTCATCGCGCCGCCGGGGAAGGAGAACTCCAGGAAGCCGGCCGGCCCGTCCTCGCGGTAGCGGATGTCGGTCCAGGTCCGGGGTCCGTCGCCGGGGTCGGGCGGGGCCGGGATGTCGGAGAGCGGCGGGAGGCGGTCGCCCAGCGCCAGGGTGGCGGGCAGTTTGAGGGTGCCGGGCCCGCCCGGTGTGCGGGGCGGCCGCAGTTCCGGAATCCACACCGCGCCGTCGGCGGTCGCCCGGCAGATCGCGCCGGCCCGGGTGGCGAGCAGTTCGCCGGGCCGGCCGGTCAGGGTGTCCTCCGGGTGGCCGCCGTGCAAATGCCAGCTCTCGCCGAGCAGTTCGTCGCGCACACCGGGCTGGGAGTCGGCGGCGCGCAGCTTGCGTACGACGGTGTCGGTGGAGTCGGCGTGCCAGTCGATGCGGCGCAGGTCCTGGCGGAACGGCGGGCGGGGGCGGCCGGGTTGCGCGACATCGGGCAGGTCGGCCTGCCGCTGCGGGCGGTACGTGCCGGACGCGACACGGGCGACGGCCGTCCGGACCGCCTCCAGCGCGGCATCGGCGATCTCGTTGCGGTACAGGTCGCTTTTGCCCACCTCCGGGACGGGGCAGTCCGCCGACGCCCAGATGTCGCCGCCGTCCATCTCGTCGTTGGCCTGCAGGACCGTGACACCCCACCGGCCGGCACCCAGGTGCACCGCCCAGTCCACCGAGGACGGGCCCCGGTCGCCGACGGGCCCGGGGTGCACGATGAGACAGACACGGGTGGACCACACCTCCCGGGGGACGGCCGTCCTGAGCATCGGCGCCACGATCAGGTCCGGGTCGTGGCGGTCGACGACCTCGGGGAGCGGGGTGTCCCGTGTCACCAGCTCCACGCCCACCTGGTGTCCGTGGTCGCCGAGGTCGGCGTACACGCGCTGCGTCAGGCTGTTGAACGCGCCGGCGATGAGCAGAATGCGCACAGCGGACTCCCCTGGAGCTGGACCGTCGGGTGGCTGGCTGGATCGTCCCGCACCGGCGGCCACCGGGCTCCGGACCCGCGCGACGGGTCACCCGATCGACGGCCGCCGTGCGGCGCAACGCGGAGCCGGGGGCAGGGGCGGGGGCGGGGCGGGACCGGGGTGAAGGTACCCAATGCCTGACTGCGCGTCATGTAGTTCCCGGCAGTGATCATCGCGACGGAATCCCGCCAAAGTTGGCGCACCGGCCACCCAACCGCAGCCTGGGACATTGCCTTTAATTGACATCTACTTGGTCATACTTTTACCTTCAGTGTCATGGCATCGGCGCAGGTCAGCGCCGTGTGCCCAGTCCTTCTTCCGTTCTCTCTCTCGGAGGTTTCCATGGAGCAGCTCATCAAGAAGATGGCCCAGGACAGCGTGTGGCAGAACTGGCTCGCCGCCAACTCCGCACAGCAGGCGGCGAAGAACGGCTGCATCAGCGCCGCCCCGAAGGCCGGCTGCATCAGCGCCGCGCCCAAGGCCGGCTGCATCTCCTGACCCTCGTGGCCAGCGGCCCGGGAGCGGGGCCGGCGGGGTGCGTCACCCCGCCGCCCGCTCCCGGGCACCACGCCCCGTATCCCCCGTGTGGCACCGCATTCCAGACGACGAGGATTCCATGGATGGTCAGCCGACCGCCGAGGTCATCGAGCAGATACGCGACATACCCCTCTATCGTGAGTCGCTGGCGAAGGGGTACTTCCCCGTACTCGACAAGCCGGAGATCGCGCGCGGCTTTCCCGACAACTGGATGACGCCCCGGCTGGCGGCGGCGCTGGAGTCCGGAGAGGCCGAGTTCGTCCTCTCCACCGGCACCAACCACGCCCGGATGCAGATCATCCGGCCTCCGTACTTCCTGCTGCGCTCCTATTACCAGCTCTGGAGCGAACACCCCGACATCGCCGGCACCTGGGAAGCCGGCTGCCGGCGGGTGTCGCTGACCACGGTGCTGGCGACGGAACACGTGGCGCGGGTCAACGCCGCCCGGCGCGGGACCGCACCGGCCCCGGTGCCCACCCTCGACGACCGGTGGCTCGACGAACGGACCTGCTACCTCAACCTGCGGCTGGACCCGGCACTGTGGGAGCGCGCCGACCTGGAACGGATGCTGGCGGAGATCCGGACCGCCCGGCAGTCCCACCCGCGCGGCTGGTACCACCTCGACTGCTCCGGCTACCACCTGGCGCATCTGGTGCAGAAGGCCCGTGAGTGGGGGCTGTGGGACGACTTCCCGGCGCCCGCCAGCATCATCCACGCCTACGAGTACACCCCGGAGAACGTCCGGCGCTTTCTGCGCCGGCACTTCGACTGCCCCGTCATCGACCTGTTCGGCAGCACCGAGCTGGGCTACCTCTACTACAGCGACCGCCACGGCACCTACCGTCCGTACCTCGACAAGATGAGCGTCGAGCTCCAGCCGGTCGCCGAGGGCAGCACGATCCACCAGCTCATCGTGTCGAGCGTGCGCAATCCCTACATGCCGTTGATCCGCTACCGCTCGGGCGACTGCGTACGGACCCGGGACGGTTCGCCCGACCCGGAGCAGGTCGTCCAATTCTGCGGCCGGGAAAAGGAGTTGCTCAGCACTCCGCACGGGCCGGTCTCCCAGGGCGACCTCGACCGGTGCGTCAGCGAGACCTCCCCGGACGTCTTCCTGTACCAGCTGCGGCTGACCGGCGAGGGCACGGCACAGCTCGGGTACACGACGTTCCAGGGCGCGCCTCTCGAACCCGCGCGGACCGCGGCGCTGGAAGCGGGCGTCAGTGACCTGACCGGGCGGCGCTGCCGGCTCGAACACCGTACGCACATCCCCATCGGGAAGTCGGGAAAGTACGCCTGGCTCTCGACCGGCAGCTGACCCGCCGGACGTCCGCGTCCCCGGACGTCCGCGCCACTCGGACAGGAGAAGCATGACCAGCCAGCCGCGGATATCCGCCGACGACCTCAAGGAACTGCTCGGTGCGGCGCTGCACGCCGAAGTCGTGAAGCACTTCGACGACAAGGGCACCGCACCGCGGGAGTTCGTGGAGCGCCAGGTCACCGAGTGTCTGCGCTACCTCTATCTCGTCTCCCGGCACCACGACCGGCTCAGCGGTCTCTTCCTGCCGGTCGAGCAGGACATCGACGAGATCTGGCACTACCTCATCCTGCAGACCCGCGAATACCGTGCACTGTGCGAGGAACGGCTCCCGGGCCGCTTCTTCATCGAGCACCGCAGCATCGCCTATGAGGACTACCAGCAGGAGCCGGGGCGCGAGCAGGCGCTCGAAGAGGCGCTGCGCTGGATTCCGCTGTACTGCCAGGAGTTCGGCCCGTACGACGAGGAGGCGCTGCCGCACTGGACGATCGTGCGCTTCCTGCATGAGCAGATGGGGCTCTCGCTCGCGGACATCGCGGCGCTGGAGCCGATGCCGGCGACGACCTAGCGATCCGCCTCCGCAGAACCGAAAGGAATCATGAAGGACGCCAACGACGTAACGGCCGGCGACGAGGTGCCCGAGCAGCGGCGGATTCTGGCCGTCCTGGTGTTCTCCCAGATCCTCAGTGGCGCGGGCCTCGCCGCCGGCATCACCGTGGGCGCGCTGCTCGCCGAGGACATGCTCGGCTCGACCGGTCTCGCCGGTGTGCCCAGTGCGCTGTTCACCGCCGGGGCCGCGCTGGGCGCGCTCGGCATCGGGCAGATCTGCCGGCGCCACGGCCGCCGCCCCGGGCTGGCGCTCGGGTACGCCGTCGGGGCGCTCGGCAGCCTCGGGGTGGTCCTGGCGGCCGCCGTCGGCAGCACGGTGCTGCTGTTCCTGGGCCTGCTGGTCTACGGGGCGGGCACCTCGACGAACCTGATGGCGCGTTATGCGGGGGCGGATCTGGCCTCGCCCGAGCGGAGCGGCCGGGCCGTGAGCACGGTGCTGTTCGCCACCACGCTCGGCGCGGTGGTCGGCCCCAACCTGGTCACCGTGACGGGAGAGGTGGCGCACTCCTGGGGCATCCCCCGGCTCGCCGGGCCGTTCCTGCTGGCCGTCGCCGCGTTCGGGGCGGCGGCGGTGGCCCTGGCCGCGCTGCTGCGGCCCGACCCGCTGCGACTGGCGGAGAAGCTGGCGGCGGAACGGCCCGCCGACCCGCACTCCGCCGAGGACGCCGGCGAGCAGCCGGACGCCCGGTCGCAGCGGCGCGGGGTGGTCATCGGCACCACCGTCATGATCCTCACTCAGCTCGTGATGATCGCCATCATGACCATGACGCCGGTCCACATGCAGGCGCACGGCCATGGCACCCAGGCGGCCGGACTGGTCATCGCCCTGCACGTCGGAGCGATGTTCCTGCCCTCCCCGCTCACCGGACTGCTGGTCGACCGCCTCGGCCGGCGGTGGGTCGCCGCCGCCTCCGGGCTGACGCTGTCGGCCGCCGGAGTGCTGGCCGCGCTGGCCCCGCCGCACTCCGTTCCCGCGCTCGCCACGGCGCTCGTCCTGCTCGGCCTCGGCTGGAACTTCGGGCTGATCGCCGGCACCGCCCTCGTCACCGACGCGCTGCCGCCCGCCCGGCGTGCCTCCGCGCAGGGAATGGTGGACGTCGGAATCGCCCTCGCGGGCGCGGCCGGGGGTATGTCCTCGGGCGTGGTCGTCGTCATGGGCGGCTATTCGGCGCTGACACTGGCCGGCGCGGTGCTCTCGCTCGCGGTCGTGCCCGTGGTCGCGTGGGCGGCCCGCCGTCCCGAGCACACCGACCTTGCCCCTGCGACTCCCCACGCGGAGCCGGAACCAAAATGAACACCCGTTCGTCACACGGATGTGCCCGAATCGCAATGGGGGACATCTTGAAACTTGGCGTCATTTCTCGTTCTCACGCCGGAAACCTGGATGCTGCACTGTGAGGGCAGGGTGGAACCGTGTGAACGAGCCACGGGGGGCAACGATGCGGAAGGACGCCTGCATACCGGGCACGCCGGTGCGGCGCGGGCTGCGCCTGCCCCTGCTCGCCCTCACGGTGATTCTGACGTTCCTCCTGGGCAGCGCGGCGGCCGCTGACACCGGACGCGCGGCGTTCGCCGGTCCGTCCGCCGCGAAGTCCGCGAGCGCCCAGCCGGCCGCCAAGCCCAGCTACGACAGCGGCGAGGAGAAGGCCAAGCGCGCGGCCGAGCGCGGCCAGCCCCGGCGTACGGTGCGGACCTCCGTCGGCATCCCGCACCACACCGGGCGTCCGCTCCCGCCGTTCAACGGTGGCGGCTCCCCGTTCCACGCCTTCCCGGCGACGGCCGGCCCCGCGGCCGGCAGCTCCACCAAGGCCGCGTCGAGACCCCTCGAACTCCCCCTCCTCCACTGCGTCTTCCGCTGCTGAGGGCGGCCGTGGTGGCCTGCCCCACCAGCCGCACCTCATTCATTCGCGCCACCACCCCCACAGTGGCACCCCTCATCAGCAGGAGACCTCCTCGTGGAGACCTTCATCCAGCACGCCCGGGGCCTGATGGCCCGTATCGCCGAGGGCCGTGACGAGCAAGAGACCTACGGCCGCCTCGCGGCCGGCCAGTCGCCCCTCGCCCTGTTCATCACCTGCTCCGACTCCCGGGTCATTCCGTCCCTGATCACCGGAGCGCAGCCCGGTGAACTCTTCGAGCTGCGGACCGCCGGCAACGCCGTGCCCGTCTACCAGGACGACATGGCGGCCTGCGCGGAGGCCGCGACCATCGAGTACGCGATGCGCGTGCTGCAGGTGGCCGACATCGTGGTCTGCGGCCACTCGCACTGCGGCGCGGTCGGCGCCAAGGCCCGCGGCGAGGACCTGAACGGCGCTCCGGCCGTACGGGACTGGCTGGCGCAGGCGCTCTCCGACGAGCTGCCCAAGGACGAGGAGCCGACGGTCGCCGCGGCGGTGCAGCAGCATGTCCGCCAGCAGGTCGACCGGCTGCGCGACTACCCCTGTGTCCAGGAGCGGCTGGACGCGGGAGAAGTGAATCTGCACGGCTGGTTCTACGAGGTGCACACCGGCATGGTGGCCGCACATCATCCGGCCACCGACCTGTTCCTCCCCCTCTGAAGGCGGGGCGAGTTCTCATGAAGCGCTTCCCTTCCTTCCGGGCGGACTTCACCGCCTCGCTCGTCGTCTTTCTCGTGGCCGTCCCGCTGTGTGTCGGGGTGGCGGTCGCCTCCGGTGTCCCGGCCGAACTCGGCCTGGTCACCGGTGTGGTCGGCGGACTGCTCACCGGTCTGCTCCCCGGCAGCAGCCTCCAGGTCAGCGGCCCCGCCGCCGGCCTGACGGTGCTGGTCTTCGAGGCCGTCAAGGAGTACGGCCTGGGCACCCTCGGCGCGCTGGTACTGGCCGCCGGACTGCTCCAACTTGTCATGGGCGCCCTCAAGTTGGGCCGCTGGTTCCGGGCGATCTCGGTGGCCGTCGTCCAGGGCATGCTGGCCGGTATCGGCCTGGTCCTGATCGCCGGGCAGCTCTACGCCCTCACGGACGCCAAGGCGCCGGGGAGCGGACTCGCCAACATCGGCGGGTTCCCCGACCTGGTGGTCTCCACCGTGGGGTCGCCGAAGGCGCTGGCCGCGCTCGCCATCGGCGTCGGCACCATCGCCGTCCTGGTGCTGTGGCCGCGCTGGCGGCGCGCCGCCCGGGTCCTGCCCGCGCCGCTGGCCGCGGTGGCGCTCGCCACCCTCTCGGTGTGGGCGCTGGACATGCCCGTCGCACGGGTCGAGGTCAGCGGGCTGCTGGACGCGATTCAGCCCCCCGGCCTCGATGACCTCGGCCGGCTCGGCAGCTTCGGTGTGCTCGGTACGGTCCTCGCCTTCGCGCTGATCGCCTCCGCCGAGTCCCTGTTCAGCGCCGCCGCGGTCGACCGGCTGCACGACGGGCCGAAGACCGACTACGACAAGGAGCTGATGGCCCAGGGTGCGGGCAACGCCGTCTGCGGTGTCCTGGGTGCGCTGCCGATGACCGCCGTCATCGTCCGCAGCTCCGCCAATGTGTTCGCCGGGGCGCAGACGAAGGCCTCGCGGGTGCTGCACGGCGTCTGGCTGCTGGTGTTCGCCGCGGCGTTCCCGGCCGCGCTGGGTGTGGTGCCGGTGGCCGCACTGGCCGGTGTCCTGGTGCACGCGGGCTGCAAGCTCATCCCGGTGCGGGCACTGGGGCCGCTGTGGCGCGAACACCGCGGCGAGGCCGTCGTCCTCATGGTCACCGCGGTGGCAATCGTGACGGTCAACATGTTCGAGGGTGTGCTGATCGGTCTGCTGCTGGCCGTCGCGAAGACGGCCTGGGAGACCTCGCATGTGCACCTCGACGTGCAGGTCCCGGAGGACGTGTCGGAGCCGGTGCAGGTGCGGGCGGTCGGCAACGCCACGTTCCTGCGGCTGCCGAAGATCCTCGACAAGCTCGACGCACTGCCCGCCGACCGGGACGTGGAACTCGACCTGAGCGGGCTGCGCCACCTCGACCACGCCTGTGGCTCGGCGCTGAACAACTGGGCCGAGCAGCACCGCCGGAGCGCCCGCGAGGTGGAGCTGGTGTCCTGACGACGGGCCTGTTCACCCGCCCGTTCGGTGGGTGAACAGGAGCCGCCGCTCTCTGGCGCCGGCCACCGGTCCGGCTGTTCCCGTACCCGCCCATGAGGCGGGCCGGGGCAGCCGCCGGTGGCCGGCGCCGTGTGCTTCCCGGGCCGGCCGGACACGACGGCGGAACCCGGAAGATTGCGTGCGCCGCGGTTGTTGAGCGAAGGTCAGGGCATTGCCGGGCAGCCCCTCCGCGGGCCGCGGGCGAGGTCACGTTGTCTACGGAGATGGGACGGACCGCATGCCTCTTCAGGGTGAGTACGAGCCGAACCCGGCACAGTGGGTGCGCGATCAGGTCGAGCTGTACGAGTCCTCCGGCGGGACAGACGGCACCACGATGCGCGGGATGCCGGTCGTCATCCTCACTACCCGGGGCGCCAGGAGCGGCAAGATCCGCAAGAGCCCGCTGATGCGGGTGGAGCACGACGGGGTGTATGCGGTGGTGGCGTCCATGGGCGGCGCTCCCCGGCACCCGGTCTGGTACCACAACGTCGTGGCCGACCCACGGGTGGAGCTCCAGGACGGGCCGCGGCAGCGGGACATGACCGCCCGTGAGGTCACCGGGGCGGAGAAGGCCCTGTGGTGGGGGCGTGCCGTCGAGGCGTTCCCCGATTACGACGAGTACCAGAAGAAGACGGAGCGTCAGATCCCGGTGTTCGTCCTGGAGCCGGCGGCCACGGAGCACTGATCCGGCCGGCCGGTGCTCAGAGCGCCACGAGGGAGACCTCGGTGGCCTTGACGCTGGTCCATACGGACACCCCGTCGGCCAGGCCGAGTTCCAGTGCCGCCGAGGGGGTGATTTCGGCCACCAGATCGGGCGCCTCGGGCGAGGTGATGAGGACCCGCAGCCGGCTGCCCGCCGAGGTGATCTCGCGGACGGTGCCCGGCCAGACGTTACGGGGGCTGCCCGTGGGCCGGTCGAGGTGGACGGACACGGCCTCGGGGGCGATGATCGCCAGCGCCGGGGCGCCCTCGGGGAGCGGGTCGGCGGTCACCAGCCGGCCGCCGCCGGTGAGCGCGAGGGCCTCGCCGGTGGCGGTGCCCGGCCAGGCGTTCCGGCCGAGCATCCGGGCGACCCAGGGCGAGCGCGGGTGCCGGGTGACCTCGGCGGGCGGGGCGTCCTGGAGGGCGAGCCCGCCGTCGAGGACGAGGACCCGGTCGGCGAGCGAGACCGCCTCGACGGGGTCGTGGGTGACGAGCAGACAGACCCCGCCGTAGTCCGCGAGATGGCCGCGCAGGGTGTGCCGTACCTGCGCGCGCGTGGTCTGGTCGAGTGCGGCGAGCGGCTCGTCGAGCAGCAGCAGACGGGGCCGGGCGGCCAACGCCCGTGCCAGGGCGACGCGTTGGGCCTGTCCGCCGGAGAGCTGGGCGGGCTTGCGGTGCGCGAGGTGGCCCACGCCAAGCCGGTCGAGCCACTGCTGTGCCGTACGGCGGGCCTCGGCGCGCGGGGCGCCGTGCGCGCGCAGCCCGTATGCGGTGTTGTTCAGGGCGGTGAGGTGCGGGAAGAGCGCGCCGTCCTGGGGGACCCAGGCGACGCCGCGGCGGTGCGGGGGCAGCGCGGTGACGTCGGTGTCGCCGAGGCGGAGCACGGCGCGGGCGCGCGGGGTGAGGCCGAGCAGGGCGCGCAGCAGGGTGGTCTTGCCGGCGCCGTTGGGTCCGACGACGGCGATGGTGGTGCCCGGATCGGCGTCGAGCGTCAGCTGGTTGAATCCGGTGACCTCGGCGTGCAGCGGCCAGTGCTCCCGGTGCGCCGCGGACGGCGGGGCAGGCTCCTCGGTGCCCGCGGCGGGCGGGTCCGGGGTGGCGGTGTCGTCGGTGGCGCGTGCGGTGCGGGCCGCCCGGTCGGCGGTGGCGCCGGTCCAGCGGCCGCGCAGACAGATCAGCACGGCCATGGCGATGACGAGGAGCAGCAGCGAGACCGAGGTGGCGGCCTCCGGGGAGTCCTGGAGCAGCAGATAGACCTGGAGCGGCAGGGTCTGGGTGGTGCCGGGCAGATTCCCGGCGAAGGTGATCGTGGCGCCGAATTCGCCGAGCGCACGGGCCCAGGTCAGCGCGGCGCCGGCGGCGAGGCCGGGGGCGGCCATGGGGAGGGTGACGGTGCGGAAGACCCGTACGGGGGAGGCGCCGAGGGAGGCCGCGGTCTCCTCGTAGCGGGGGCGGAGTCCGGCGAGCGTGCCCTCCAGGCTGATCACGAGGAACGGCATCGCGACGAAGGTTGCCGCGACCACCGCACCGGAGGTGTGGAACGGCAGCACGACGCCGAAGGTCTCCTCCAGCCAGGGGCCGAGCAGTCCCCGCCGGCCGAAGCCGAGCAGCAGCGCGACACCGCCGACGGTCGGCGGCAGCACCATCGGCAGCAGCACCAGCGAGCGGACCAGCGCCTTGCCGCGGAAGTCGACCCGCGCCAGCAGCCAGGCCAGGGGTACGCCCAGCAGCAGCGCGAGCCCCAGCGCCGAGAAGGACACCAGCAGCGAGAGCCGGAGCGCTTCGAGGACACCCGGGCTGGTCAAGTGGGTACCGAGATCACCCCAGTTGGTGCGGGCGAGGATGCCGAGGAGCGGCAGCAGCAGAAAGGCGACGGCGACCAGCGCGGGCAGAGCCAGCACCACGGGAGTGCGGGCGCCGGGCGTACGGAACCTGCCTGCCGGGAGCGGCGCGAGGGTGCGGAGGTCTTTCATCGGGTTCCTCGGCTCGGGGCGGGGCCGGGCGGTGCGCGCGGGGCCGTCCGCTCCGCCGAGCCGGACGGTCCCCGTGCGCGCCGTACCGGATTACGGCTTCTGGAAGCCTGCCCGCTGCAGGAGCTGCTGCGCCGCGGGCTCGCTCAGCCACTTCACGAACGCGGCGGCGGCAGCGGAGTGCTGGGACATCTTCAGAGTCGCGGCCGGGTAGGAGGCGACGGCGTTCTGCGCGTCGGGGATGTCGACGGCGTCGACCTTCTTCGGTGCGGTGGCGGCGTCCGTCTTGTAGACGAGACCGGCGTCGGCCTCGCCGAGTTCGACCTTGCTGAGCACCGCACGCACATTGGGCTCCTGGGAGACCGGCTGCACGGTCAGCTTCTGCGCGTCGAGGACCTGCTTGCTGTAGCGCCCGACCGGCACCTGGGAGGCGGCGAGGACGACCTTCAGCTTGCTGTCGGTGAGGTCCCTGAGGTTGTCGATCTTCTTGGGGTTGCCCTCACCGGTGACGATGACCAGGCGGTTCTTGGCGATGACGGTGGACTTGCCGACATCCGGCCCGATGCCGTCCATGGTCTTGGTGTCGGCGGTGACCACGGCGTCGGCCGGGGCACCCTCCCGTACCTGGGCGGCCAGCTCCTGGGACCCGGCGAAGGAGAAGTGCACCTTGGTGCCGGGGTGTTCCCGCTCGTACACCGCACCGGCCTTCTTGAAGACGTCGGTCAGCGAGGACGCGGCGAGCACGGTGAGGTCCGCCTTGGGGACGGCGCCGCCGGACTTCTCGGCGCCGTTGTCCTTCTCGTCGTTGCCGCCGCAGGCGGCGAGCGGGACGAGCAGGGCGACGGTGACGAGCGCGGCGGCGGTACGGCGCGCGGTGACGAGCTGGGACATGAGGCGGGACTCCTTGGAACCCGGGACGACGGGTGTCGTCCGAGTGGATGGGAAAAGCCGCGCCGTGGACGGGCGACGCCGCTGAGGGAAGGCAGCCGGCCGGTGGGGGACGGTCGTTGCGGATCGGCTGGTGGTGCTGCCGCGAAGGGTCAGGTGCGGTCGATGTGCACGCTGGTGGACTTCACGCGGGCGGTGGCCTGCATGCCGACCTCCAGGCCCAGTTCCTCCACCGCCTCCCGGGTGAGCAGGGAGACCAGGCGGTGCGGACCGGCCTGGATCTCGACCTGGGCGGCGACATCGCCGAGCGTGACGGCGGTGACGATGCCCGGGAAGGCATTGCGCGCGGAGGTGTACGAGGCGTCGTCCTCACCCGTGCCGTTCTGCGCCACCTCGATGGAGAAGGCGGCCAGATCACGGCCGTCGATGAGGCGGCGGCCGCCGTCGTCGCGATGGGTCGCGACCTTGCCGGCGTCCGCCCAGCGGCGCGCGGTGTCGGGGCTGACCCCCAGCAGCCGCGCCGCCTGGCCGATCGTATAGGACTGCATGTGCCACAAGATAGGCAACATTGGCTCGCATCTGCAATTGACAGAACGAGGTTCTATAGCAAATGCCAGGCGGCCTGGAGGAAGGCACGAAGTCCGGGCGCCCGCCCCCGAGCCGCTGGTGACGGAGTCACCCGCCCTGCGCCACCCTGCCCCGCGTTTCCCGCTCCACTCCGCCCCGCGCGCACGGAACTCCCGCGGCCACCCGCAAGGCTTCCCGGACGACCACGCGAACCCTGGCTAGAGTGCGGACCACAGCGGGATATATACGATATGCCCGCCCCGCCGTCCCCTTCGCGTTCCCCCTCCCCCGGTGAGGCACGTCCATGAACCTGAGCATCCGTAACCGGATTCCCGGCACCGTCACCTCCGTCACCCCCGGCGAGGTCATGGCGACCGTCAAGGTCCGGCTGGCCGGCGGCCAGGAGGTCACCGCCGCGATCACCCGGGAGGCAGTACGGGAACTGGGTATCGAGGCGGGCTCCGCGGTGCACACGCTGGTCAAGTCCACCGAGGTGGCGCTCGCCACCGGCGTGGTCGAGGGACTCAGCATCCGTAACCGGCTCCCCGGCACGGTCACCGAGGTGGCCACCGGCGGCGCGATGGCGGGCGTCAAGGTGGCTGTCACGGGCGGTGAGCTGACCGCGGCGATCACCCGGGAGGCGGTCGAGGACCTGGGCCTGGCGGCCGGCTCCGAGGTCACCGCACTGATCAAGTCCACCGAGATCGCCCTCGCCGCCTCCTGAGGCCACGCCCTCCCGCCCCTGGAGCGACCCAGGACCGGCGCATCGCCGAAGTCCGCGTCCAGCTCCGCCCAGGACAGCACCGCGTGATGCCCGTCCGCGCCCGAGACGGTCGGCAGGGAGCGGGCGCGGTCCTTGCGCCGCCGGACGTCGAAGGCGGGGCCCGCCGCATCGATGACCTCGCGCAGCAGCGGCCCCTCGAAGGCCGCGGCGCGGGATCTGGTCGATCAGCCAAGAGGACTATGGTCCGGATCATCTGGCATTTACCATGTGGGCACTCGCACTAGCCTGGTGAATGTGAGATGCCGGGGCCGTGTCCGGCAGCCGCCCAAGGAGCCAGCACATGCACGTCCACGAACTCCTCCCGCCCGACGGGCTCCGGACCGGTCACGACGGACCGCCGGAGCGCGTCGGCGCGCCACGGCCGGACACCGACGGACGGCCGGAGGGCGAGCGGGCGGCCGACGCGTTGGTGGCGCTCGTCGCGTCCGGAGCGGCCGAGGGCGCGGCGCTCCAAGAAGCGCTGCGCGCCTGCGGGCTGCCCGCCTCCGGTCCGTACCGGGTGGTGGTCGCCACGGCGGTCGGCGAGGAACCGGGCCCGGCGGAGAGCGCGCCGGTGACGGCGCTGCGCCCCGCCACCGGCGAGCCGTCCGTGGCCGGGCGCCTCCCGGGTGGTGAGGCGGTCGCCCTGGTCCGTACGGGCCAGGACGCCGGGCGGCACCGGTCATCCGCCGAGCTGTGGCCCACGCTCTCCGCCCCCGGTCCGCAGCCACCGCTGCACGCCGGGATCAGCGCCCCTGTGCGCGGCCCGGAAGACCTCAACTCCGCGCTGGGACAGGCGCGTTACGCGCTGACGGCGGCCCGCGCCACGTCCCCCGACGGGGCCCGGGTGACCGCCGTCGAGGACCTCAGCACCCTGGGTGCGCTGCTCGCCGGGGTTCCCGCGGAGGTCCGTACGGCCTTCAGCGGCCGGGTGCTGGGGCCGCTGGCGCACGGCGGCGGCTCGCACCGGATGCTCGTGGAGACGCTGGAGGCCTTCCTCGCGCATCACGGGTCCTGGGCGCGGACGGCCGCGGCACTGAAGCTGCATGTGAACTCGGTGCACTACCGCATCCAGCGCATCGAGTCGCTCACCGGCCGCGATCTGTCCCGGCTCGAACACAAGCTGGACCTGCAGGCGGCGCTGCTCTGCCGCTGAGCGCCGCACCGCGGTACCGGGCCTGCCCGGCCGCCGGGCGGCGGCTCAGCGCCCGTCGTCCGGCAGGTCGATGTGCACATGGGTGGACTTCACCCGGGCGGTCGCGGTCATCCCGACCTCGATGCCCAGCTCCTCGACCGCCTCCCGGCTGACGACGGAGACCACCCGGTGCGGTCCGGACTGGATCTCGACCTGGGCGATCACCTCGTCGAGGGTCACCCGGGTGACGATCCCCGCGAACGCGTTCCGTACGGAGGTCAACACCTCCCCCGGCACCGGATGCAGGCCCGCGGCCCGCTCCTTGGCGAACGCCGCCAGGCTCACCCCGTCGAGCACACGGTTTCCCGCGCCGTCCCGCTCCATCCGCAGCTGACCGCCATCGGCCCAGCGGCGGACCGTCTCCGAACTCACACCCAGCAGCCCCGCTGCCTGACCAATGCTGTACGTCGGCACCCCCGCACTCTAGGGCAGCGTCCGACACGCTCCGGTACCGCCCGCCGCGCCGCACGGGTCCTCGCGAGGCGGCCGGGTCACCCGTCCGGAGGAAGCGACGCCGCACCACACCGGGAGGCCATCCGTGCCGCGCGGATGCATCCGAACAGCGCAGCCCGATCCGCCATCAGCGGGTCTTCCTCACCCTGGGCACCCTCACCCGGTACACCCGGCTGCCGCGTCCGAGGCATCGCCATCTCGTCGGTCATGCACGGGAGTTGAGAAGCGGCAAGCCCGCTGAACACCCATCACACCAACCCGAAAGATTACGATTTGCGCCTTTTCTCCTCTTGCGCCCGAATTATGCCGATGTGAATCTGGTATCCCATTCGTAGAAGGAGTTGATCGCATGGTTACGGATCGCACAGCGCCGGTCGAGACGGCTGCCCTGGCCGCCGAGGTCGAGGGACTGCTTGAGCCCGCCGAGGCCGACGGTGTTTTCCGCGATACGCGTGAGTGCGGAGGTGCGCTGCTGCTGGCCGCGCTGCTTCTGATCTCGCCCCCCACCCCCCGGCCCAAGACTGACGTCCGCTGAGGCTGAAGGGGAAAGCGTTGGCTGAACAGACGCAGGGAGCAGTCCCGCTGAGCGCTGTGATCGCCGATGCCGCAACCGGGGTCGCCCTCGCCCTGCGGGGTGAGGGCGACCCTTATGCGTTGTCCGGCGTTCTGCGGCAGAGTGACGCACTGACCCCGGCCGCCGTCCGGGTACTCGGTGCCGACGCACTCGCGCCGTACGCGATGGAGCGCCTCGGCGCTCCCGTCGGGGCGGACGACGAAGCGGTGGTCCGGCAGGCGCTCGCGGCCTATCCGCCGGGAGCGGACGCCTCGGAGGTCTCGGTGTGGAGCTACCGGGGCCTGGTCGAGGCCTCGCACGCGTTTCTGCCCGGAGGCACACAGCACTGGCCGCCGCCTCCTGAGGCCGCCGCCGGCTGGGTCGACCACGACCCCTGGCCCAGGCTTTCTCACCGGGTGTCCCAGCTCGCCGCACTCGCGCTGCCCGGGCTGGCGCCCGGTCTCACCGAGCAGCTGGCCACCCGCACCGACGATCTGTCGCGCGGCTTCGTCCGGGCGGTGCGCCGCAGGGACTGGATGCAGGCGGCCGGTCTGGGCCGCTGGCTGGCCCGGCTGCCCGAGGTCCCGCAGACCCTGGGGCTCGACAGCGGGCTGGCGTTCGTCCGCCAGATGGGTGGCGGTGATCCGCGGGTGACGCTGCATGTCGCGGCCGCCCAGCGCTTCTACGGACGGGGTTGGTGACCGTCGGCCGGGGCGACCCCGGGCTGTTGGACCGGATGGTCCGCGACAGCCTGGGGTGGCTGGACCAGGCGCGTCCCTTCTTCCGGCTGCCCCCGAACGTGACCACGGACGCCGATCCCAACCTGACCCTGAAGCCCCTCGGTGAGCTGGCCGAGCTGACCCAGCTGATCGGGACGCTGCACCCGCGGGACGACATCCGGCAGACGGCCCGCGGACTTTTCGCGTTCGCCTGGAACGAGACCCGTGACGGGGAGCTGTTCGCCGAGCTGATCCGCGGTGAGCCGTTCGCCACCTATCCGGTGGAGCTCTACGGCGTCTTCGCCCAGGCCGGGCTGCGCCATCCCGAGGCCGATGCGCTGGTCGGGCTGATGACACGGCTGCGCGGCTGGCGGGTGGCCCGCGAGGACCACACCCGGACGCTCGGGGTGCTCAACGCGGAGCGGCGGACCGGGCTGCGCCGGCATGCCGACTTCGGTGCCGTGCTCGCGCTGACCGGGCTCGGCCGGCTGCCGGAACCCTGGGCGCTGGACCGCAAGGCGGCGTACGGCATCACCCATGACGTCTTCCACCTCACCGACTGGGGGCGCGACCGGCAGCGGCTCGCCCCCGAGCTCGCCGACTACCTGCGGCTGTGGGTCCCCTCCTGGCTGGAGAACTGGCTGGAGGAACAACTGTGGGACCTGGTGGGCGAGTTGCTGGCCGTGACGGCCTGTCTGCCCGCGGCCCCCTACGACGCGGCGGCCTGGCAGCGGCTGGCCGGCGCCCAGGCCGCCGACGGCAGCGTGCCCGAGATCGGCGCGGCACCGACCACCGGCGACCGGGCCGAGGCGTTCACGGCCTGCTACCACTCCACCCTGGTGACCGCGTTCGCCGCCACCCTCGCCCGTACCGCCTCCGACGAGGCCGAGGCCGGTGCCCCGGCCGGGAACGCGGCGGGGGCGGCCGGGCGGACGCCCTGCGAAAGCGAGACTGCCCCGTGACCGTGACGGCCGCATCCCCCGCCCTGCTCCACGGCGTCGGCGACCGGGCCCTGACCTGGCTCGACGACCACCGTGAGCACTTCCGGCTGACCCCCGAGGACTTCGCCAGCAACGGCAAGGTCGTCGAACGGCTCAAGCCCATCGGGGAGCTGGCACTCAACATGCAGGTGCTGTTCCGGGAGGGCGTGGCCGGCTCCCGGCAGAAGGAGCGGGCCGGGAAGCTGCTGGACTTCGCCTGGCGGGAGCTGCTGGACGGCGGGAACGTGCTGGCCCGGCTGCAGCACGACGAGCCGCTCTCCCCGGTGCCGCTGGAGGTCTATGCGACCTTCCACGAACTGGGCCACCGGCACCCGGGCCTGGAGTCCGCGCTGGAGGTGTGCCGGCGCACCACCACCTGGACGGCACTGGAGATGATGCCCAACCGGCGGCTCGGGGTGCTCAACGCGGAACGCAAGCTCGGCCTGCCGCCCAGCAGCGACTTCGACCAGGCGGTGGCGCGCACCTGGCTGGGGCAGCTGCCCGAGCCGTGGACCGTGCAGCTGCACATCGCCTACGACCTCACCCACACCGTCTTCCACCTCACCAACTGGGGCGAGCACCCCGAGCACATCCCGACGGCCATCGCCGAGTACCTGACGCGGTATCTGCCCGCCTGGACGGAGGACTGGGCGGATCTCGAACACTGGGACCTGCTCGGCGAACTCCTCGTCGTCGACGCCTGTCTGCCGCGCCCGGCCCTGGACGCGGAGATGTGGGAGCGGTACGCGGCCGCGCAGTCGTCCACCGGGGCGATGCCCATCCAGCGCCGGATGCCGGAGGGCGACCCGGCGCGGGTCTTCGACCTGGTCCACCACCCCACCCTGGTCGCCGCGTTCGCCTCCGCGATGGCCACCTCCCGGGCCCTGTCCGCCGTCGGATGAGCCCCGACCGCCCCGGCCCCGCGCTCGCCGACCGTCTCGCGGACGCGGTCACCCTGATCGACGCCCCGGACATCGTGCTGGCCGTCACCCGGAACGGCCGGCGGACCGTGATGACCGGCGGTTCGGCCATGGCGCCGCCCACCCCCCGTCATGCGCTGCGCTACGAGCTGGGGTCGCTGTCCAAGACCTTCACCGTGCTGCTGCTCGCCGAGCTGGCCCGGTCCGGGGGGCTGTCCCTGGACGATCCGCTCACCGCCCGTCTGCCGGAGCTGCCGCTGCCGCATCCGGCCTCCCGCCGGATCACCCTGCGGCAACTGGCCACCCACACCTCCGGGCTGCCGCGCATCCCCACCGATCTCATCGTGGGTGCGCTGGTCCACCCGTACGCCAACGGCTATGCCGGCTACGACACGGAGCGTCTGCTGCGCACCTTCGCGCGGACCCGGCCGCGGCACGAGCCGGGCACCCACTGGCGCTACTCCAACTTCGGGCTGGCCCTGCTCGGCCCGGCGATGTCCGGCGCCGCGGGCGCCGGCTATCCCGCCCTGCTCACCGAGCGGGTGCTCAAGCCCCTCGCGCTCACCGACACGACCCTGGGGCCCGGCACCACCGGCACCGACGCCATCGGGCACCGGACGAACGGGGTGACGCCGGTGCGCAGCGCCGACATGGGAGCGTTCATCGCCGCCGGATCGGTCCGCGCCACCCCGGGCGATCTGCTCACCTACCTGGAGGCGCACCTCTCCCCCGACGACACACCGCTGGCCGGGCCGCTGCGCGACGTCCAGGTGCCGCTGCTGCGCCGCGGCTGGCGGAAGCGCGACACCCATACCCTGACGTGGTATCAGCACCCCGCCGCGCGCGGGCCGCTGCTCTTCCATGTCGGGGCGACCTTCGGCCAGCAGGCGTTCCTCGGCTACCACCCGGCGTCGCGCACCGGGCTGGTGGCGCTGGCCACCCGGCGCGGCCGCAGCTGCAACATGATCACCACGGCCTACGAGCTGCTGTACACGCTGGCGGGCGACCCCTCACCCTGAGCCGGGGAGGGCGCCGCCGCTCACAGGTCGCCCGCCAGAATCCGGGCGAGCGAGGTACCGGGGCGTTCCTCGCTGGCCCGGCGGAAGTGTTCCGCGTAGGCCGCGTCGCCGATCGCCGCGCGGGCCCGCTGCTCGCACTCCTCGCGGACCGCGCGCAGTTCCGGGGTACCGCGCTGCGGATGGCCGACAGTGCGCCAGAGGGCCTGGCCGCTGCCGTAGACGCGGGCCGCCGCGGCACCGTCGCCCTGGGCGGCGACCGCGGCCGCGAGCAGGTCCAGGCCGAGCGCGATCCCGAACTTGTCGCCGATGCCCTGCTTGGCCGCGAGCATCGCGCGGGCGTGGTCGGCGGACTCCTCGGGGCGGCCCTGGAAGAGCGAGATCAGCGAGAGCTGGTAGTCGGTGTAGGAGCGGGTCCAGTACTCGCCGCGCTCCACACAGCCGCGGCGCAGCGCGGTCGCCGCCTCCCGGGCCCGGCCCAGCTCCCCCAGGCCGGTGAGCGCGAAGATCTGGACGAGCTGGCAGCGCAGCCGTCCGGGAGAGTCGAAGGGGTCGTACGGCGGCGGTCCCAGCACCTGTTCCGCGACGGTGTGCGCGGACATCGGGCGGCCGGCGATCAGATGGGTGAGGCCGATGAGGTAGCCGGCCGCCAGCACCGCCTCCGCGTCCTCGGACCCCCGTGCCGCGCGGGCGCACTCCCCGCCGAGGGCGTCGGCCAGCGCCAGATCGCCCTGGAGCAGCACGGCGACGCCGAGCGCCCACAGCGCCCGGGTGCGGGCCGGGCTCGGGCTGGTGTGGGCGGCGAGGGCGCGGGCCACGTAGTTGCGGGCCTCGTGGAGATGGCCGCAGCAGCTCCAGAAGAGGCCGATCGAGGCGCTGAGTTCCTGGGCCCGTTCCGGGGCGGTGACCAGGAGGTGGTCGAGCGCGGTGCACAGGTCGACATGGGCGTCGGCGACCCGGCGGTACCAGCTGACCTGTTCGGGGCCCAGCCAGCCCAGCTCGGCGCGGCGGCCGAAGTCGGCGAAGTGCGCGGCGTGCCGGTCGGCGAGGGCGGTCACCTCGTTGAGTTCGGCCAGCCACATCCGGCCGTACTCGCGCAGGGTGTCGAGCATGCGGAAGCGGGTGCCCTCGCGGGTGAGCACCGACTTGGCGGCCAGCGCGGCCAGCGTGCTGCGCACCCGTGGCGGGGTGAGCGGTCCCCCGGCACACACGGCACCGGCGGACTCCTCGTCGAAGGTGCCGCGGAAGACGGACAGCCGGGCCCACAGCAGCCGTTCCAGCGGTGCGCACAGCTCATGGCTCCAGCCGATGGCGCAGCGCAGCGTCCGGTGCCGGGGCAGCCGTACCGGTCCGTCGGCGGGTTCGAGGGTATCGAGCCGGGAGGTGAGCCGTTCGGCGATCCGCTCGACGGAGCTGTGTGCCAGCTGGGCGCCGGCCAGTTCCAGGGCCAGCGGGATGCCTTCGAGGCGGCGGCAGATGACGGCGGCGGCGTGTGCGTTGAGCGGGGTGGTGAGCCGCAGGCCGGGGGCCGCGGTGCCGGCCCGCTGGGTGAACAGGGCCAGTGCGTCGTTGGCGCCGGTGTACGGCAGCGGGCCGATCTCGGTGGTCCACTCGCCGACGATGTCCAGCGGCTGCCGGCTGGTGACCAGCACGGTGACGGCGGGGGCCGCGGTCAGCAGATCTCCGAGGAGGTCGCGGCAGGCGTCCACGAGGTGTTCGCAGGAGTCGAGCACCAGCAGGAGCCGTTTGTCCGCGAGCCACTCGCACAGCGCGGCCACCGGGGTGCGCGCCGTGTGGTCGGCCAGGCCGACGGCGTCGCAGACGCTCGCCACCAGCAGTCCGTCCCCCTGGAGGGGCCACAGATCGGTCCAGCAGACGCCGTCGGGAAACCGGGCCGCCGCCGCCCGCGCGGCCCGCATCGCGATCCGGGTCTTGCCCACGCCACCGGGGCCGGTCAGCGTGATCAGCCGGTGTTCCGTCAACTCGTCGTCGATCCGCCGCAGTTCGGCCTGTCGGCCGACGAAGCTGGTCGACTCCTCGGGAATGTTGCTCGCCACCGGGCCAGTTTGCCCCAGCCGGGGCGTTCCGGCGGTCCGGTGAGGGCAGCGGGCCGGGGCGCGAGGTTGACGTCCGCCGGCCGGGCGGCGGGTGCGCGGTCAGGGCGTGACGACGGGGAAGGTGGGGTGCGGCGTGCCGAGCAGGCCCAGGAGCTGGTGGAGTGCGCCCGACTCACCGTTCTGTACGGCGTCCCCCGGCCCCTGGCCGGTGAGCAGGCCGAGGAGCTGGGGCTTGGTCAGGGTGAGGGTGAGATCCGGGGTGCGTGCGCCTGACGGGGCGGGGACGCCGGGCGCGCTGACGTGGGTGAGGGCCCCGTGGGAGAGCGTCAGCTGCCAGGTGCGGTCCTCGTCGGGGAGGTAGAGGTCGAGGGTGAGCGCGGTGGACCAGGCCCGGGGGCCGTCGACGCGGAGGGCGAGCGCGTCGAGGAGCTGGTCGACGGTCAGCGCCCCCGCGAGGTCCGGGTGCAGGGTGTCCGGCGGCGCCTCGGCGAGGCTGCCGCGCAGCTCCATGGCGCCGGTGAGGTAGACGTTGCGCCAGGTGGCGTTCTCGGCGCCGTGGCCCAGCTGTTCGTAGACGAGGGCCAGTTCGCGGCGGGCGCGGAGGTTGTTCGGGGCGGCGAAGACGGCGTGGTTGAGGAGGGTGGCGGCGAACCGCGGATCGCCGTCGGCGGCGTACCGCTTGCCCTCGTCCACGGTCGCCTCGACGCCGCCCAGGGTGTCGACGTAGCGACGGGCCTGCTCGGCCGGCGGATGCTCCCACAGATGGGCGGGGTTGCCGTCGAACCAGCCCAGGTAGCGCTGGTAGACCGCCTTGACGTTGTCGCTGAGCGAGCCGTAGTAGCCGTGGTGGGCCCAGAGGCGTTCCAGGTCCGGCGGCAGCCGCAGCTCCTCGGCGATCTCGGCGCCGGTGAGCCCCTCGTTGAGCAGCCGGACGGTCTGGTCGTGCAGGTAGGCGTACAGGTCGCGCTGGTTGGCCAGCAGGGTACGGACGCGGTCCCTGCCCCAGGTCGGCCAGTGGTGGGAGGCGAAGGCCACCTCGGTCTCGTCGCCGAAGAGGGCGAGCGCCTCGCCCAGGTGGCGGGACCAGGCACGGGCGTCGCGGACGGCGCCGCCGCGCAGGGTCAGGATGCCGTGCAGCGTGTGGGTGGCGTTCTCGGCGAGGCAGAGGGCCTGGTGCGCCGGGAAGCAGAAGTTCATCTCCGCTGGTGCCTCGGTGCCGGGGGTGAGCTGGAAGACGAGGCGGACGCCGTCGACGATCTCCTCCTGACCGGTGCGGGTGATGTCGACGGTCGGCGGGATGAGGCTCGTGGTGCCGGTGGAGCGGGCGGCGCCCAGACCGCAGCCGATCTGGCCGTCGGGCCCCTTGGGCAGCTCCGACCCGTACATGTAGACGGCCCGCCGGGTCAGCGCCGTACGGGCGTGCACACCGTCGCCGACCGCGTGCGCCAGGAACCCGGCCGGGGCGAGCACCGGTACGGGGTGGTGGCCGGACGGCAGCACCCCGCGTCCGCCGCCGAAGTGCGCGCGGTGCGAGTGGGTGTAGATCAGGCCGGTGACGGGCCGGTCGCCGCGGTACTTGCGGTAGAGCTCCAGGGCCGCGGCGGCGGTCTCGGTGGAGAGCAGCGGGTCGATGACGACGACGCCGTGGTCGCCCTCGACCAGCGTCATATGGGAGAGGTCCAGACCACGGGCCTGGTAGATGCCGTCGGTGACCTCGTACAGGCCGTGCCTGCTCACCAGTCTGCCCTGCCGCCAGAGGCTCTCGTGCGCGGTGTCGGGGCAGTTCCCGGCCAGGAAGCCATAGGCCTCCGCGTCCCAGATCACCCGGCCGTCGTCCGCCGTGACCTGGGGCGGGTCGAGCGCGGCGATGAAGCCACGGTCGGCGTCGGCGAAGTCTTCGTGATCATCCACGGGTACAGCGGTCACGGGGCGCTACCTCTCCGGGGCGGCGGGCCCCAGTCGGAAAGACCCATGTCATCGATTATCCCAATTCACCGGGTTGCCGCATGCGTGCGGGTTCCTGCTGACGGGCGCGCCGCCGCGCCGCACCGGGGGCGCCTCCGGGACGCCGGAGCGGAGCGGGCGCCGAGGGAGCGCGGCTCCATGTCCGGCACGGCGTCTCGTCCCGTCCGGCACAGGGCCGCCCGTGTCCGGCACGAAGTGGCACCCCTCTGCTGCACTCTCCGCTCCCCGCGTTACGGGCACGGCGCGGCAGGGCACAACTACCCGGGCGACACTGCCCCTTTGACGCCCCGGCCGGAGCATCCCGACCTCGCGCGATCACCGGAGCAACGCCCCCGCACCGCCGCCCTGCCTCCACGGCGCGGCCGCCCGTACGACCGGGAGAGGAGGGACGCCTCTGTCCCCGCATGACGACCGCGCCTTCGGCGAACTCACCGAGCCGTTCCGGCACGGCGCCGCCCGCCGCCCCCGCCCCCGTCCGCCCTTGGCCCGCCCGGCCCGGCCCTTCCCGCCCCACCGCTTCGCCTGGCTGGCACCGGCCGTCGCGGCGGGCAGCCTGGCCGCCGGTGTCGCGCTGGCGCACGGCCTGCTCCTCGGGACCGGGCTGGTGCTGGCCGGGCTGCTGGGACAGCTCTCCGTGAACGGCCGCGACCGGCGCCGGTAGGCCCGCAGGGCCGAGCCGTACGCCGCACCACGCCGCCCACGCACCGCCGCCGGTCACCTGCCCCGTCAGAGGCAAGCGGCCGGCGGCTTTTTCACGCCCCCGTGGAGAGCGCGGTCAGGTGCCGCGGCGGCTCTTGGAGGCCGCGGCGACACACATGGCGCCGAGCAGGAAGGTCAGCGCACCGATGACGATGTTGTTCCAGATCACGCCGGCGTCCGGGGAACTGCCGACGATCCACGGCGAGATGATCATCCACACGCCGATCGCGCACATCGCACCGCTCAGGCCGTACATCCGGTCGGGAGCCACGGTGAATCCGACCGCCATCAGGGCGATGGCGAGACCGAGGATGAGGTTGTGCACCATGAGCGCCGGCTGCGCGGCGAAGAAGTGGAGAATCCATGGGGAGACGGCGCAATACAGGCCGACCAGGAGCACCGGCCCGTCGACGAGGACCACATCACGCCCGCCGAGTACCCGCTCATACCGGACCTGCATCTCAGAAGCATCGGGGTGACCTGCGAGATCTCCCCTGTGGTGTGAGACGTCGGCCATGCGACTCGCCTCCTTCGTTCGCAAACCGGCCGTTCCGCGTGGCATCGGGCCGCGCATCTTTATTCTGCGCTTATGTCGCCTTTATGTGTAGATGAGAGGCCGCTGAATTTTAAAGTTTTACCGTCACACCGCCCTCACCTGCGGCCCAGCTCCCGCCCCAGTCCCAGATTCCAGCGCCCGCCCCGGCCGCTCAGTTCGGTCACGGTCAGCGGCGGGACGTCCAGCCGCCAGAACGCGTCCAGGGGGACCCGCAGGGCGCACACCGCCGCGGCGCGCACCACATCCGGTTCGACGACGGCCAGCACCCGGCCCGCCTCCGTCGCCGTCCGCGCCAGCCAGTCCGCGATCCGGTCGCACAGCTGCCGCAGCGACTCCCCGCCGTGCCCGGCGAAGTCCGGGTCCGCGAGCCAGGCGGACACCGCGGCCGGCTCGGCACCGGCGATCTCGTCCAGCGTCCGCCCGCGCCAGTCACCCATCGCGCCGCCCGCCAGCTCCTCCATGGGCAGCGCCGACAGCCCCAGCTCCTCCGCCGTGCGGCGGCACCGGACGGAGGGCGAGGCGAAGGCCCGGCCGGCGGCCGGCAGCTCCCCGGCGGCGGACCGGACGCGGCGCAGCCCGGCCTCGCTCAGCGGACCGTCGTCGTCGAAGCGCACCGCACGCTGGGCCTCCCCTGCTGCCGGTGAGACCAACATCACCCGAGTTGTCATGTCCTCTTCTCTCGGTCCGCGGCGGACGGCAACCCGTCATCCGTACAAGGGAGTTGCCCTGAGGGCGCGCCCTGTCCTGCACCTTTCCGCCCCCTTCGTGGTCTTGGCCGGGAGGGCGGTTCGCGGTACCTTCCCGATGATATTGACGACGACATGACGGAAGCCGGTGAGATCCCGGCGCGGTCGCGCCACTGTATGTCCGGTTTTGACCAGCCCAGAGGGCCGGGACCGGGCGAGCCAGACCCGGCATGTTGTCACGCACTCCAACGAACAGGGACGCGAGTTCCCCCGCACAGGAGGTCCTGCCATGGCTCAGACCATCGCACCCCCGGCCGCCGGCGCCGTCACCCCGGCTCCGATCCCCCTCAAGGCCATCGCACCGTGGGCGCTGTTCGTCGGCGTCCTGATGCTGGTTCTGCTGTACTTCATCGGCGCCGAGCAGGGTGCCACCTCGCTGCTCTCGGGCACGGAGGTCCATGAGTGGGTCCACGACGGGCGCCACCTTCTCGGCTTCCCCTGCCACTGATCGGACTTCGCACCCATGAACTCCGTCACCATCAGAAACCTCCTGGTGCGCGGGATGCTCGCCGGTCTGGCCGCCGGTCTCCTGGCCCTCGTCGTCGCCTACCTGTTGGGTGAACCGAAGGTGGACGCCGCCATCGCCTTCGAGGACGCGCACAGCCACGAACACGGGATGGAGGTCGTCAGCCGCGGTGTGCAGTCCACGGCGGGGCTGGCGACCGGCGTACTGGTCTACGGCGTGGCGCTCGGCGGGATCGCCGCACTGGTCTTCTGCTTCGCCCTGGGGCGGATCGGCCGGTTCGGTGCCCGCACCACGGCGGCGCTGCTCTCCGGCGCCGCGCTGCTGGTCGTCTACCTCGTGCCGTTCCTGAAGTACCCGGCCAACCCCCCGGCCGTCGGGGACCCCGACACCATCGGCACCCGCACCGCTCTGTTCTTCCTGATGATGCTGCTCGGCATCCTGCTGGCCGTCGCCGCCACGCTCCTCGGCCGCAGGCTGGCACCGAAGCTGGGCAACTGGAACGCCACGGTCGTGGCCGGCGCCGCGTTCGTGGTCGCCATCGGCCTCGCCTACGCGTTCCTGCCGGGCTACGACAATGTGCCGGAGGGCTTCCCCGGCACGCTGCTCTGGCAGTTCCGGATGTCGGCGCTCGCCGTCCAACTGGTGCTGTGGGCCGCCTTCGGGCTGGTCTTCGGTCACCTCGCGGAGCGTGTCGTACCGGCGCGGCAGGAAGAGGCCACCCCGGCCGAGGCGGCACCCGCCGTCTCCTGATCCGCAGGCCGGACATGCACCGAGGGAGGGCCCGCGACCCCGTGTCGCGGGCCCTCCCTCCTCGTGTGCGGTGCGGGTGCCCCCGGCGTCAGGTCAGACCGTGGATGCCGTCCAGGTGCGGCAGGTCGTGGTCGAGGCGCTCCCGTTTGGCGCGGAGGTAGCGGATGTTCTCCGCACGGGGCGGCATCAGCAGCGGGACCTGTTCGGCGACGGCGATACCGTGCCGCCGCAGCGCCTCGCGCTTGCGCGGGTTGTTCGACATCAGGCGCACCGACCGGACACCGAGATCCTGGAGGATCTCCGCCGCGACGCCGTAGTCACGGGCGTCGACCGGCAGCCCGAGCGCGATGTTCGCCTCGACCGTGTCCAGCCCGCCCTCCTGCAGCTTCATCGCGCGGAGCTTGGCCAGCAGTCCGATACCACGGCCCTCGTGGCCCTGGAGATAGACCAGAATGCCGCGCCCGGCCGCGACGATCGCGCGCAGCGCCTCGGACAATTGGTCGCCGCATTCACAGTGGGTGGACGCGAAGGCATCACCGGTCAGGCATTCTGAATGCACCCGGGTCAGCACCGGCTCCGGCACCACCACATCACCGTGGACCAGAGCCACTTGCTCGATACCGCTACGGCGGTCCAGATAGCCGACGGCGAGAAATTCGCCGTAGGTCGTGGGCAGCCTGGCCGTCACCACCTGTTCCACGCCCGGCTTTTGGCCGAGGGCATCATCGATTGCGACACGGAGGTCGGCACCGGCAGAGTCGTCGGGGTCCATCATGGCGCGATCGTACCCGCGCGGCTAAATGATCGGCAGAACTCACTCATAATGACAACAAGTATGCTGCGACGCCGTGACAACTGATGCTGTGACAACCACGACTCCGCGAGTCGGCGACGAAAGGCCGCAGCCTCCCATGACCTCATCGGGACACCCGACCCCGGCGCCGGGACCGCTGCCGGCGGACACCACGGAGGACATCCGGGCACGGCGGCCGACGCTGGCCGTGCTGCCCGTCGGCAGCTTCGAACAGCACGGCGCCTTCCTGCCGTTGACCACCGACACCGTCATCGCCTGCACCATCGCCCGGGAGGTGGCGGCCGGCCGGCCGGTCCAGGTGCTGCCGCCGCTGACGGTGTCCTGTTCGCAGGAGCACGCCGCCTGGCCGGGAACCGTCAGCATTTCGGCGCGCACCCTGCACGCGGTCGTCACGGACATCGCCGATTCGCTCCGCAGGTCCGGTATCGACACCCTGATTCTCATCAACGGACACGGCGGAAATTACGTCCTGCGCAATGTCGTTCAGGAATCCGCCGGGCACGGTGTGCGGATGGCACTGTTCCCCGGATCGGCCGACTGGGACGCGGCGCGCACCCGGGCCGGGGTGGAGACGCCGTCGCACACCGATATGCATGCCGGAGAGGTCGAGACGTCCATTCTGCTGCATGCCCATCCCGAATTGGTCAAGGAAGGCTATGAATCGGCGGATTGCATCGCCGATGACCGGAAGCACCTGCTGACGCTCGGCATGTCGGCCTATACCGAATCCGGCGTCATCGGGCGGCCGTCACGGGCGTCCGCCCGGAAGGGGCGGGAATTGCTGGCCGGGCTGGCCGACGCATTCGGGGAATATGCCGCACTGTTCGACGACCGGACGGAAGCCGATGACTGAGGCACTCGACGCGGCAGCCGCCTGGGACCGACTGCGGCGGGTCCGTACGGTGGACGAGGCCCGCGCCGCCGGCATGGTGGCGGACGGGGACGGCGGACTGCGCTGGGGACGGCCCGCCACAGCGGAGGCGGTGGAACTCGCCGACCGCTATCTGCCGCTCTGCCTGGCGGGTCCCCGGGTCGCGTTCGCGCAACTCGGGCAGAGCCTGGACGGCTTCATCGCGACCCGCACCGGCGACGCCGACTATGTCACCGGCCCGGAGGACCGCTGCCATCTGCACCGGCTGCGCGCCCTGTCCGATGCGGTGCTGGTCGGGGCCGGCACGGCGGTGGCCGACGATCCGCGGCTGACCGTCCGCGCCTGTACGGGCGACAATCCGGTGCGGGTGGTGCTCGATCCGCGCGGCCGGGTGCCGCGGGCGCACGGGGTGTTCACGGACGGCGCCGCGCCGACCCTGTGGGTGGTGGGACCGGAGGTCACCCCCACGGCACCGGGCGCCGGGGTCGAGGTCCTGGCGCTGCCGGACGAGGCGGCGTTCGCCCCGGAACGTCTGCTGGCGGCGCTGGCGCGGCGCGGGCTGGGCCGGGTGCTGATCGAGGGGGGCGGGGTCACCGTGTCGCGCTTTCTGCGGGAACGGGCGCTGCACCGGCTGTACGTCACCGTCGCACCGGTGCTGCTCGGCGACGGCATCCCCGGTCTGCGGTTTCCCGGCACCTCGGTGATGCGGGAGGCCCTGCGCCCGCCGCTGCGACGCGCCCTGCTCGGCGAGGACACCCTCTTCGAACTCGAACTGCGGGCGGACGACGGGCCGTTGGGCGGGCCGGGCAGGCCCTAGGAGGGCTCTCCCCGTTCCGCGTGGACCCGCGGCGCCGGGTACGGTCCCCCGACCGGCGCCGACGGGACCCGCGCGGCGCGTTGCCGGATGATCCCCGTACTCGCCGTACGGTGAGGCCCATCCGCCGTTCCGGGCAAGGGACTTGCCGTCGCAGGGCGCTCCACGGGCAGCGGGGAGACCCGTGCCAGCAGCACCGCCGCCCCCGGGAGGCTCGCGGCGAAGGCGAGGACGCCGTAGATCACCGCGGTGGTGAGTCCCTGCGCCGCGCCCAGTCCGGCGGCGCCGAAGGCCCAGGCGGCGACGCCTTCCCGGGGGCCCCAGCCGCCCACGTTCAGCGGCAGCGCCATCGCGAGGAGCGCCAGCACCACCAGCGGCACCAGTTCGGCGGCCGGTGCGGTGACCCCGGCGACCCGGGCGGCCAGCACGAACATCCCGAGGTAGCCCGCCAGCACCGCCACGGACGACAGCGCGACGCCGGGCCAGACACCGCGGGCCAGCAGGCCCTGGCGTGCCTCGGCCAGGACGGTGCGCAGGGCGCGTTCGGCGCGGGAGGCGCCCCGGCGGCGGCGCAGCCGGACGGCGACCACCGCCACCAGCAGACCCGCGGCGGCCACGGACAGCGCCACGGCGGGCGAGGCGAGGAAGCGGGTGACCGGTGCCAGGACCGGCGACGGGCGGACGAGCAGCACCACCACCCCGGTCACGAGCAGGACGACCTGGCCGGCGGTCCGCTCCAGGGCCACCGCGCGCACGCCCCGGCCGAGGGCGCCGGAGCTGCGGCCGTGGTGGACGGCGCGGTGCACATCGCCCAGCACGCCACCGGGCAGCGCCGCGTTGAGGAACAACGCCCGGTAGTAGTCGGCGACGGCCCGGCCGAGCGGCAGCCGCAGCCCGAGGCCGCGGGCCACCAGACACCAGCGCCAGGCGCTGCACACCGTGGTCAGCACGCCGATGGCGAGCGCGGCCGCCAGGGTGGCGGCGTCGATCCGGCGCAGCCCGTCCAGGAAGACCTGCGAGCCCAGATGCCAGACGAGGGCCACCAGGATGCCGAGTCCCGCGAGCATCCTGAGCCAGGCCACCCAGCGGGCCCGCTTCATCACACGTTCCCGGACGGGTACGGGGGCAGCGCCAGCAGATCGATGTGATGCACCGCCACGGTCAGCTCACCCGCCGCGCACTCCTCCAGCCGCCGGCGCAGATACGCGACGGCCTCGGGCGCCAGCTCCGGCTGCTGGGCGTGCGCGGCGCCGACCCAGCCGCGCAGCCATTCGGCGATCAGCCCGGATTCGGCGGAGCCGAGCCGCCACGGGCTGGACTGCACCAGCACCGTCGCACCGCGCCGTTCGAACGCCTCCACCGCCGCCGCGACCGCGTCCGGGCCGAGCAGCGCCCGGCCCTGGTCGGTGCGGCGCTGATGGTCGTTGAAGGCGCCGGTGAGCCGGGCGTCGAAGGGGTCGGCCGGGCTCAGCTCGACCCGCCCGGCGACGGAGAGCGCCAGCAGCACCGGGCTGCCCGCGCCGACGCAGGCCTCGGCGAGGTCCTCCACCTCTTCACGGGTGAGCAGATCGAGCAGTGCGGAGGCGGTGACCAGGGACGTGCCGGCGAGGTCGTCGGCGGTGAGGGCGGCGAGGTCGCCGCGTGCGGTCGTGGCGGTGACGGGTGTGCCATCGGCGGCCGTCACCGGCATCCGCGCACCGGCGAGGGCGAGCAGGTCCGGGTCCAGGTCGTGCAGCACCCACTCCTGCGGTCCGGGCAGCCGGACGGCGAGCCAGCGCCCCATCGAGCCGATGCCGCAGCCGAGGTCGCGGACCACCAGACCACCGGCGCTGCCGGGCGGGCCCGCCGGGGCGGGCCGCGCCTCCAGCCACGCCCGCAGCGGGCGCAGCAGCTCGGGGGCCCGCGCCGCGGCGTCGGCGCGTTCCCGCAACTCCAGCCAGCGCGGGGCGAATCGAGGCCGTTCCTGCGCGCTCATCGCGTGCTCCGGGGCTCGTCCCGGAGCCGTTCCAGCACTCCGGCCAGGCTGTGCGACGTCATCTCCCACCCCTCCAGCATGGCACGCCGTGCGCGCGCCGAATTCCTGACCCGGTCCCGCAGTTGTGGATCGCCCAGCCAGCCGCGCAGCGCGTCGGCGAGCGCCGCCGGCCGGCCGGGCGGCACGAGCAGGCCGGGCACCCCGCCGTCGGGGTCCTGCCCGACCGCCTCCGGTACGCCGTCCACCGCCGTCGCGAGCACCGGAATCCCGCGCGCCAGCGCCTCGGTGACGACCATGCCGTAGGTCTCGGCGGACGAGGTGAGCACCAGCAGGTCGGCGGCGGCGTAGCGCGCCTCCAGGTCCGCGCCGGTGCGCGGCCCGGTGAAGGTGATCCGGTCGTCGAGGCCGAATCCGGTCACCGTGCGGCGGAGTCGGTCGGCGTATCCGGGATCGCGGCCGAGCGCCCCCACGCAGGCGCAGCTCCACGGCAGTTCGGTGACGGTGGCCAGCGCGTCGATCAGCCGGTGCTGTCCCTTGCGCGGGGTGACCGCCGCGACGCACAGCAGGCCGGTGGCACCGTCGGTGCCGGGCGCGAGCGGCGCCGGGTCGACGCCCGGCCGGACCGCGTGCACCCGCGCGGCCGGCAGTCCGTGGTGGGTGACGAGCCGGCGGGCGGCCCAGTCACTGGTGGCCACGACGGCCTCCACGGCGTGCAGGGTGCGGTGTTCGCGGGCGTCCAGCTCCACGGCCAGGGCGGGATCGAGGCCGGTCTCGTCGCCCAGCGGGAGGTGGACCAGGACGGCGAGCCGCAGCCGTTCCGTCTCGGGGGCGAGGATCTCGGGGACGCCGCAGGCGACCAGTCCGTCGAGGAGGACCACGGCGCCGTCCGGCAGCGCCGCCAGCCGCCCGGCCAGCTCCGCACGGGCCGTGGCGTCCGGCTGCGGCCAGCCACCGGGAAGTGCGTACGGGCGGACCTGCCAGCCGGCGGCCGGGAGGTCGCGGCACACCCGGCGGTCGTAGGTGTTGCCGCCGCTGGGGGCCGCCGGATCGTCGACGTCACCGGGGAGGACGAAGTGCACCACGCGCTCCGCGGCGGTGGTGCCGGTGCGGGTCACAGAGTGCGCTCGTACGTCGCCCAGGCGATGTGGGACTCGTGCAAGGTCACCGATATCCCGGCCAGTTCGCGGGCGCCCTCGCCGAGGTTGCCCGCCTCGATGCGGTCGGCGAGCCGGTCGGCGACGACCTTGGCCAGAGCCTCCGTCGAGGTGTTGATACCGGCGAAGGCGGGCTCGTCGTCGAGGTTGCGGTAGTTCAGCTCCCCGACCACGGCGCCGAGTTCACGGGTGGCCAGACCGATGTCGACGACGATGTTGTCGGCGTCGAGTTCGGGGCGGCGGAAGGTCGCGTCCACGATGAAGGTCGCGCCGTGCAGGCGCTGCGCGGGGCCGAAGACCGCGCCACGGAAACTGTGGGCGACCATCAGGTGATCGCGGACGGTGATGCTGAACAAGGCCGTTCCTCCGGTGTGATGTGGGTCTCAGTGGCGGTGTCGCCGGGGCGGGTTCAAGGCGTTCTCAAGGGGGTTTCAGTCGTCCGCCGGTCCGTACCGGATGCGGTGGCACAGTGCCGGGAGAGCGCCGGAGGCGAGCCGGGGCAGCACCTCCGGCAGCTCCTCGAAGGCGGACTCGCCGGTGACCAGCGCGTCGAAGGCGGGGTCGGCGAGCAGGTCCAGGGCGAGGGCGAGCCGGTCGGCGAAGGTACGGCGGGCGCGGCGGGCCGGGGAGACCGCGCCCACCTGGCTGCTGCGGACGACCAGCCGGCGGGAGTGGAAGGCCTCCCCCAGCGGCAGGCTGACCTGCCGGTCTCCGTACCAGCTCAGCTCGATGACGGTGCCTTCGGGGGCGAGCAGTTCGAGCGCGCGGGCGAGTCCCTGCTCGGTGGCGCTGGCGTGGACGACGAGGTCGCAGTCGCCCAGCGCGTCCTGCGGCAGCGCGAAGTCCACGCCCAGTGCCCTGGCGGTCGCCTCCCGCGCGGGGTCGGCGTCCACCAACTGCACCCGGACCGCGGGGTAGCGGGCGAGGACCGCGGCGACGCTGCAGCCCACCATGCCCGCACCGATCACCGCGATCCGGTCGCCGACCAGCGGCGCGGCGTCCCACAGGGCGTTCACCGCGGTCTCGACGGTGCCCGCCAGGACGGCTCGCGACGCGGGGACGGAATCGGGTACCGGAGTGACGGCGCTCACCGGGACGACGTAGTGCGTCTGGTGCGGATAGAGGCAGAAGACCGTACGGCCCAGCAGCGCCGACGGCCCTTCCTCGACGACGCCGACATTGAGGTAGCCGTATTTGAGAGGGGCGGGAAAGTCGCCTTCCTGAAAGGGCGCCCGCATCACGGAATGCTGGCTCTCGGGCACACCGCCCCGGAAGACCAGAGTCTCCGTTCCGCGGCTGACTCCGGAACAGAGTGTGCGCACCAGAACCTCGTCCGGGCCGGGTTCCGGCAAGGGTACGGCACGGATTTCTCCGTGACCTGGAGCGTTTATCCAAAACGCACAAGCGACGCGCGGCATCGGAATCCTCCTGGACGCTCCGGCGATGATTCGTCGATGCTGGGGATCATGAGAACGCCGTCACCATACGCGGCACCTCTCCACTCCGCCACACATCCCGGGAGGCATGGTGGCTGTACAAGAGCGTTACGACACAAGGCCGTTCGGACCGGACATTACGGCAGGCACCGGAGTGCAGCTGCTCGTCCTGGAAGCACTGCGCCGGGTGGCCGGTCTGGGCACCGTCGGGTGGCTGACGGGCGGTGTGTTCGCCGTGGCCACCTGGGGCGTGCTCACCGTCGCGCTGCGCCGGTCGTGGAGCCCGTCGTTCGGCATGGCCAACCGCGTCACGCTGGCCCGCACGATCCTCGTCGGCGGGGTGACTGCGCTGGTCGCGGACTCCTTCGCCCGGCCGGCGCCGGTCGCGGTACTGGTCGTGCTCGCCGCCGTGGCGCTGGTCCTGGACGCGGTGGACGGTCAGGTGGCCCGGCGCACCGGCACGGTGACCCCGCTGGGCGCACGCTTCGACATGGAGGTCGACGCCTTCCTCATCCTGGTGCTGTGTGTGTTTCTCGTGGTGCCGTTGGGTGCCTGGGTGCTGTGCATCGGCCTCATGCGGTACGTCTTCGTCGCGGCGTCCTGGTTCTTGCCGTGGCTGGGCGGCGCGCTGCCGCACAGCATGGCCCGGAAGACCGTGGCGGCACTCCAGGGTGTCGTGCTGGTCCTGGCCGGTTCCGGAGTGCTGCCGCCCACCGCGGCGGCCACCGCGGTGGGCGGGGCGCTGGCGCTGCTCGTGTGGTCCTTCGGGCGGGACGTCGGCTGGCTGTGGCGGGTCCGGGGGCTCACGGCCGCGGCGGCCGCGGGGCCCGGCCGGGACAGCGCCGGGGCCGGTGCGCCCGCTATGTCCCGGCGTGCCGGCCCAGATAGATGACGAGCGCCAGGAAGACCAGCAGCAGATGGCTGACGACGAAGTAGAGGAACACCCGTCGCCACAGGCTGCGCCGGGGAGCGTGGTGGGTGAGCAGGACCGCACCGGGCAGCCGTGCCAGCTGGGTGCCGGGGCGGACCGCGGTCGCCCGGGGCCGCCGGACACCGCAGCGCGCCGAGGTGTGCCGGTGGGCGGCGCCCTCCGGGCAGACGCGGCCGTGTCCGCGTGCCGTACGGAGCGTCCCGCGCCCAGGGGGGCGTCCCCGGCAGGGCCGTACGGTGCCCGGGCCGGAGCGCGTGGGTATGCAGGTGCGGGAGCGGACCGCCCGCCAGGGCGGCGGCCCCTTACGCCGTGGTGTGCCGGACATCAGCGATCACCCTGTCCCGGTGGGGCACATGCGGACGTTTCCCGTCCGGTCACCGTCGGTGGAGCGGAGCGCGTGGTTCACGAGACCGCCCCCACTCCGCCGGCCGCCGGCACCCCGCCGGCCGTGGGCCGGGTCCGGGGCTCGGCCTGCCGGAGTTCGGCCAGCAGGGCGTGCTGCCCGGTGAGCACCTCGGCGAGCACCCGGCGGGCGGCCCGCAGCAGCTCGGTGACCTCGTCGCCGGCCAGCTCGTAGACGACGGTGGAACCGCTGCGGGTGGCCGTCACCAGCCCCGAGCGGCGCAGCACCGCCAGCTGCTGGGAGAGCGCGGACGGCTCCACCCCGATCGCGGTGAGCAGCCCGCGCACCGGCATCGGCCCGCTCTGGAGCAGCTCCAGCACCCGGATACGGACCGGATGGCCCAGCATCCGGAAGAATTCGGCCTTGGCCTGACAGACCGGGGACCACGCACCATTCATGTCCGCGCCCCGCTCCCGGTTCCGGTCGCGGACCGCGCCGCACATACCCGTTCCCCTGCCGATTCGGCGAAACCGCCCACGCATGTCCTCCGCGTTCAGGCCGCACGGCCGTCGCGTCATCTGTTGAATTGCGGAATTCTGCAACTGTAGACGACGAGGGCGGGCGACTTGAATGGGTGTGGGGGACAAACCCGGGAGCGGGCGCGGTACGGGGCGCGGCCGGACGGGCGCTCCGCCGCCCGCTCGCCGCCCGGACCGCCCCGGCCGGACGAACTCTGCGGCAGCCGCACGCAGTTGTCGCACGGGCCGCACCGCCACCGTCGGGGACGCGCTAAGCCCCGGGCCCGCACCAGGTCACGGCTCCCGGAGCCGCCGGTGCGCCGTCCGCCGTAATCCCGGTGGACAGCCCGCAGCCCCAACCACATAGTGACGCCCATGACTTCACTGGTACGCCACCTCACCATCGACTGCACCGACGCCTACCGCCTGGCGAGCTTCTGGGCACAGGTGCTGGACGGCTCACTGGCCGAGGACGATCTGCCGGGCGATCCGGAGGCCACGGTCACGTCCGCGGGCAGTGCGCTGCTGTTCATCACGGTTCCCGAGGCCAAGACGGTGAAGAACCGGGTGCACCTGGATCTGCAGCCGCAGGGTTGGGGCCGGGACGAGGAGGTCGAGCGGCTGCTGGCGCTCGGCGCGACGATGGTGGCCGACCACCGGCGGACGGACGGGACCGGGTGGGCGACGCTGGCCGACATCGAGGGCAACGAGTTCTGCGTCGAGCGCAGCGCGGCGGAGCGGGCGGGCTGAGCGGCCCGCCGCACACGGCAGCCCTCAGCCCTGCGGCGGCCGGGCGGCCGCGAGGCGTTCCCGCGCCTCGGCGAGGTCCTCCTCGGTGGGCGCGTCGTCCTGGGTCAGGCTCCGGCGCCAGTACCCGCTGAAGTCGATCTGCCGCTTTTCGATCCCGCGCTCCCCGACCAGATGGCGCCGGAGGGCGCGGACCGTCCCCGCCTCACCCGCCAGCCAGGCGAAGACCGTCCCGGGCGGGAAGGTGAGGGCGCGGACGGCCGCCGGCAGGGCGTCGCCGCGCCCGTCCGTGTGCACCCACCGCATGGTGAGGTCAGCCCGGGTGGTGAAGCGCTGCTCATCGGCCGGGCCGGGCACCTCGACGCAGGCCAGTGCGCGGGTGCCGGCCGGCAGCGCCTCGACGAGGGAGCCGAGGGCCGGCAGCGCGGTCGCGTCGCCGGCCAGCAGCACCCAGTCGGCCCGGTCCAGCGGCAGCGCCCTGGCGTACTCGGCGGCCGGGCCGTACCGGGCGAGGGTGTCGCCCACGGCGGCGGAGGCCGCCCACCGGGTCGCCGGGCCGGCCGTCTCCGGCGTGCCGTGCAGCACGAAGTCGACGGTGATCCGGTGCCGGACGGGGTCGTGGGAGCGCACCGTGTAGCTGCGCATCCAGGGCCGTTCATCCTCGGGCAGGGCGAGGTAGGCCTGATACCAGCGCATCGCGTCGCCGTCGGCGGCGTCGGGCAGCCGGGGCGCGCGCTGCCCCGGTTTGGGGAAGAGCAGCTTGAGCTGCTGGTCGGGCCAGGTGAGGAAGTCGTCGAGGCCGTCACCGGCGAAGGTGAAGCGGACCATGTGCGGGGTGAGCCGCCGGACGTCGGTGACCTGGATGAGCGCGACGGGCACGGCCGTCATCGGGTCCTCCATGGAGCAGCAGGGGCTGGGGTGAGCCCGGAGTGGGCGAGGGTCTGCCAATACCACGAGCCGACGGTGAAGCCGGGAGCGGTGATCTCCCCCTCGTTGAGGGAGAGTTCGGTGTCCACCAGCCGGCGGGTGTCGATCGGCGGGACCCGGCCGAGGCCCTGGCACTCCTGGCACATGCCCGCGCTCAGATGGTGCAACGCGTCGACGTCGGGGCGGCCCTGACGCGGCATGAAGGACTGGATGAAGGCCGTGCAGGTCTCGTTGATGAGCCGCTGCGACTCGGCGGCGATGGTGCCGAAGACCAGCGAGGACTTTCCCGAGCCGGAGACGCCGGTGAAGACGGTGAGGCGGCGCTTGGGAATGTCGAGCGAGATATCGGCGAGAGTGTTCTCCCTGGCGCCGCGTACCTGGATCATGTCGTGGTGGTCCGCGGCCGGTTTCTCCCCTTCGTCCGGCCGCCGCCGGGTCTGCCGGTCCCCCATGTGCGTTGCCAGCCCCCTGATATCTTTACACCGTAAAGAGTTCACTCGGGGACGCTACTTTACGCCGTAAGGAGTTAGCAAGTGGTGGTTTTTGCGGGCCAGGGCGACGCCCGTCGTTCGATGACGCTGCTGTGGCGCGGGGAGGGCACCGACGGGGCGCGGACCCGCCGGTGGCCGGGGCCCAAACCGGCGCTGAGCGTGGCGGCGATCGTGGAGGCCGGGGTGGCGGTCGCCGACGCCGACGGCATGGCGGCGCTGTCCATGCGCGCGGTCGGTGAGCGGCTGGGCCGGACCGCGATGGCGCTCTACACCTACGTCCCCGGCAAGAACGAGCTGGTGGACCTGATGTACGACCACGTGCTCGCCGAGATGCCCACCGAGTACGACCTGACGCCGGGCTGGCGCGCCGCGGTGACCTCCTGGGCCGAGGACACCTGGGAGTTCTCCCTCCGCCACCCCTGGGTGCTGCAGGTCTCCCAGGCCCGCCCGGTGCTCGGCCCCAACGAATACCGCGCGCTGGAGACGCTGCTGCACCTGCTGTACACGACCGGGCTGAGCTCCGGGGTGCTGCGGCGGGTGGTCGGGGCGCTGTTCCACTTCATCCGCGGCGCCGCGCAGACCGTCACGGAGTCACGGCAGGCCGCGGCCTCGACCGGGGTGTCCGACGAGGAGTGGTGGCAGGCCCGTTCCGGCCTGCTGACCGAGATGGTCCCCGACTTCGCCGAGCGGTATCCACTGCTGGTGCGGCTGGAGACGGAGGGTGCCGCCCCGGACCCGGGCGACGCGGTCCCCTATATGGAGCGCGAGGCGCGCAGCACCTTCGACATCGGACTGGGCGTCATCCTGGACGGTATCGAGACGGCGGTCCGCGAGGGCCGCTGAGCGGTCTCCGGCGGGCGGCGGGCCGCCCGCACCGCGGCCGTTGGGGTGATCAAGCGGGTTCACTGCCCCCGCGCCGGTGTCGTCGGCCGGGCCTGGCGCGTTGGTCTTCCGTGACCGTTTTCCGCGCCCGACCGTGGTTTCTGCCGACCAGCCTGGCGGCCTTCCTGACCGAGGCGGGTCCGGACGAGCCGGCTGACGACCCGTCGGACGCCCGGTCCGGCACCGGGCCCGACGCACCGTCGGATACGCCGTCCGACGACCCGTCCGATACCCGGTCAGCTGATTCCGGACCAGCCGATTCCGGACCGCGTTCCGACACGCCCGGCACCCCCGGCAAGGCCGCCGAAAGGCCCGTTGACCGGCCCTGATGTCGGGCCCGACGGCAGGCCGGGCAACGGAACTGACGGCGTGTCGAAAGCTGCCCGATGCACACACCGTGACGATCGGCTCACCACGTGTGGCGAGCGGAAGTGATCGCCCATAGCTTCGCCTCATGGTGCTACGACAGATGAAATACATGGGCTGCGTCGCCGCGATGATGATCGGCGGCCTGGGCGCGGCGTCCCCCTGCGACGCCTCGGGACGCCATGTCGTCCACGCAGGCGAATCGATCCAGCGCGCGGTGAACAGAGCGAGACCGGGTGACACCATCGTCGTCCGGCCCGGTATCTACCGGGAGAGCGTGTTCATCAACAAGTCGCGGCTGCGCCTGATCGGCGCGGGCCACAAGACGGTGATCACCCCGTCGGGCAGGCGGGCCACGAACGCCTGCGGGCGGGACGGCAACGGCATCTGCGTCATCGGGAAGGGCAGGCCGCTGCGGGACGTCAGCATCCGCTCGCTGACCGTCCGGGGCTTCAAGAAGAACGGGATCTTCGCCTCCGGGACCGACCGGCTCTCGGTACACCACGTGACCGTCCGGAAGAACGGTGTGTGGGGCATCGCGCAGGAGAAGTCGATCCGGGGCATGTTCCGGGACAACAACGCCATCGACAACGGCGACGCGGGCATCTTCCTCGCGAACAAGACCAAGGAAGAAGGCGGCGGCGCCGACACGCGGGGCGCCGTGATCAGCGACAACTACCTCGCGGGCAACCGCATCGGCGTCACCATCCGCCGGGTCAGGAACCTCACGGTCGGCTACAACACCATCACCAGGAACTGCGGTGGGGTGTTCGTCGTCGGCGACGAGTCCCGCCCCCAGGCCGGCGCGCTGACGGTACGGAACAACTCCATCTACAAGAACAACAAGTTCTGCCGCGGCAACAGCCGGCTGCCGGACATCCAGGGGTCCGGCATCGTGCTCACCGGCGCCGAGCACGTCCTGGTGCGGCGCAACGTGATCCGGGACCACCACGGCAAGTCCCGGCTCTCCGGCGGTGTCGTGCTGTTCCACAGCTTCGTGAAGGTGCTCAACCACCACAACGTCATCAGCCACAACATCGTGCTGCGGAACAAGCCGGTGGACCTGGCCAACCGGGACCTGCCCGGCAGGGGCAACCGCTTCATCGGCAACGTCTGCCGGACCTCGGAGCCGGCCGGGCTGTGCCGGCGGCTGCACCGGGACGGGCTGAACCCCTCCGCGACGGGAGAGTAGAGGCGCCATGACCACCGTAAGTTCCACTCCCCAGCCCGCCATGCAGCTCCGGGAGCTCATCTTCGGAGCCGCGTGTGCGGCGGCCGTACGGGCGGCGGCACGCCTCGGCGTCGCCGACGCGCTCGGCGACCGGCCCGCCACCGCGGAGGAGCTGGCCGCCACGGTGAAGACCGAGCCGCGGCCGCTGGACCGGCTGCTGCGCGCGCTGTCCTGCTACGGGATCTTCGCCGAGACCGAGGACGGGAAGTACGTCCACACGGAGATGTCCCGGCTGCTGCGGGAGGACACCCCGAACAGCCTGCGCTACATCTCCCTGTGGTGCACGGAGCCGTGGACCTGGGATGCCTGGCCGCGGCTGGACGACGCGGTGCGCTCCGGCCGCAGCGTCTTCCCCGACCTGTACGGCAAGGGGTTCTTCGACTACCTGCACCAGGACGCACGGGAGTCGGCCGAGGTCTTCGACCGGGCGATGACCACGTCCAGCAAGCAGTCGGCGCAGGACATCGCGGGGCTGCTCGATCTGACCGGGGCGTCCTCGGTGGCCGACATCGGCGGTGGCCAGGGACATGTTCTCGCCAGCCTGCTGGAGAAGCACCCCACGCTGCAGGGCACCCTGCTCGACCTGCCCACGGTCGTGGCCAACCCGGACCCGCGGCTGCGGGACGGCGGCGCGCTGGCCTCACGGGTACGGATCGTGCCCGGCGACTGCCGCGACGACATCCCGGTCCAGGCCGATGTCTACATCATCAAGAACATCCTGGAGTGGGACGACGAGAGCACCCGCAGGACGCTGGCGAACGTCGTCCGGGCCGCCCGGCCCGGCGCCCGCGTCGTGATCATCGAGAACCTCGTCGATGACAGCCCGTCCATGAAGTTCACCACCGCCATGGACCTGCTGCTGCTGCTCAATGTCGGCGGCGCCAAGCACACCAAGGCGAGCCTGGTCAGCCGGATGGCGGAGGCCGGGCTGAAGGTCGGCGAGATCCTCGTCGTCAACCCGTATCTGCACGCCTTCGAGTGCACCGTTCCTGAGTGAGCGGTTCCGGAAACGGCGGGTCGCCCGGCGCGGAGGCTGCTCCGCGCCGGGCGGTCCCGTTTCTCCCGGGAACGCGCGAGAGCCGGGGGATCGCCCCGGCTCTCGCGCGTTCCTCAGCTGCTGCCGTCGCGCTGCCAGCTGTAGAACTGCTGGGCCATCGCGTCCTTGGGGCTTCGCCAGGTCTCCGGGTCGTAGGCGCTGACGAAGGCGGACAGCTGGTCGCTGACGGCGCGGAACTCGGGGTGCTCCGTCACCTTCGCGATCTCCGGGCCGGGCGGCCGGTCGGATTCGATGAGGTGCAGGTACACGTCACCGAACTGGAAGAGGGTCCGCCGCGAGACACCGACCAGGTGCGGCAGTTCCGTACGGTCCGAGGCCCGGAAGACCTCGGCGATGTCCGGAGCCGAACCGGGTTTCATGCGGGCGACGATCAGAGCGTGATGCATCAGGGGTCCCTTCGTTGCCGCCGGGTGGCGGTCCGCACGCGGCCTGGCGGCCGTCAGCTGACGGTGGCGGACCGGCGCTCGCGGTCCCGCTGCTCGATCCGGTCCCGGATGAGCTCCATCTGAATCCGGGAGTTGCGGTTGATCATCTCGGTCATGCCCTTGTCGTCGACCGGGGCGTCGGGCTTCATCGCGAAGTCCTGGGTCCAGTGCATGGAGGTGCCGCCCGGGATCTCGGCGTACTTCCAGTGGATGTCCATGTGCGCGAACGGGCCGGTCTCGACGCGGCGGGCGCGGACCGAGCGGTTCTCACGGTCGACGACGCGCTCGGAGACCCAGCTCCAGACCGTGCCGTTGTCGTCCGGGTGCATCGTCAGCCGGAAGGTGGTCTTGTCGCCCTCCCTGGACAGCACCTCGACCGAGGCGTACTCACTGAACAGCTGCGGCCAGTTCTCGATGTCGTTGGTGATGTCCCAGACGAGGTCGAGGGGCGCCGCGATGGTGATGTCGTTCTCGGTGTGGCCGGGCATGTCATGCTCCTGTCGTAGGTACGGTGTCGTTGGCGGTGTTGACGAGGGCGAGGAAGTCGCGCGGCGTCTTGCAGCGCTCCGCGTCGGTCGGCATCGGCCGGCCCTGCCGGTTCTCCAGCTCGCCCACGATGCCGAGGAGGCCGAGCGAGTCCAGGCCGAAGTCCGCGAAGGTCGCGTCCTGCCGGTTCGCCAGCTCCTTGGGGTCGACGGTGAGGCCGGCGGCCGACTTCATCAGCGCGGCCAGCTCATCGAGCGTCAGTTGAGCGGTCATCTGAGGTTCTCCTTCTCATGAGGGGGAGCCGGAGCCCTTCCGCAGCACCATCGCCGCGTTCGAGCCCATCAGTCCCCGGCTCAGCACCAGCGCCGTCCGCAACTCGGCGGGGCGGGCCCGGCCGGTCACCACGTCAAGCTCGTGGCAGACGTCGACGACGTTGGGGGTGGGCGGCACGACGCCGTGCTCCATCGCGAGCACCGCGGCCGCGGTGTCCAGGACGGGGGCGCCGCAGTACGCCCGTCCGGTGCCCGTCTTGGGTGCGGTCACCGGGACCTGCGAGGCGTGCCGGCCCAGGACGTCCGCGAGCGCCAGCGCCTCGGCCCGGTCGGCCGCGGGGACGCCGAGCGCGTCCGCGAACACCACGTCGATCTCCTCCGGGGCGCACCGCGCGTCCTCCAGCGCGCCACGGATCGCATGGGCGAGCCCAGCCCGGGACTCCTCCCACAGGGAGGCCCCGGTGAAGGTCGCGGCATGCCCGGCCAGCACGGCCCGGACACTCGCCCCGCGGCTCACGGCCGCCGTCTCCTCCTCGACGATCAGCATCGCGCCGCCCTCTGCGGGCACGAATCCGCACGCGCCGCTGGTGAACGGGCGGTAGGCGCGGGCCGGATCGTCGAGCTTGCTCAGATCGTCATAGCCGAGCTGGCAGACGACCGAGTAGGGAGCCAGGGGTGCCTCGGCGGCACCCACGACGACGGCATCGGTGCCGCGCCGGATGGTGCGGGCGGCATGCGCCAGGGCGTCCAGGCCGCCCGCCTCGTCGCTGGCCACGACTCCGCACGGCCCCTTGAAGCCGCCGCGGATGGAGATCTGTCCGGTGCTCGCGGCGTAGAACCAGGCGATCGACTGGTACGGGCCGACATGGCGGGAGCCCTGGCCCCAGAGCCGTTGCAGCTCCCGCTGGCCGAACTCGCCGCCGCCCGACCCGGCGGCCGTGACGACCCCCACCGCGAACGGTGAGTCGTTGTAGTCGGCACGGCCGAGCCGGGCGTCGTCCAGCGCGAGGTTGGCCGCCGCCATCGCGAAGTGGGTGAACCGGTCGGTCTGGACGAGGTAGCGCTCCTCGATCAGATCCGCCGGGTCGAAGCCCCGCACCTCACCGGCGACCTTGAGGGGCAGATGCTCGCACCCCTCACGGGTGACGCGGTCGAGGACGCTGATGCCCTCCACCGTCGCCTTCCAGAAGGTCTCGGTGCTCACCCCGTTGGGGGCGATGACACCGATACCGGTGACGACGGAACGACGTTCTTCAGGGGAGCTCATGATGCCCTCCCACCCTGTCGGGTCAGTACCACAGCTGACTGGAATCCACCGAAGCCGCTGCCGACCGAGAGCACCGAACGCAGCGGCAGCTCCCGGGCCGTCTTGGGCACGTAGTCGAGGTCGCACTCCGGGTCCGGAGTCTCGTAGTTGGCCGTGGGCGGCACCACCTGGTGGGTGAGTGCCAGCACACAGGCCACGATCTCGATCGCGCCGATCGCCCCGAGCGAGTGGCCCACCATGGACTTGATGGAACTCATCGGCACCTTGTGGGCGTGGGCACCCAACGACCGCTTGACCGCGGCCGTTTCGTGCCGGTCGTTCTGCTGGGTGCCCGAGCCGTGCGCGTTGACGTAGTCCACCTGGGTGGCGTCGACCCTGGCGTGACCGAGTGCGCGGTTGATCGCCTCAGCCATCTCCAGGCCTTCCTGGGTGAGACCGGTCATGTGGTACGCGTTGCCGAAGGTGGCGTAGCCGCGTATCTCACAGTGGATGGTCGCGCCGCGGGCGCGGGCGTGTTCCAGCTCCTCCAGGACGAGGACGGCGCCGCCCTCCCCCATCACGAATCCGTCGCGGTGGGCGTCGAACGGACGGGAGGCGTGTGCCGGGTCGTCGTTGTTCGCCGAGGTCGCCTTGATCGCGTCGAAGCAGGCCACGGTGATCGGGGAGATCGGTGAGTCCGAGGCGCCGGCGACGCACACCTCGACCCGGCCCTCCTCGATGGACTGGAAGGCGTAGCCGATGGCGTCGAGGCCGGAGGTGCAGCCCGTGGAGACGGTCTGCACCGGGCCGTGGGCACCGATCTGCTCCGCCACCGCGGAGGCGAGCGAACTCGGGGAGAACGCCCGCTCCAGATGGCGGCCGGCCGGCCGGTGGTCGACGTCCCAGCGCGCACCGTGGCTGCTGACGGCGACATAGTCGTGCTCCAGGCGCGTGGTGCCGCCGACCGCGGTGCCCAGGGACACCCCGATGCGCCAGGGGTCCTCGGCCCCGGTGTCCAGGCCGGCGCTGCGCAGCGCCTCCTCCGCGGCGACCATCGCGAACTGGATGTACCGGTCCGAGCGGGCCACCTGCTCCTCGCTCAGACCGTGGGCCGCGGGATCGAAGTCGCACTCGGCGGCGATACGTGAACGGAAACCCTCGGGGTTGAAGAGGGTGATGCCACGGGTCGCCGTACGGCCGGAGGACAGCAGGTCCCAGAAGGCGGGCACGCCCACGCCGCCCGGAGCGACGATGCCGACGCCGGTGACCGCCACGCGGCGGGTCATGACACCGGCTCCGTGCGTTCCGGTGGCGCGACGGGTGTGCCCTCTTCCGTGCCCTCGGTGTCGACGTGGCCGAGCTCGGGGCGCGGCGCCAGCGGGCCGAGGTGGAAGACCATGCGGGCCTCGACGTCCCCGACGTTGCGGAAGCGGTGCCGCATGTAGGGCGGGATCAGCAGGCCCTGGTCCGGGCGCAGCGGGTGCGGCTCCCCGTCCAGGTCGACTTCGAGCGCGCCTTGCACGACGTACACGAACTCCTCGGAGTACGGGTGGTAGTGCTCGCCGATGCGCTCGCCGGGCTGCACGAGTGCCATGCCCATGAAGCCGCTCGTGGCGCCCACCGCGCTGGGTGTCAGCATGGCGCGCAGATCACCTCCGCGCCGGCGGTTGGGCTGGGTCTCGCTGAGGTCCACGATGCGTGGGCGGTGCGTGGTCATGGCTGTTCCTCCAGGGGCGTGGTGCCGGCGGGTGAAGGGGGTGAGTGGCCTGCGACGGCCGGCGGGCGTCAGGCGCCCGGTGCCCGGCGGTCGGTGATGAGGGCCATGTCGGAGCGCTCCAGGAAGTGCGCGATCTCGCGGTCGTTGGACAGACCGCCGGCCACATCGGTGTCGATGAGGCGCCGCAGCACGGCCGTCTTGCGCGGACCGCGGACACCGAGCGACAGCATGGGGTCGCTGTCGACGGGGATGCGCAGGTCGACCATCCGGACCACGACGTCGTCGCGCTGGAAGATGGTGCTGCCGGCGACGGGGCAGGACGGGTCGTCGGCGGCCAGTTCGTCCTGGCGGGCCAGCATCCGGGCCAGCGCCATGCCGCAGCCTTCCTTGGCCGGGTAATACAGCGCGTGCCGGCGGATGCCCTCGGGCTGCTCCCCGGCCGCCGCGACGTGGTGCACCGCGGGCAGCGCGGCGCGGGTGAAGAACACCCGGGCGGAGTTCGGATCGCTGAGGTCGCGGTCCTGCTCCAGATACGGGTTGATGGCCTCCTCGACGGCCCGGACCTCGGGCTGCTGGGAGATGTGCCGCAGCGCCGCGACGAGGTCGCCCTGCACCTCGACCGCGCGCACGACGCGGTTGCCGTGCATGAAGAGGGAGGTGCGGCGGAGCCTGGTGGTGTCGTCGACCCGGGCCTCCGGGGAGGTGTAGCCGGCGAGGATCTCCGCGACCATCGACTCACTGCCCGGCTTCACGGTGAAGGTCAGCGCGTGCCGTACCACGCCGTCACCGACACGGGGGTTGGCCTGGAGCCGTCCCTTGGGGGGCTCGGGCGTGAGGCTGGCGATGTTCGAGGTCTCGCGCAGCACACTGAAGCGCAGCGACCGGGTGTCGCGGACACAGCCGTGCAGCGGCTGCACCATCTTGACGTGTTCCTCGCTGTTGACCCAGGCCAGGAACGGCGGTGCGCTCTCCCATTCGCTGGTGATGAGCCACTGCGAGGGGTTCTCGATGGACTGGCACAGCTGGTCGGTGATGTGCCCGGGGACGGACGCGACCTGGTTGCGCAGGTGCTCGTAGGCTTCCAGGAAGTCCTGCTGGGCTCCCTCGTGGAGATCCAGGAGCAGCACGACCCGCAGCCGTGAGCCGTCGAAGGCTGACTGGGATATTCGTTCCGACAGCGTTGTCATCGTCTACGCATCTCCTTCGGGGCCCGACGGCCCCAGTGGTGCGTCGTCAGTTCCGGTGCGATCCGGTGACTGAGCCGGATGGTGGGGGCGGCCTGCCCGGTGTCCCGGGGGCGTCCCGGATTCGATCGTGGCCGGGACCCACGGGTGGCGCGAGATCTGTGAGCCATGCAGGTGAACCGTGATCGAACACGGCCGCAGCCGGGCATTCGTGCTCCATCTGCCGTACACGTCCCTGGAGCTGGAGCACGCAATGAATCCCACCGCCGAAGACCGGGTTCCGGTACTCGTCGTGGGCGGGTCCCTGGTCGGCCTGTCCGCCTCGCTGTTCCTGGGACGTCTGGGCGTCAGACACCTGCTGGTCGAGAAGCATTCGGACACCTCGCACCACCCGCGCGGGCGGGGCAACAACGTCCGCACGATGGAGCTGTACCGGGTGGCCGGGGCCGAGCAGCGCATCCGCGACGCCGCGTCGACGCTGTCCGACAACCACGGCATCCTGCAGGCCCGTTCGCTCACGGGTGACGAGCAGGAGTGGCTGTTCAAGGAGATCGACCCGGGGGGCGGGCTGGCCAAGTTCAGCCCGTCCGCCTGGTGTCTGTGCAGCCAGAACGACCTGGAGCCGGTGCTGGTGCGCTGCGCCCGGGAGCTCGGCGGTGACCTGCGGTTCTCCACCGAGCTGAGCTCCTTCGAACAGGACGCGCAGGGTGTGACCGCGGTCCTGAAGAACCGGGAGACCGGTGAGCTGACCACCGTCCACGCGGACTACCTGATCGCGGCCGACGGCCCGCGCAGCCCGGTCCGGAGCCGGCTGGGCATCGGCCAGACCGGTCCCGGCGACCTGTTCCACAACGTGAGCATCACCTTCCGCGCGCCGGCGCTCGCGGACGCCGTGGGCGACCGCCGCTTCATCGCCTGCTACCTGACCAACCCCGAGGCCGACGGTGCCCTGCTGCCGGTGGACAACCGGGCCGAGTGGGTCTTCCACGCCCCGTGGCACCCGGACCGGGGCGAGACCCTGGAGGACTTCACCGACGAGCGGTGCATCGAGCACATCCGCCGGGCAACGGGCGTACCGGACATGGCAGTTGAGATCACCGGCAAGGCGCCGTGGCACGCCGCCGAGCGGGTCGCCGAGCGGTACGCGGCCGGCCGGGTCTTCCTCGCCGGCGACTCGGCCCACGAGATGTCCCCCACCGGGGCGTTCGGCTCCAACACCGGCATCCAGGACGCCCACAACCTCGCCTGGAAGCTCGCCGCCGTGCTGAACGGCTGGGCGGACCCCGGACTGCTGGCGTCGTACGAGGCGGAGCGGCAGCCGGTGGCGCGGGAGACCAGCGCCCGTGCCTCGGCCCGCTCGGCCGAGCACAGCCACCCGGGGTACGTCCCGGCGCCCGGCGCGGGCGGCGGCCGCCAGCGCGGGGTGCTCACCGTGGCCCTGGGCTACTGCTACCCCCAGGGCGCGGTCGTCGGCGCCGATCCCGGTCTGCCGGTGGTGCCCGAGCAGCTGCGGCTGACCGGCGAACCGGGCTCCCGCGCCCCGCACATGTGGCTGCACGCCGCCGGCGAGCGCCGCTCGACCCTCGATCTGTACGAGAAGTCCTTCGTCCTGCTGACCGGCACCGACGGCGAGATGTGGCGCACCGCGGCCAAGGGCGCCAACGAGGAGTTCGGCCTGGGCCTGGAGTGCTACATGATCGGCACCGGGCCGAACGACGACCTGGCTCCCGAAGAGGGCGCCGACTGGGCCGAGAAGCACGGGACGACGCCGGAGGGCGCGGTGCTGGTGCGCCCCGACGGCTTCGTCGCCTGGCGGGCCGAGGGACGGGTGGCCGACCCGGAGGCGGCGCTCCGGGAGGTGCTCGCCTCACTGCTGTGCCGGAGCTGACCGGCCCGGCACGCCCCGGCCCTGTGCGAAGCACGGCGGCCGGGCCCCCTGGGACATGAGGACGGAGGGGCCGGCGGGACATCCGCCGGCCCCTCCGGCGCGCGAACGTATCTTCTGCCCGTCACCACCGCAGGGGCATCTGGGGGCCGTCCCGGCCGCGTCCCGCAACTCGGGGAGCCGATTTCCGGTTGAGTCTGGGCATGGACGCCAAGAACCCCGCCACGCACCCCTTTCGGCGTATCCCGCTCCCCCACCAGCCGCCGCCGCTGCCGCCCCCGGCTCCGCAGGCCCGCCGCCGGCCCCAGGAGGACACCCCGATCTTCGACCAGCTGCTCAAGGAGTGGCGCTCGGGAGAGCTCCGTCCGGTGGTTTCCTGGCCGGTGGACGATCCGGGGAAGATCCGCGCGGGCACCGCTGTTGGGACGGAGGAAGGACGTCCCTATCCGCGAAACCGCGACGAGGAGCATGACCGTGAGCCTGTACGACATCCCCCTGCGCACCCTGACCGGTGAGCCCGCCTCCCTCGCCGACTACCGGGGCCGGGCCCTGCTGGTGGTGAACGTGGCGTCCAAGTGCGGGCTGACCCCGCAGTATTCGGGTCTGGAGCGGCTGCAGCAGCGCTTCGGGGACCGTGGTTTCAGTGTGCTGGGCTTCCCCAGCAACCAGTTCGCGGGCCAGGAGCCGGGCACCTCCGAGGAGATCGCCACCTTCTGCTCGGCGACGTACGGCGTGAGTTTCCCGCTGTTCGAGAAGACCGATGTCAACGGCGCGGACCAGCACCCGCTGTACGCGGAGCTGACGGGCAGCAAGGACGCCGAGGGGGCGGCCGGCGACGTCCAGTGGAACTTCGAGAAGTTCCTGATCGATGCCGAGGGCAGGGTCGCGGGCCGCTTCCGGCCGCGGACCGAGCCGGAGGCCGAGGAGCTGGTGAACGCCATCGAGGCGGCCCTCCCGGCCTGAGCCGAGCGGCCGCGTCGCCGGTCGCGGGCGGTGTGCGGCGGGGCGCCGGTCAGGCGACGGCGGTGCCCGCGCCGTCCGTGACCTCGGCCGGTCCGGTGGTGCCGGCGGCCGGTTCCCCGGCGTCCTCGTCGGACACGGTGTCGAAGGTCCCGGCCAGCCCGGTCATGTGCAGCAGCCGCCCGACGCTTCCGCCGCGGGTGACCCCGGTCAGCCGGAGCCGGCCGCCCCGCTGCCGGGTCCGGTAGCGGGCGCGGCTGAGCAGCGACAGGCCGGCGCAGTCGATGAACGTCACCGCGCGAACGTCCAGCAGGAGGTCGGCGCCCTGGACCCCGGTGAGGTCGTCCAGCTGGTCGGACAGCACCGACACGGCGAGGATGTCCAGCTCGCCGCGGAGTTCCAGCACGGTCGTGCCGCCTGCCGCGCGGCAGGGTCCCACAAGTCTCGGGTAGTACTGTCCTTCATCCATCGGCCCGGCCCACTTTCGTGCCGAGGCGCGGGATATGGCCACGCGTCTGCGGCGGAGACGTTCGGTAGGTGTGGGGGGCGCCCGGCGCAATCCGGGCGGTTCGGCCCGTTTCCGGGCCTGGGGTGGTGCGGCGGTGTGTCGTCAGTGTTCCTGCGTTTCTGCAGCTGTCCGTAGTTGTCTACGGCTTACCCGCAGCCCGCGGCCTCCAAGTACCGGCCCCCAGGGCAACTACAGGTTGTCTCAAAGTCGCCCCTCACGGGCGTGGCCGAGATAGGTGACCAGGGCCCCTCTCCCCCGTCGGCGGCCGTCACTCCCCGCCCGATGTCCGGAACCGGCGCCCCGGCCAGGCGGAAGCCGGACGACCGTTCCCCGGCCGCCTCCGGGAGCCCTCCTCGGACGGTTGATCGGGGCTGCTCGAATAGCACACTTTCGGGCGAATTAGACTGTCCGAATCGCCGGAAAGTGTGAGGTGTGCCCTGAAGCCGTCGGATGCCGCTGGAGAACCGCCCGAACGGACCGCGCAGAGCCTGCGTGCGCTGGCCGGGGGGACGGTCTCCCGGCTTCCGGAGCTTCTGGAGGCGATGGCGACGGTCGGCTCCGATCACGATCTGGGCCGTGCGCTGGACCGGATCGCGGAGACCGCCGCCTCCCTCACGGGCGCGCGCCATGCCGCCGTCGGCCGCCACGACGGGGACGGCGGCGGGGCGGGCGGCCACGGCGCCTCCTTTGCCGAGGCGCCCGCCGGAGCCTCGCTGGAGGTGCCCATCCAGGTACAGGGGGAGTTGTTCGGCACGCTCTACCTGGCGGGGAAGGACGACGGTGAGGAGTTCGACGACAGGGACCGGCATCTGGTGCGGGTGCTGGCCACCGAGGCGGGGATCGCGCTGAGCAACACCCGGATGCACGCGGCCGCCCGGCAGCGGAGGCGCTGGATCGACGGGGCCGCGTCCGTCACCACGGCGCTGCTGGCGGGGCCGGAGGGCCGTGCCACGGCCACCCACGCCCTCACCGTCGTCGCGGAGCAGGGCCGCGAGCTGGCCGAGGCGGCGACCGGAGCGGTCCTGCTGCCGCACGCCGAGGGGGGCATGGAGGTGGTGGCGATCTCCACGGAGCTGCCGGAGACCGTACGGACCGAGGCGTTCCGTGGCCGCATCCCGCCGGAGAGCCCGGTGCTGCACCAGCTGCGGGCCGGGCTGGCGGTCTTCTCCGACGACTTCGCCGCCGACCCCCGCTCGGTCTCCCCACTGTCGCGCCACTACGGCCCGACGATGCTGCTGCCGCTGCGCAGCAACGGGCGGGTGCTGGGTGCCCTGGCGCTGTGCCGGATGCCCGGCGACGACCGCTTCAGCCATACCGAACGGACCCTGGGGACCCAGTTCGCCGCCCAGGCCGCGGTGGCGCTGATGCTCGCCGACCGGCACCGGGACCGCGAGCGGCTCGCGGTCTTCGAGGACCGCGACCGTATCGCCCGCGACCTGCACGATCTGGTCATCCAGCGGCTGTTCGCCACCGGCATGCTGCTGGAGACCGCCCGGCGCAAGGCACGGCTGCCGGAGGTGCGGGAGGGACTCGGCGAGGCCATCGACGAGCTGGACGCGACGATCCAGGAGATCCGCACGACGATCATCGCGCTCCAGCAGGGACCGCCGGAGGCGCCGCCCGGCCTGCGCGCCCGGGTCCTGCGGGCGGCCGCGGCGGCCACCGGGACGCTCGGCGGCCGCCCGTCGGTGCAGTTCACCGGCCCGGTCGACGCGCGGGTCGACGAGCGGAGCGGCCGGGCGCTGGTGGCCGCTCTGGGCGAGGCGCTGACGGCGGTGGGGGCGTCGGCCCCGGGTCCGTCGCGGCCGGCCCGGTTGAAGGTCGTCGTGGACGCCACCGTCACGCTGCCCGACGGACGGGCGGGCGTACGGCTGACGGTGAGCTGCCCGGACGGCTCGCATCCTCCGCTGACCTGGGAGCGTCCCCTCCGCGGCCGGTCCGGCGGCTGATCCGCCGGGCCCCTTCCGCACGCCGTGGCACCTCGTGGTGGCCCGGGCGGGTGAGTGCGCCGGAAGTTCTTGACCTCAAGATTGGTTGAGGTTCTAGGTTCCTGTATGTCGCCGGTCGTTCACGGCGATCCCGTGACGCGACCCCGGCACCTGGAGGCCACGATGGACATGGAAGTCACCGCCTGGCACGCCCTGCACAGTTCGATGACCGCGCAACAGGGCCGGCGCCGGTTCTCCCGCGCCACCCTGCGCCGCATCGTGGCGTTCGCCCGCCCGCACCGCCGCCGCCTGGTGTGGTTCCTCGTCCTGAGCACGGTGACCGCGATGCTCGCGGTGGCCACGCCGCTGCTCGCCGGCCGGGTGGTGGACGCCATCGTGGGCGGTGACGCACCCTCCCTGGTCGTCGGCCTGTCCTCGCTGATCGCGGTCATCGCGGTCGCGGAGGCCGGTCTGGGGCTGCTGACCCGCCGGCTGTCGGCGGGGATCGGCGAGGGCCTGATCCTCGATCTGCGGACGACGGTGTACGACCACGTCCAGCGGATGCCGGTCGCCTTCTTCACCCGCACCCGCACCGGAGCGCTGGTCAGCCGGCTCAACAACGATGTGATCGGTGCGCAGCGGGCGTTCAGTGACACCCTGTCCGGGGTCGTCAGCAACGTCGTCACGCTGCTGCTCACCCTCGGGGTGATGATCGGCCTGTCCTGGCAGATCACTCTGATCGCGCTGGCGCTGCTGCCGGTGTTCGTGCTGCCCGCGCGCCGGGTCGGCCGGCGGCTGGCGGATCTGCGCCGGGAGGGCGCCGACCACAACGCGGCGATGGGCACCCAGATGACCGAGCGGTTCTCCGCGCCGGGCGCCACCCTCGTCAAGCTGATGGGCCGCCCGGACCACGAGTCCGCCGAGTTCGCCGTCCGGGCCCGCCGGGTGCGCGACATCGGGGTCCGCTCGGCCATGGTCCAGACGTACTTCGTCACCGCCCTCACCCTGGTCTCCGCCCTGGCGCTGGCCGTCGTCTACGGGCTGGGCGGCTTCCTCGCCCTGCGCGGCCAGCTGGAGGCCGGCGCGATCGTCTCGCTCGCCCTGCTGCTCACCCGGCTCTACGCCCCGCTGACCGCGCTGTCCGGCGCCCATATCGAGGTGATGAGCGCGCTGGTCAGCTTCGAGCGGGTCTTCGAGGTGCTCGACCTCGAACCGCTGATCGCCGAGAAGCCGGACGCCCGCACGGTCCCCGAGGGCCCGGTGTCCGTGGAGTTCGACGCCGTACGCTTCGGCTACCCGTCCGCCGACAAGGTCTCGCTGGCCTCCCTGGAAGAGGTCGCCACCCTCGACACCCGGGGCGGCGAGGAGGTCCTGCACGGCATCTCCTTCCGCGCCGAACCCGGCCAGATGGTCGCCCTGGTCGGCTCCTCGGGCGCCGGGAAGTCGACCGTAGCCCAGCTGCTGCCGCGGCTGTACGACACCGACGGGGGCGCGGTCCGGCTGTCCGGGGTGGACGTCCGCGACCTGACCGCCGCCTCCCTGCGCGACGTCCTGGGAATGGTCACCCAGGACGGGCACCTCTTCCACGACTCGATCCGCGAGAACCTCCTCCTGGCCAAGCCGGAGGCGAGCGAGGCGGAGCTGTGGGACGCGCTGCGCCGCTCCCGTCTGGAGGAGCTGATCGCCGGGCTTCCCGACGGGCTGGACACCGTCGTCGGCGAACGCGGCTACCGCCTCTCGGGCGGCGAACGCCAGCGGCTGACGATCGCCCGGCTACTGCTCGCCCACCCCCGGGTGGTGATCCTGGACGAGGCCACCGCCCATCTGGACAACACCTCCGAGGCGGCGGTGCAGGAGGCGCTCACCGAGGCGCTGGAGGGCCGTACCGCGCTGGTCATCGCCCACCGGCTGTCGACCGTACGGGCCGCCGACCTGATCCTGGTGGTCGAGGACGGGCGGATCGTCGAGCGCGGGACGCACCGGACGCTGCTGGCGGCCGAGGGGCGGTACGCGGAGCTGTACCGAACGCAGTTCACCGCCGCGCAGGACCGGCAGGCCGCCGCGGCGGCGGCCGGGCCGGATTCCGGGCCTGACCTGCTGCCGGAGTCGGCGCTGGTGAACTGACGCCGCGCCGCCGGGCCCCCGCCTCTTGGCGGGGGCCCGGGTATGCCGAAAACTGAGGCGATGACGCAGCGCGCGGAACACTCCACGCTCATGGACCGCCTCGCCCTCGACGATCTGGTCACCGGGTACGCCATCGCCGTGGACGACGGCGACTGGCCCGGCTATCTGGCCCTGTTCACCCCGGACGGGCGGGTCGACTACCGTTCGGCGGGCGGTATCGAGGGCGGCGCCGAGGAGATGGCCGCCTGGCTCGCCGAGATGCTGGGGCACTTCGCCATGCGGCAGCATCTGGTCGTCAACCGCCGGATCACCCTGGCCCGGCGGGACGGCGCCCCCGGCGACACCGCCACGGTGCAGGCCGACTACCTCAACCCGATGCGGCTCGCCGGCCCCGCGCCGGACGCCGGTGACGGGCCGGGCATCGGTGACGGGCCGGACGCCGGTGAGGAGCCGACCGCGCCCAACTACACCTGCGCCGGCCGCTACGCGTTCACCGCCCGTCGCACCACCGACGGCTGGCGGCTGACCGGGGTCGTCGTCCACGAGAAGTGGCGACAGGTACGGCCGGCGGCCGGCTGAGCGGACCCGCCGCGCGTCCCGGTCCCGGTATCGGCCGTTGCGGCGACACCCCCTTTCCTTGATCGGCTCTGCCGCGCACACTGGCCGTCCGACCGGCGGAAACCGGCACCAGGGAGCCCGGCATGGACAGACCGCTCGGCCAGCGGGCGCGGTGGCTCGGCTCCCCCTGGGCGCGGGGCGCGGCCGCCGTGCTCGCCGGTGCGGTGCCGGCCCTCACCTTTCCCGCCCCGTCCTGGTGGTGGCTGGCGTATGGCGCCCTGGTGCCCTGGCTGCTGCTGGTACGGACGGCACCGACATACGGGCGGGCGGCGCTGGACGGCTGGCTGGGCGGCACCGGCTTCATACTCGCCGTCCACCAGTGGCTGCTGCCGAGCCTGCATGTCTTCATCCTCGTGCTCGCCCTGCTGCTCGGTGCCCTGTGGGCACCCTGGGGCCTGCTGGTGCGGGCGCTGCTGGGCAGCGCACCCGGCGCGGCCCGGTGCGCCGCCGCGCTGGTGCTGGTGCCCTCGGGCTGGCTGATGGTCGAACTGGTCCGGTCCTGGGAGTACTTGGGTGGCCCGTGGGGGCTGCTGGGCGCCAGCCAGTGGCAGGTGCCGCCCGCGCTGCGGCTGGCGTCGGTCGGCGGGGTGTGGCTGGTCAGCCTGCTGATCGTGGCGGTGAACACCGCACTGGCCGAGTTGCTCGCCCGCCCGGCGGCCCGGCGGCCCGCCGTCGCCGGGCTGCTGGTGTGCGCGCTGGCGGTCACCGCGGTCTGGTTCGGGGCGCCGGTCCCCCGCACCACCGGCACGGTACGGGTCGCCGTCGTCCAGCCCAACCTGACCGGCACCCCGGCGCAGCGGCTGGCCAGGAGCGAGACGCTCACCCGGTCGCTGGCGGGCCGTGGGGTGCGGCTGGTCGTCTGGGGCGAGAGCAGCCTCACCCAGGACCCGGCGGACCGCCCGGCGCTCGCCGGACGGCTCGCCGCCCTCTCCCGGCAGACCGGCGCCGAGCTGCTGGTCAACGCCGACTCCGCGCACGCCGACCGGCCGGGCATCTCCAAGAGCGCGGTCCTGATCGGCCCGGACGGACCGACCGGGGACCGCTACGCCAAGATGCGGCTGGTGCCCTTCGGCGAGTACATCCCGTTCCGGTCCCTGCTCGGCTGGGCGACCCGGGTGGGCAAGGCCGCCCCCACGGACCGGCTGCGCGGCACCACCCCGGTGGTGATCCCGGTCGCCACCGCGGGCGGGCTGCGGGTCGGGCCGCTGGTGTGCTTCGAGAGCGCCTTCCCCGACATGAGCCGCCATCTGGTGCGCGAGGGGGCGCGGGTGCTGGTCGCCCAGTCCTCGACCTCGACCTTCCAGGAGAGCTGGGCGCCCGCACAGCACGCCTCGCTGGCCGCGCTGCGCGCCGCGGAGAACGGACGGCCGATGGTGCACGCCACCCTCACCGGCATCAGCGCCGTGTACGGCCCGCGCGGCGAGCCGGTCGGCGAGCGGCTCGGCACCGACCGCAGCACGGCGGCCGTCTACGACCTGCCGTTGGCCCAGGGCACCACCCCGTACACCCGGTTCGGCGACTGGGCGGTCTACGGGGCGGCGGGCGCGCTGCTGCTCGCCGGAGGGTACGCGGGGCTGCGGAGGCTCAGCAGGCGGCCTGCGCGAGGGCGTCGGTGACCACCCGTTCGCACAGTTCGTGGGTGCGCAGCGCGTCCTGGGCGGACGGCTGCCGACCGGCCCGTACGTCGTCCAGGAACGCCAGCACGATCTGCTCGATACCGCGCTGGCGGGCGACCGGCACCCAGTCGCCGCGGCGCCGGACGCTCGGCTGCCCCTTGTGGTCGATGACCTCGGCGAGATTGACGACCTGACGCTTGGTGTCCTGCCCGGAGACGTCGAGGATCTCCTCCGCGGAGCCGCTGAGCCGGTTCATCGTCCCGACGGCCGTGAACCCGTCGCCGGACAGCTGCAGCACCACATGCTGCATCAGCCCCTCCCGGACCCTGGCCCGCACATCGATGTGGTCGACCTCGCCGGGGACGAGGAACCGCAGGGTGTCGACGACATGGATGAAGTCGTCGAGCACCAGGGTGCGCGGGTCCTCGGGCAGGCCGACGCGGTTCTTCTGCATCAGGATCAGGTCGCGGGCGTGCTCACGGCACTGGGCGTAGGCGGGCGCGAAGCGGCGGTTGAAGCCGACGGTGAGGCCCACGCCCCGCTCCTCGGCGAGCGCGACGACGCGCTGGGACGCGGCCAGTTCGTAGGCGATCGGCTTGTCGACGTAGGTCGGCACGCCGGCCTCGATCAGCCGGGTCACGATCTCGGGGTGGGCGCCGGTGGCGGCGTGCACGAAGGCGGCGTCCAGGCCGACGGCGAGCAGGGAGTCCAGGTCCGGGTGGAGCTGTGCGTCCGGCAGCCGGTGGGCGGCGCCGACGCGCTGCAGGGTGGCCGGGGTGCGGGTGTGCAGATGGAGTTCGAGCCCCGGTTGTGTGCCGAGGACGGGGAGGTACGCCTTCTGGGCGATGTCGCCGAGTCCGATGCAGCCGACCTTCACTCGTGCTCCTTGGGTTGTGCCGCGCTGGTGGTGCCCCGCGTGCCGGAAGCATACGTGCCGGCCGGCGGCCGCCAGTCGGCGATCCCGTCCATGCTCCGCAGCGCCCGGTCCGGTGCCAGACGGGCGCCGGCGGCCATCAGGCCGGCGCGCAGGGCGCAGGCAGGACGGGAGCGCCAGGTGGTCAGCCGGCCGATCCGCCGGGCCCGGCGGACCACCTCCATGGTGTGCGGCAGACGCTGTCGGGTGTACGCGGTGAGCGCGACGGCGAGGTCGGCGTCCGGTGCGGCCAGGTGGGCCAGCACGACGGCGTCCTCGATGGCCTGGCAGCCGCCCTGGCCGAGGTTGGGGGTCATCGGGTGGACGGCGTCACCGAGCAGGGCGACCCGGCCCCGGTGGAAGGCGGGCGGCGCGGCCGCGGCGGTGTGGACGTCGTTGCGGAGCACGACGGCCGGGTCGACGGCGGCGAGCAGGGCGGGCACGGGGTGGTGCCAGGAGCCGAAGCGGCGCAGCAGTTCGGCGCGTTCGCCGTCGGCGGCCCGTCCGCCGGGCGGTACCGCGGCGGTGGCGTAGGCGTAGACCCGTCCGTCGTGCAGCGGCTGGGTGCCCCACAGGCTGCCGGGGCCCCAGGTCTCGTGCGCGGCGAACGGGCGGTCCGGCGCGGGGGCGACGAAGCGCCAGGCGGTGAAGCCGGCGTAGCGGGGCTCGGGGTGGCCGGGGAAGAGGGCGCGGCGGGTGGCGGAGCGGATGCCGTCGGCGGCGACGACCAGGTCGGCGGTCAGCTCCTGGGCGCCGTCCGCCGCTTCCTCGATCCTGACGCGGGCCGGGCGGCCGTGGGGCCGGGCCTCCCCCGGGTCCGCCAGTACGGCGGCGGCCCCGGTGCGCAGCGCGCCCTCGGGCAGGCGGGCGGCCAGCAGGGCGAGCAGCTCGGCGCGGTGCGCGACCAGGAGCGGGCCCCCGAACCTCCGGGCGGCGGCCGCCTGCTCCATACGGGCCAGCAGGCGGCCACCGGGGAGGCGGAACTCACCGACGTCGTACCGGGCGCCCAGGGCGCGTACGGCGTCGCCGGCGCCGAGGGTGTCCAGGGCGCGCTGGGCGTTGGGGGCGAGGCCGATGCCCGCGCCGTTCCGTGCCGGGGCACCGGGCGCGGAGCCCGGTGGCGAGGCGGCGGCACGTTCCAGGACGGTGACCGACCAGCCGCGGCGGTCCAGTGCCACCGCGGCGGTGAGCCCGCCGATGCCGCCGCCGATCACGACCGCCGTGCGCTGCCGCATAGCGCCCTCCCGCATCTCCCGAGTGACTACAGGTGTAGTTGCCGCCATCGAGACTACACCTGTAGTTGCCGCGCTAGGCTCCTGCCATGAACGTCCGCAGCGGCCACACCCCGGCCTCCGCCCCGCGCCAGGAGCTGATCGCCGACGCGGCACTGGACCTGCTCGCCGAACGCGGTATGCGCGGGCTGACCCACCGGGCCGTGGACCAGGCGGCCGGGCTGCCCCAGGGCTCCACCTCGAATCTCGCGCGCACCCGGGCGGCCCTGCTGGAGACGGCGGTCCGGCGGCTGGCGCAGCGGGAGGCGGCGGTGCTGACCGCACACGAGATGGCCGGACTCCCGGCGGAGGGGGCGGGGCCCGAGGCCGTGCGGGCGGCGGTCGCCGAGGCGCTGTCGCTGGCACTGCACCGCTATCTGTCCGGGCACCGGGAGCTGCTCCTCGCCCGTTACGAGCTGGCCCTGGAGGCCACCCGCCGGCCCGAGCTGCGGGCGGTCTACGACCGGGCCGGCCGGGCCTTCCGCGAGCCGGTGGCGGCCATGCTGGCGGCGGCCGGCTCCACCGCGCCCGAACGGCATGCGCTGAGCATGATCGCGTGGTGCGACGGTGTGCTGTTCTCCTGCACCGCGGGACAGTTCCACACGGCCGTCCCCACCCGTACGGCGCTGCGCGCCTCCTGCGCCGAGCTGCTCGACGGCATGCTGCGGGACTAGGGCCTGCCCGCGGCGCCGTCGAGGCGCAGTTGCAGCCGGTCGATCGCGTCCCGGAGGCCCTGGCGGTACTCGCCGTCGGCGAGGGCGTTGGCCGAGACCCGGGCGCGGCGCAGCTGGGCGCGGGCGTCGGCCGGCCGGTCGAGCGCGGCGTAGTCCGCCGCGATGTTGAGATGCAGCGAGGGGAAGAACGCCCGGAGCGCGACGAGGGGGTGGCGGGGGCCGGGGCCGTCGGCGACCCTGGACTCCCCCGGCGTGCCGGTGCCGCCCGCGGGCCGTTCGGTGACGAAGCCCTCGGCCGCCTCCAGGGCCCGCAGATCCCAGTCGAGTTCGTCCCGGGGGTCGTCCTGGGTGTCGGCCATGTAGTGGGCGAGGGTGCAGCGGTGGAAGGCGTCGCCGTGCGGCCCGATCTCGTGCCAGAGCGCCGAGAGACGGTTGCGTGCCTCTTCCCGGTCACCGGCGCGATGCAGCATGATCGCCTGGCCGATCCGGGTCAGCACCCCGTCCTCGGGCGTCGCCTCCCGCCGCGTTTCCACCACTGCACTCCCGTATCCGCTCACACCGCCGGGGCCGTTTCCTCGACGCTAACCGCCGGAAGGGAGCTGCGCGCGGTGTGCGCGACGCACCGGGTGGTGGGGCCTGCCGGCCCGGCCCGCCGACTCAGCCCAGGTCAGGGATGCGCCAGTCGATCGGCGCATGCCCCTGTGCGGCGACCGCCGCGTTGATCTGGGTGAAGGGGCGGGAGCCGAAGAACTTCTTCGCCGACAGCGGGGAGGGGTGCGCGCCCTGGACCACGACATGCCGCTCCTCGTCGATCAGCGGCAGCTTCTTCTTGGCGTAGTTCCCCCACAGCACGAAGACCGCCGGGTCGGGCCGGGAGGCGACCGCGCGGATCACCGCGTCGGTGACCTTCTCCCACCCCTTGCCCTTGTGGGAATTGGCCTCGGCCTCGCGGACCGTGAGGACGGCGTTCAGCAACAGCACACCCTGCTGGGCCCAGGGCATCAGATAACCGTTGTCCGGGACCGGGTGGCCCAGCTCTTCCTTCATCTCCTTGTAGATGTTCCGCAGCGACGGCGGGGCCTTCACGCCGGGCTGCACGGAGAAGCACAGGCCGTGGCCCTGCCCCGCACCGTGGTACGGGTCCTGGCCCAGGATGAGCACCTTCACCTGGTCGTAGGGCGTCGCCTCCAGCGCCGCGAAGACCTGCTCGCGGGGCGGATAGACCGGACCACTGGCCCGCTCCTGCTCGACGAAGTCGGTGAGCTCCTTGAAGTAGGGCTTCTCCAACTCCTCGCCGAGGACCCCGCGCCAGGATTCGGGCAGCATGTCGGTCACCACGTCAACAACCTCCGGTGTGCGTTGCGTTCTCAGTCCCCGAACCTACCGGCGACCACTGACAACGCCGCCCGCGGGCCGCTCGGACCGGCCCGGACCGGCGGTCCGTCCCGGGCAGGGGCCGGGGCGCGCCGGACGGGGCGGAAGCTGGGCAGGCCGCCCGCAGGTACCGGGCCTCCGCGAGCCGCCGGGGCCGGTGGTGGCACCGGTCCCCGAGGGTACCCGCGGTGCCGGGCGGCCTCCCCGAGAGGCCGCGGACATGCGTGGTGCCGGCCCTGACCGGACCGGCACCACGGACTCCGCCTCCCGGAACGCACCGGAGCGAGCCACCCCGGGCCCGGGGCCCGCACGGCCCCGTCACACCCCGGCGCCGTCAGAACCCGGCCGCCGTCACACCCCCGCGTTGAGGAACAGACCGCCGTCGACGACCAGCGTCTGGCCGGTGATCCAGCCCGAGGCGTCGGACAGCAGGAACGCCGCGGCCCCGCCGATGTCCTCCGGGACGCCGAGCCGCGCCATCGGGTAGCCGGCCGCCGCCTCCTCCTCGCGGTTCTCGTAGAGCGCGGCCGCGAACTTGGTCTTGACGACCGCGGGCGCGATGGAGTTGACCCGCACGCCCGGCGCGAACTCGTGGGCGAGCTGCAGCGTCAGGTTCACCATCGCGGCCTTGCTCATCCCGTACGCCCCGATGAAGGGCGACGGCGCCAGGCCGGCGATCGAGGCGATGTTGACGATGGCGCCGCCGTTGTCCTTCTGCCAGGCGTGCCAGGTGCGCTGCGCGAAGCCGAGCGCGGAGACCACATTGGTCTCGAAGACCTTGCGGGCCACGCCCAGGTCGAGGTCGGCGATGGGGCCGAACACCGGGTTCGTTCCGGCGTTGTTGACGAGGTAGTCGACGCGGCCGAAGGCCTCCATCGCCCGCTCGACAGCGATGGCCTGGTGGGCCTCGTCATGCGCCTTGCCGGCGACGCCGAGCACCCGGTCGGCGCCCAGCTTCTCGGCGGCCTCCTTGAGTGCGTCCTCGTTCCGGCCGGTGATGACGACCCGGTCGCCGCGGGCCACCAGGGCCTCGGCGATGCCGTAGCCGATGCCACGGCTGGCGCCGGTGACCAGCGCCACCTTGCCGGTGGGCTCGGGGAGCCCGCTGTCCTGCTCGGTCATGTCCAGAACTCCTGAGGTCGGTGGGGCGGTCAGTTGAGCGGGCCGCCGGCGACGTACATGACCTGGCCGGAGACAAAGCCGGCCGCGTCGCCGGTGAAGAAGGCGATCGCGTTGGCGATGTCCTCGGGACGGCCCACCCGCTGCACCGGGATCTGGGTGGCGGCCGCGGCCTGGAACTCCTCGAAGCCCATACCGACGCGCTCGGCGGTGGCGGCGGTCATGTCGGTGACGATGAAGCCGGGGGCGACGGCGTTGGCGGTGACGCCGAACTTGCCCAGCTCGATGGCGAGGGTCTTGGTGAAGCCCTGGAGGCCGGCCTTGGCCGCCGAGTAGTTGACCTGCCCGCGGTTGCCCAGCGCCGAACTGGAGGAGAGGTTGACGATCCGCCCGAACTTGGCGTCCACCATGTGCTTCTGGCAGGCGCGGGACACCAGGAACGCACCGCGCAGATGCACGTTCATGACCGTGTCCCAGTCGGTCTCGCTCATCTTGAACAGCAGGTTGTCGCGGAGCACACCGGCGTTGTTGACGAGGACGGTCGGCGCACCGAGTTCCGAGGCGACCCGCGCGACCGCCGCCTCCACCTGCTCCGCGTCCGAGACGTCACAGCCGACCGCGATGGCCTTGCCCCCGGCCTTGGTGATCTTCTCGACGGTGTCCTTGCAGGCCGCCTCGTCGAGGTCGAGTACGGCGACGGCACGGCCCTCGGCGGCCAGGCGTACGGCGGTGGCCGCGCCGATACCGCGGGCCGCGCCCGTAACGATGGCGACGCGCTGCTCGGTGGTGGACATGCGGGTTCTCCTCACCCTCGAAACCTCGACAAGCGGTCCGCCGCACCGATCCCTGGGTGAGCAACCGCTTAGTAGCCTGAGCAGGGCTGACGCTAGAAGCCCGGCAACCCGCTGTCAACGCCCCACCACCGCGCCGTTGCCCACCTCACCGGTGAGACCGGCCGGGACCCGGCGTACGGCCGCACCACGACGCGGCGCCCGGCCCGCCCGAAGGCAGCGCCGGGCGCCCGGAACATCGGTCGGTGCTCCTCAGCGCACCAGCAACTCCACCAGCCGCCCGACCTCGGCGGCCGGATCGGTGGTCAGCCCGGTGTGCACCGGTCCCGGCTGGACGATGGTGCTGCGCGGTGCGATCAGCCAGCGGAAACGGCGTCCCGCGTCATCCCCTGCCGCCTGCCCGGCCCGCTCGCCGCCCTCGCACATCCCCTCGACGGCGCCGAGCGCGGCCCGTACACCGGCCACATCGACCGTGGGGTCCAGGGCCAGCAGCCGGGCCTCGTCCAGATGGGTCCGGGCCTCGACGAAGCTCCGGGCCCGGCAGTACACGACCACCCCGGCATTGATCATCTCGCCGCGCTCGACCCGGGGCACGACCCTCAGCAGGGCGTACTCGAACACATCACGCCCGTTGTGCAGACCGCTCACTTCACTGCCCTCCGTACCAGCCTGGCGGCCAGCCATTCCGGCGCCTTCGAGGGCGTGTCCTCGGTGGGCTCCCCCAGAGTGATCCGGTCGCCGATCGTCCGGGCACGGGCCAGCAGGGTGCGCACATACGCCCGGCGCAGCGCGTCCGGGGAGTCGAAGCCGGGCTCGTCGGCCAGCCACTCGTCCGGGACGTCCGCCGCGATCCCGGTCAGCAGCTCCTCGGTGATCTGCGGCGCGAACTCCTCGGCCGCGGACGCGACATCCGGGCCGAAGGTGGCCAGGACATGGTCGGAGGCGTTGTACGGACGGGCCGAGGCCTTGTCCGCGGTGGGCCAGTTGTGGTGCCAGATCATCGCCGCGCCGTGGTCGATCAGCCACAGTTCGCCGTGCCACACCAGCAGGTTGGGGTTGCGCCAGGACCGGTCGACGTTGTTGATCAGCGCGTCGAACCACACCACCCGGCCCGCCTCGCGGGCACTCACCTCGAAGGCGAGCGGATCGAAGCCCAGCGATCCGGGGAGGTAGTCCATGCCCAGGTTGAGCCCGCCGCTGGCCTTCAGCAGCTCCTGGACCTCCTGGTCCGGCTCGCTCAGACCGATGACGGGGTCGAGCTGCATCCGCACCAGCTCCGGCACCCGCAGCCCGAGCCGGCGCCCCAGCTCCCCGCAGATGACCTCGGCAACGAGCGTCTTACGCCCCTGTCCGGCACCGATGAACTTCGCGATATAGGTACCGAGGTCGTCGGCCTCGACGATCCCCGGGAGCGAGCCGCCCTCACGCAAGGGCGTGACATAGCGGGTCGCTGTGACTTCGTTCAGCATTGCTCAAGTCTCCACGACTCTTCCGCCTCGTCCTCCACGGGCAGCGCCCTGCGCGCAGCGGCCGCGCCGCCGCCACCGCGGCGGGCCCGCCCTCACGAGAGGTGCTGGAGGGAGAAGGCCGCCGTGTAGCCCGTGCCGCTTTCCACGCTCGCCCACGCGACCGAGCCCAGGGCGCTGTACGGGGCGATATGACGGTACGGCAGGCCGGTGATGCCGGCCATGTGCGGGGCGATGGTCCGCATGACCGGCACGAAGCGGAAGATCAGGAGGGTCTGGCCGGCGCGCTTGTTCATCAGGGTTTCGGCCCGCTGCCACGCCGAGGCGGGGATACGGCGGCCGAGCTTCGCGGTACGCAGGCGCCTGCCCAGCAGCTGACCGGTTCGGTGGCCGAGAGCGTCGCCGATCATGACGGCGCCGGCGGCGACTGCGATGACCCCCGCCAGGTGCAGGCTGCCGGAGCGGGCCAGGGCTCCCGCGGTGAGCATGAGCACGAGGGTGGGGATGAGGACCCCCACCAGCAGTATGGATTCTCCGATGATTGCCGTGGCCAGCACCGCATAGGCGGCGACAGGGGGAATGTCGCTGAGCAGATCGGCGAGGCCGCCCATCGTGCTAGCTCGCCATCGGCGGCTGGGCGGTCACCACGTCGGAGTGGTGGACGGCGTCGAGGGGCCGGCGCAGTTGCCATACCGTCGCGGGCGGCAGGTTTCCCCAGACGGTCCAGCAGCCGATCGCGTAACGATGGTGGTATTGGTTCAACAGGTTTTTGACATCGCGTTGCCGGCGGGCCTCCGGGCGGGATGCCAGCAGGGCGCGGACCCAGCGGCTGCCGCAATAGGAGAAGTAGGTGAGCGTGCCCCCAGGGCGCAGCAGATCGAAGTAGCGGCCCATGATGTCGTCAACCTGCCGGGGGGCGAAGTTGGAGAACGGCAGGCCGGAGACGATCACGTCATAGCGGCGGTCCGTGGCGAGCTGTTCGACACCCATGTTGTGGACGCGCACCCGTTCCTGCTGTTCCCGCAGGTGTGGGTATCCACGAACCAGTTCACGCAGGTGCGCGGCGAACTGGGCGTTGTTCTCCACGATGTCCAGCCGGCTTCCCCGGGGTATTCGGGGCAGCAGAACCCGTGTGACCGAGCCGGTGCCCGCGCCCACTTCCAGGACATTCGCACCGCGCGGCGCGCGTTCCAGTAACGGGTTGGCCAGCAGGGTGGCCAGCGACTTGCCGCTGGGGGCGACGGAACCGACCGTGCGATGGTTCCGCACCGATTCCACCAAGAAGGTCCATCCTTCGGTCCCACGCCGGGTCCGGACGCGGGCGTGCGCAGTGTTCTCGTTCATGAGGGAAAGGGAATTCCTGTGAGGAGGGGCGGAGATGGCGACGTCCCCATCCTCGATTGCGCATGTCAGCGCCGTCCTCCCCCACAGGACCCCAAAGCCGGACGGTCCTGGAGTGCCACCACGGGCCCCCGGCGTCATTCTCTGGAGGGACGGCGACCCATCCTGGGAACTAGGGGTGTCCCTGGGACTAGGGGTGTCCCTGGGATCGGCCGGCTGTCGCGATCAGGAGGTGACCAGGGCGGTCAGCCCGTAGTCCAGTTCCGAGCCGTCGACGAGCAGCGCTTCGACGGTGCGGGTGCCGGGGTCGATGTCGGCCACGATCCCGTGTCCGACGTAGCGGGGGTAGCCCGAGGCGCCGGTCTCGCCCGTCGCCTCGACGACCGCCGACCGTACGGCTGAGTCCTCCACGGAGGCACCGCCTCTGTCCTCGACGTGCTCGGGGACCAACAGGATCGTGAAGCGCTGCGGCTCTCTAGTCACGCTCCGTATTTAAGTGCCTGCGGCACCCGCCGTGGGACAGGCGCGCGGCGCCGGGTCGCGCAGGTGGGCGTTCTCCGGACCGTGGCCGGCCCCGACCGGTCGGACGGAGGCGTAGGTGACCGGGCAACCGGCCCCTGGCGTGGCAGGGTGGAGGGTATGTGCGGTCGCTATGTGTCCACCCGCCGTCCGGAGGATCTGGTCGACCTGTTCGACGTGACGCGCTGGGACACCGCTCAGATGCTCGGGCCGAGCTGGAACGTGGCCCCGACCGATGACGTGTGGTCGGTGCTGGAGCGCGTCGAGCGCGACACCGGCGAGGTCACCCGGCAGCTGCGGCCGCTGCGGTGGGGGCTGGTGCCGTCGTGGGCGAAGAGCCTGAGCACCGGCGCGAAGATGATCAACGCCCGGGTGGAGACGGTCGCGGAGAAGCCGGCCTACCGCCGGGCCTTCGCCAAGCGCAGGTGCCTGCTGCCGGCGGACGGGTTCTACGAATGGCAGGCCGTCGCGGCGACCGGGACGGCCAAGGCCCGCAAGCAGCCGTACTTCATCAGCCCCGAGGACGGCCAGGCCATGGCGCTGGCCGGCCTCTACGAGTTCTGGCGCGCCCCCGGCACCGACGAGGCGCCGGGGGCATGGTGGACCACCTGCACGATCATCACCACCGAGGCCACCGACGCCGCGGGACGCGTCCACCCCCGGATGCCGCTCGCCATCGCCCCCGCCGACTGGAGCGCCTGGCTCGACCCCGCCCACGAGGACCCCGGTGAACTCCGTGCCCTGCTCACCGCGCCGGCCGCCGGCCACCTGGACGCCCGCGCCGTCTCCACCGCGGTCAACAGCGTCCAGAACAACGGGCCTCATCTGCTGGACGAGGTCGCCGAGGCCCCGTCCGACGGCTGACCGCCGACCGTCTGGCGCCTGGCGCGGCGGCCCGGCCTCGTTGCCGGAAAGCCGGGTCTCGCCGGTCACGGCCGTGCCTTACAGGGTCTCGCCGGGGATCGACAGGTAGGTCTCCTGCAGGCGGCGCAACACGGGGTGCTCGGTGACGAATTGAGTGCCGTCGATCGCCGACAGGGGCCGGACCCCGATGCCGGTGTTCGTCGCGAAGGCGGCCGCCATGCCCTTGGCCTCGTCCAGGGTGACGGGGGCGACGCGGTGTGCGGCGTGCTGCTGGAGCAGCGCCATGGTGACACCGGGCAGCACGGGTGCCTGTGGCCACACGAGGGTGCCGTCCTGGTCGACGAATCCGGCGTTCCATGTCACGCCCTCGGACACGAGGCCGTCGCGGCCGACGAGCAAGGCATCACCGAATCCCGCGAGCTGAGCCGTGCGGCGGGTGTGCAGGGCGCCGAAGAGGCCGCAGTGCTTCACCTCGGGCAGGTCTCGCTCGAAGGGCACGCTCTTGGCGCGCAGCGGCTCCGGAGGCAGCGCGCCGGCGGCGCGGACGGACACCATGAGGTGCGGCTCGTCGGCGTCCGCCGGACGGCCCAGGTCCATCGTCGGGTCGTAGACCGTCACGCGGACGACGCAGGGGCCGGTCCTCCCCTCCAGGCTCTGCCGGATGTACGCGCGGACGCGTCCGGTGTCCACGCTCGTGCCCCACACGAGCGTGCTGTCCCGCACGAGGCGTTCCATGTGCAGGGTCAGGCCGCGGATGCTGTGGTCGGCTTCGACGCGCAGGGACGTGAAGTGGCCGAAGCCGGTCAGGGCGAGGGGGAGCACGTCGTCCGTCGACACGGGCTGTCCGTCAAGAGTCACCATGCGGCCCAGCATGGCAAGGGCAACGGGGCGCCGCCCCCGCGTTCACCGTACGGGGACTGCGTCTCCTCGTGAACCGGCGGCGTGTACTTGTGCGTAGCTTCTCCGGATTCCGGGGCCGCGTCCGTCGAAGAGGGCGACCGACGGCTGCCGTCAAGGGTGGATGCCGTGCCCTGTCCGAAAGGAGCCCCCGGAGGGTGCGTCGGGGGTTCCTTGGGACCGGGGTGCTGACCTGGCGCTGACGGCCAGGGATCGGGTGCTGCCGTTCGATTCCGGACGGGTCGGGGTGGGGGTGAAATCGGCCGGAAGGCGTCAGGGGCGAATATGGGACAGGCGTCGCACAGTTTCGGTCAATTCTGTAAACCATGGGATTTGCCGCAGGTCAGAGTGGATTTTCTGGCAAGTCAAGCTTTGCGCATATCTGTTGACAGCGGCCGAGTGCCGCTGCGACCTTGTCTTCGCCTCGCCACTCGAACGGTCGGCCGTCGCGTTACGGCCCCTGTTTGGCGCTGGCTCGGTTCATGTGGTCCCGGAGCCGTCGGCGGACGTGTTCCCGGACCGGAAGACAACGGGGGGCCAGACATGTATCGCAGCATGCACATCAGAAAGACCTTGTCGTGACCCTGGTGGTCATCGGTGCCAATCCGACGGTCGCGCGAGCGGCCGAGGCTCTCCCCGGTGATCTCCTTCATGTACAGCTGCCCGGGGCCCCGGCCCTGGACCGGAACGGCGGGCGGACGACGGGCACCCGGCAGGTGCACACCGTCGACTTCCACGACCGCGCCGCCTTCCTCACGTTCGTCGACGAGGTACTCAAACCGCTGTCGCCCACCGCCGTCGTCTCGCTGACCGAACTCGGTCTGGAGCCCGCGGCCGTGGCGACGGAGCGGCTCGGCCTACGGGGGGTCGCCCCCACGGTCGTCCGGCGCACCCGCGACAAGCTGGAGATGCGGCGGGTCCTCGAACGGCGGGCGCCGCAGCTGAACCCGGCCTTCGCCTGCGGCGACGACCCGGACGCGGTGGCCCGGCTGTTCGCCGGGCACAGCCCCGTGGTGGCCAAGCCCGTCAGCGGCGTCGGCAGCAACGCCGTGGCCCTGCTGGACCGTGCGGCGGACCTGCCGGCGGACCGCCGGACCACCGGCACCCTGCTCGAAGCCTTCGCCGGCGGGCTGGAGTTCAGCGTGGAGACGCTGTCGGCCGGCGGCCGGCACACCGTCGTCGGCATCGCCCAGAAGGGGACGACGGGCGGCTTCGTCGAGGTCAGCCACATGATGCCGGCTCCGGCGCTGGACGCCGCCGGGCGGGCACGGGTCGAGGAGGCCGTCGGGCGGTTGCTCGACGCCCTCGGGCTGACGGACGGGCCGAGCCACACCGAGGTCAAAGTGGACGGCGACCGCGTCGTCGTCATCGAGACGCACAACCGCCTCGGCGGCGACGGCATCGCCGACCTGGTGCGGCTGACCACGGGTATCGACTGGCGGGTCGCCGCCCTGGGATGGGCGGTCGGCGCGGGAGTGCCGCGCGCGCCGGTCGCGGCTCCCGCCGCCGCGACCGTGTTCTTCACCGCGGCGCCCGGCACGGTCACCGCCGTCGCCCCACCACCGCCCCTGACCCACGGAACGATCGTGGAGTGGGAGGTCACCGTGGAGCCGGGCGACCCGGTACGCCCGCTCCGGTCCTCCACCGACCGCCTGGGCATGGCCGTCGTCACCGCCGCGGACACGGCGGCCTGCCTGGCTGCGGTCGCCGAGCTGACGGCGCTGCCCATCGTCACCACCCGCCCCGACGTCACCGTGCCCCCGGCGCGCCGCGTCGCGGACGGCCGCTCCACCGCACGGCCCGAGGCCGCCCGGCCCGGCAGCACGGCCCCGCCGAGCACCGCCGCACAGCCCACGCCCGTCGCGTAACACGCAGTACCACCCACGCACTCCGGTCCGGGCCACCCGGCCCCAGGGCGCCCCGGCGCCACTCACAGCCGCACCTCTCGCCTCGCCCTTCCCGCGACTCGACCACGCCCTGGGGGAACCATGTCCATCGACAACGCGCCGATTTCCTACGATTTCCACGGAGATGAGCCGTTCAGCACGCCGTTCCAGGAGATCAGGCCCGAGGAGATCCACATCTACCTCGACCTGGACACCAAGGTCGGAAAGAACACCTGCGGACAGAAATGTACGCACTGTTGGTTCGTCAACTACGAGAAGGTCTACGACAAGTCCTTCGCCATGGAAGAAGGCCCGCGGATTCTCGCCGGACTCCAGTCGCACGGCTACCACGTCTACCCGCGGTACGTGGACAGCTTCGCCTACGACGGGGCGTTCATGCGCCTCTACGGCCCCGCCAACAACCGTGAGTTCAGACAGGAATCCGACCACAAACCCACCGAGACGATGGAGAAGGGCGACGCCTGGACCAGCGGCCGCCCGCTGCTCGCCGACAACTACCTGGAACTCCTCGACCTCGCCCGGGTCAACGGCTACGGCACCATCTCCATCACGTACCACGGTGTCATCGACGAGAACCTGGCCGTCATCGACGACGGCAGCTACCCGATCAAGGGCGTCTTCAGCGGGGCCGACACCGAGGAAGTACTGCGCCGGATCGACCACTACAACGAGCACCACCGCAGCACGCTTCCCGCGGACGCCGACCGGTCGGATGCCTTCCGGGTCAACATCGGCGTCACCATCGGCCGGCACAACCACGGCCGCCGGTCCCTGGAGCGCTACGCCCACTACTTCAACAAGCTGGGCGTCGACACGGTCCGCTTCAACAACTTCTCCGACCACGGCGGCCGGCACCCCGAACTCCAGCTCAGCTATGAGGAGATCGAGCAGGCCTACCGCGACTTCAAGTGGCTGCACGAGAACGTCGAGCTGACCTTCCAGCTCGGGGTGAGCGAGGACTTCGGGACCTTCGGCATCAAGGCCATGGGGTTCCCCGGCCATGTCGGCTGGTGCCGGGCCGGCCGGCAGCTGTTCGCCGCCATCCCCACCGAGGTCAGCGTGCTGTCGGAGTCGGCGGACGGCCGCCGCGAGAAGATCGGTGACATCGTCGGCTGCGTCAACACCTTCGAGCCGCACCTGGGCACCCTCGTCCGCACGGTCGCCGACGGAGGCGAGAACGTCCGCTACGACCTGGAGTTCGACCACGCGGCGATCGAGGCGTTCACCACCAAGCGCCTCACCGGTGTCTACAAGGACGGCTGCTTCGCCCGCGAACTCGCCCAGGCGCAGCAGCTCGTCTCCCGGGTCCCCGCACGCCGCCGCCTCCCGCTCGTCGAGACGACGGGCTGAAGGAGAACACGCACATGCCGCACGTCCTCGTCTTCGCCAAGACGCCCCACGCCAAGACCCCGTACGACCGCTGGCTGGCCGGCTCCGGCGTCGTGCCGGTCATCCTGACCACCACCGAATTCGCCGCCGGATACGGCCACTTGCCGCACGTGCACGCCTTCGACGACTACGACACCAACCAGCTCGTCGAGAAGACGGCACTGCGCCTGGCCCGCGAGCACGCCGTCACGGCCGTCTTCGCCCGCGCCGAGGCGGACGTGGTACGCGCCGCACAGCTGCGTGACCTGCTGGACCTGCCGGGACAGCGGACCGCGAGCGCCCTGGCGTTCCGCGACAAGGTGATCATGAAGAACCACCTCGCCGGCGGCCCGGTGGAGATTCCCGCCTACCGGCCGCTGGACTCGGCCTACACGGCCCTGGAGTTCGTCGCCGAGCACGGCTATCCCGTGGTCATCAAGCCGCTCTCGGAGTCCGGCTCGCTGGGCGCGGCCATCATCCATGACGAGGCGGAGCTGGACGCCTACCTGGCCCGCCCGTGGCGCGGCGCGAGCGAGATCGAGGTGTTCGTACCCGGGCAGATGTACCACGTGGACGGGCTGGTCGTGAACGGTGAGGTGGTGTTCGCGCACCCTTTCCGCTACCTCAACGACTGCCTGTCCTTCCGGGCGAACGACTGGGTCGCCAACCTCCCGCTGACACCCCAGGACCCGGTGCACGACCGGCTGCTCAAGGCGGCACGGGCGGTGCTGGCGGAGCTGCCCACCCCACCGCACACCGCCTTCCACGCGGAGCTGTGGATCACCCCCGACGACCGGACGGTGTTCTGCGAGATCGCCAGCCGGACCGGCGGCGGGATGATCAGCTCCATGGTCCGGCACGCCTTCGGCATCGATCTCGACAAGGAATGGCTGTACGCCGAATGCGGCCTCCCCGGCACCCTGGGCACCCCGGCCTACCGGCCCACCGGCGCGCTGTGCATCCCGCCGTCGAACGGCGTACTGACCCGGCTGCCCTCCGGTGACGAGCCGCGGTGCGTCCAGGAGGCCGCACTCACCGGCAGGGTCGGCCAGGAGTTCCACGGCGGGGTCAAGTCCGGCCTCTTCCTGGCCGGTTACGTCGTCGGCGGCGACACCGAGGAGGACGTGGCGGCCAACCTGGAACAGGTGGCGGCCTGGTTCGCCGACCGCGCCGAGTGGTCCCCCGCTCCCACGGGAGGCACCCGATGAACGGGCCGGTGCCCGGCGACTTCCCGCTCGCCGGGGAGCGCCGGCGCCTGCTCTTCAGCTGTGGCTCCGGCGTCACCGCCTGCATCCTGGCGCTGGGTGCGGAACTGGCCGGATACGACGACCTGGCGGTGTACGACGGGTCCTGGAGCGAAGGGGGTCTGCCGCGCGCGGACCGGCCGGTCGTCACCGGTCCGCGGAGCGGAGGGCCGTCGGCATGAGGTCCTCGCTCTCGGCCAAGTGGCAGACGTTCAGGGGGCTGTCGTCGAGCCTCAAGTCGCTGATCGTGCTGTCCTTCGTGGTCGCCCTCGGCAGCTACATGGTCACCCCGTTCATCGGTGTCCTGATGGTCCAGGCGGTGGGCCTGGACGTCCGCCTGGCCGGTGTGCTGGTGGCCGTCGCCACGTTCATCCAGTTCGGCGGCAGCATCCTGGGGGGCCTGGTCGTGGACCGGCTCGGCCTGAAGCGGACGATGGTCGGCTCGCTCGCCCTGCGGACCACGGGCCTGCTCCTGCTGGGGCTGGCCGTGCAGGTCCCCTGGGTCGCCTACCCGGCGGTGGTCCTCGTCGCCGCCGGTCCGGCGCTGTATCTCCCGGCGAACAAGGCGTACATCGTCACCTGTGTCTCCGACGAGCTGCGGCCGCTGTTCCTCGGTGTCAGCAGCGCGGCCCTGAACGCCGGGATGGGGCTCGGGCCGCTGCTGGCCGCCGTCCTGATCGACGCCGATCCGGTGGCGCTGCTCCTCGGCGCCGCGGCGCTGTTCGGCCTGATCACCCTGGCCCACCAGCTCACCATGCGGCCCCTCGCCCGCCGCCGGGACGTCCCGCCGGGCGGTGCCACCGCCCACGGGCCCGCCCCCGCCGGGAATCTCCGGTCCCTGCACGGCGCCCTGCGGCCGGTGCTGTTCACGGCCCTCGCCTTCTACCTCTACTTCTTCTTCCAGAGCTTCCTGGGCCTGTACGCCGCGGGCGTGCACAACATCCAGGTGCTCGGCTGGGCCATGCTCGTCAACTGCGCCATGATGGTGGCGCTCCAGCCGCCGCTGTCGGGATGGATCGCGCGGGCCGACTACCGCCGCCTGGTGGCCGGTTCGTTCGCCCTGATGGCTGCCGGGACGGCCGTGATGTCGCTGGGGCACACCGCTGCCCTGCTCGGCGGCACCGTGCTCTTCAGCCTCGGCGAGGTCTTCCTCTTCCTGCGCTGTGACCTGGAGATGGTCGACCGCCTGCCCAGCAATCCGGCCTTCGCCTTCGGCGTCCAGCGGCTGACGGCGGGGATCGGCGGCCTCCTCGCCGGTGTCGTGGGCGGCTTCCTCTTCGCCCACTACGAGAGCGCACACGACCTGGGCATGTTCTGGATCGCCGTCGCCGTGCAGTGCGCCGTCGCGGCAGCCATCGCCCTGGTACTCGGCGGCCGCCGGACCGCGGCGGCCGCACCACAAGGCGAGACAGCGGATCTGGAAGTGGTGTCATGACCGGCGAACCCTCGATGGAGACCCGGTTCGTGCACGCCGGTTCCGACCCCCGGCAACAGCACGGCTACGTCAACCCGCCCGTCCACCGCGCCTCGACGGTGCTCTACGAGGACGTGGCCGCGATGGACGCCTCGCAGGCCGACCCGTTGAAGCGCCGGATGCCGGTCTACGGCCGCTTCGGCACCCCCACCGGCCGCGCCTTCGAGACGGCGCTGTCCGAGCTGGAAGGCGGGCACGCCGCCGTCGCGACCTGCTCGGGTCTCGCGGCGCTCACCACGGCGATCCTGTCCTTCGTCCGGGCCGGCGACCACCTCCTCGTCAGCGACTCCGTCTACCTGCCCACCCGCAAGTTCTGCGACTCGCTGGCCGGTCTCGGCGTGGAGACGGAGTACTACGATCCCGGAGTGGACAAGTCCATCGAGGACCTGATCCGCCCCACCACCCGCCTCGTCTGTCTGGAGTCACCCGGCTCCACCACCTTCGAGGTACAGGACGTCCCCGCCGTCACGAGCGTGTGCCGCAGCCACGACGTGGTCACCGTCATCGACAACACCTGGGCCACTCCCGCCTTCCACCGCCCCCTGGAGCTGGGCGCCGACGTGGTCGTGCACTCGGCGACGAAGTACCTCACCGGTCACGCCGACAGCATCCTCGGGGCCATCGTGTGCACGGAGGACACCTATCCCGCGGTGCGCGCCACGGCGATCCGCCTCGGCCAGTGCGCCGGTGCGGACGATGTCTATCTGGGCCTGCGCGGGCTCCGTACGCTCGGCGTCCGGATGCGGGAGCACCACCGCCAGGCCGTCGGCCTCGCCTCCTGGCTGCGCGAACAGGACGGGGTGCGCGCCGTGCTGTACCCGGCGCTGCCGGGCGACCCGGGGCACGAGCTGTGGTGCCGCGACTTCACCGGCGCCGCGGGCCTGTTCGGCCTCGAACTCGCACCCGGGCCCGGCAAGCCCGCCGTGGACGCGCTGCTCGGGGAGCTGAAGCTGTTCGGCCTCGGGCACAGCTACGGCGGCTACGAGAGCCTGATCGTGCCGGCCGATCCGGTCACCCACCGCCTCCCCGGCACCTGGACCGGCCGCGGCCCCCTGCTGCGCCTGCACGCCGGCTTCGAGGCCCTCGACGACCTCAAGGAGGACCTGGCCCGGGGGCTGGCGACCCTGTCGGACTATGCCCGGTCGTGACTCCTGACGTATCGGACCGGACCCCCTCGGCCACCCGGCACGCGGTGAGCCCGAGGCAGGCCGGGCCCCGCCCACGGGGCCCGGTCGGTGCACCGACCTCAGCGTCGGGGGACGACCACCGTGCGCATGACCTTGTCCGCGAAGGTCTGGCCCTTCGCGTCCCAGGCCGGCCACAGGTAGCCGATGCTGCACGCCGCGCTGTCCAGCCCGTGGCAGATCCGGCGCAGCAGGGCCAGACCGAAGCCGAGCGGCCGGCCGGTCTCCTCGCGGATGAGCTGGATCTTCATGGCCTTCTTGCCCGGCGACGCACCCTTGCCCTCCTTGACGAGGATGACGATGTTGGCGATGACGATCCACAGGACGGCGAGCACCAACAGGCCGATGATGATGGGGACTCGTTGCGCCTCCCTGGCCGCTCGGCACGCGGAGTCGCCCAGGCAGTTCAGTGACTTCTCAAGGGCGATCGCGGCGAATACCGCGATGAACGGCACCAGGCTGGCGATCAGGAAGTCGATCAGAAACGCCCCGAAACGGCTGCCCCAGCTCGCGTACATCCCCGGCCCGACGGGCATCCCGGACTGCTGCGGGTAACCGGGCCCCTGCCCGAACTGCTGAGGAGGTACGTACGGGCCGGGCTGCTGCGGGGCGCCGTACGCCTGTGGGGGAGGCGGCGGCTGCGGGTAGCCGTACTGGGCCGGCTGCTGCGGAGCTCCGTACGGGGCCTGCGGCGGCTGCTGGCCGTAGGGATTGTTCGGGTCGCCGAAGCTCATCTGTGCCTTTTCTCCGATGTGTTCAGTGGGAACGATGCGGCGCGCCCCGGAGGAGAACACACGATGCGCTGGCCCACCCCCGCGGACACCTGCGGAACTACCTGAGGATCTTTCTGGTTGTGCCGTGGTTCTGTCCAACCGGGTCCCGGGAGGAGGGTGCATCGTTACCGGCCCCAGAACCAGCTCTCCTCCATCCGGAACGTGGAGCTGCTGGTGTGGCGGACCCGGAAGACGGACATCCGGAGGTCCGCGCGGCCCCACGGGTCACACGGTCCGAGCGCCAGCCGGCCCAGGGCCCGCCAGTCGATCTCGTCGGACTCCTCGGCCAGGTCGATCGCTTCCTCGACGAGGGTCTCAGCGCCGATGCCGAGGGCGCGCACCACGGCGTGAGGGTCGCCGGTGAGGTCCAACGGCTCGACGCCGGGCCACCCTTCGGCGTGCAGCATCACACCGCCGGGCAGCTGGATGAGGTCTTCGGTGTGGTCTTCTCCGCAGTCGACGTTAGCCGATCCGACGATCCTGGCGTCGGGGTGGCGCTCGCGGAGCGCGGCGGATGCCCCGAGCAGCGGCAGATCGCCGATGCTGTCGACCAGGGCCGGGTCGGTGACGGAGATGACGTTGCCCCAGCAGCCCACCCTGATGAGGTCCAGGTCCGCCCGCGTCCCCGGAGCCAGATGCTCGGCCGCGGAGACAGGGGGCAGCTCTTCGAGGACCTCGTCGACGGTGTCGAAGTTCTCGGCGAAGTGGCGGGCCCCTTCAGGGTCGTGGGGAGCAAAGCTCACGGTGCCGGAGGGGAAGGGCGGAAGGACGAGGGTGAGGGTGTGGTCGTCGCCGTGTCCCCCGACTTCTCGGTCGGGCGGGCAGGTCCAGAAGGTGGTTTCGGTCATGAGGGCACCGTAGCTACGGGTACTGACAAGGGGAGTTGGCGGCGGGATGGCGGGCGAGAACCACAGGTCGCGACGAACCGCTTAGGAGCGCGCCTCAGAAGTCGCTGCCCGGCCCGGCCAGGTGATCTCGTAGTACCTCAGTCGTTCGTCCTCCGCGACCAGTTGCATGCCGACGGCGGTCATGACGTGCTGGGAGGCGATGTTGTCGTGGTCCGTGTCGCCCTTGACGCAGGTGATGCCGTGGGCGCGGGCGAACGTCAGGAGTGCGCGGAGTGCTTCGGAGGCGTAGCCCTTGCCGTGTGCCGAGGGGCTCAGGCCGTAGCCGATCGTCACGCTGCCGTGGTGATCGGCGGGGCCGTGAAAGCCCAGACCGCCGATCGCCTGTGCGTGGTCGCGGAGCCGGATCTCGTAGGCGCCGAACGGCTGGGGGTTTCCCGTGTCCGCGCAGACGCTCAGGAAGCGCCGGGCTCCGGCGGTGTCCCCCGCGGTGGGGTAGTCGGGCGCCCACCGCGCATCGCTGTCCGGCTCGCCCGCCAGCAGTCGTTGCGCCTCGTCGGGGCTCAGCGGATGAAGGATGAGCCGCGGCGTCACAAGGTCGTCCATGGCGTTGGAGTATCACGGTGGACGGGCGGATCGCCTGCGCATTACCTGGCTTGGGCCGTCCCCGGCCCACACCGTCGTCCAAGGGGTGGGCCCAGGTCTGCCGGCACACGGGGCACCGCGTCCGCGAGCACGGCGTGTGAGCCGCTCGGCATGGCGCGCGGTGCCCTTCGGCGGCGCGGGTCGTGGCTACTTCGCCCGCTCGATCCACTCGCTGCCGCCCAGCGGGTAGTCGTAGCCGGGGCGTCCGGCGTTGGCGCTGGTGCGGAACGGGGCGCCGTTGTTGTTGATGTGCACGGTGCCGTGGCGGTCACCGCTCGACCAGTCCAGGGCGAGGTCCCAGCGGACATCGTGCGCCTTGGTGTGGGCGTTGAGGTAGAAGACCTCCGGGTCGGACTCGCTGATCTTGTAGGGGAAGTCGCGCTGACCGTTCTTGACGGTGACCGTGGGCCTGCCCTTGTCTAGGTCGACATCGAACGACTTGGTCTCGACGTTGCCGCCGCATCCGACGCCCATCGAGTAGTCGTTCCAGCCGAGCGGGGCGCCCTTGGAGACGACGCGTACGTGCAGCGCCTCCAGGACGACGGTGTCCTTCCGGGTGCCCTGCGCGGTCAGGGCGACGCGCTGCTCCCCCGAGGAGACCGCGCCGTACGCGGCGGCCCACCGCGGCGCGTCCTGCTCGCCGGCGGGCGGGCCGACCTGCTCAGGCTCACTGTCGACGAGGAAGTGCTGGCTGCACGGGCTGTCGTAGACGTAGGGGCGGGTGCCGACGTTGACCGGTACGCCGCCGTCGTGCCCGGCCGCGCCCCCGCCCTTGCGCTCGACCGACGCCGACTCCGAGGCCGACGCGGAGGGTTCGCCGGTCTTCGTACCCCGGGACGGGGAAGGAGCGGCCGACGCGGACGGCGGCTTGTCCTTCGCCCGGCCGGTAGCCGTATCCGTACCGGCGGGGATGCCCGCGGTCCCGGCTGCACGGTCGGCCTTCCCGTCATCGCCCCCGCCGCCGGCGGACGGCAGGTTCACCGCGAGCACCACGGCTCCCAGAACGGCGGCCGCGGCGACCGAGGCCAGGAGCGCGGTGCGGCGCCGGCGGGGCCGTACGGAAGCGGCCGGGACGGTGCCGACCGCAACCGGTTCCTCGCTGCCGCCGGACTCACCGCGCTCAGCGCCCTCGGACGCCGGCTCCGCCCCACCGCCCGTCACTTCAGGCGCCTCACCGCCCGCATCGGCGGCGTCCCCCGCCCGGTCTCCGGCACCGGTCACCGCTGCCCCGGGCCCCGGCGCCTCCGCTGAGGCCCCGGCCCCCGCACCGCGCGGCGCCGCGTCCGGTCCCTTCCGCCCCCGCGCCGCGTCCGCCAGAATCCACCGCCGGTGCAGCTCGACCAGTTCCTCGGGGCTCGCCCGGCACACCCGGGCGAGCCGCTCGACCGGGGCGTAATCGACCGGCACCGCACTGCCGTTGCAGTAGCGGTGCAGCGTCGACGTACTCATGTGCAGCCGTTTGGCGAGCGTGCCGTAGCTCAGCCCCGAGCGTTCCTTGAACCCCCGCAGCAGCTCCGCGAACGCGTCCGCATCCCCACCAGCCCCCGTCGCCCCTGTCGCACCGGACACCGTTGTTCCCCTCCCCGCGTGGCCCGACGCGTCCCGTTCCCGCGTTCCAGGCGTCTTCATTTCCCCCGGTCACAGCCCGCTTACGCGTTCCAGCATCCCCAACTGCCCGGTATGCGTGGCCGCTGGGACGGATCACCCCACATGCTCCGGACATCCAAGCACCACACCCACCGCACCTCCGAAGGGGCTCACCGACATGTCCAGCATCCGTACCTCCCGCGCCCGGGTCCTGACCGCAGCCGCGGCCGGCGCGCTCGCCGTCCTGTCCCTGACGGCGTGCGGCGACGGCTCCGGCGCCCGTAACGAAGGAGCGTCCGCGAAGGCCTCCGGTTCCTCCCAGGAGGACGCGAAGTCCGCGTCGGCCGGTTCACAGCCGGTCGCGAACGCGCCCCTGACGAAGACCTCCGCGGCCGGGATCGGCACCTCCCGCACCGGCGCCAAGGCCGCCACCTGCCAGGGCTCCAACACCAAGACGGTCGCTGCTCCCCTCACCCGTCCCGTCAACCACATGCTGCTCACGGTCACCAACACCAGCCGCAGCACCTGCTACCTCTACGGCTACCCGGCCGTCCGCTTCGGCGAGGCCCAGTCCGTGCCGCCGGTCATCGAGGCCTCCCACCCGCAGGCCGTCGTCACCCTGAAGCCGGGCGAGTCCGGCTACGCCTCGGTGAACCTGTCCGCGACCGACGGCAGCGGCTCCCACGGCCGTACGGAGAAGTCCCTGACCGTCTACTTCCAGGGCCCCTCCGGCAATGGCAGCGTCGGCACCGGCGCCCGCCCCTCGCTCCCCGCCAAGGGCGTCTACATCGACGACTCCCTCAAGGTCACCTACTGGCAGCAGTCGATGGACGACGCCGTCATCTGGTAACCACCGCACGTCTCCGAGCCGTTGTTGCGGCGGGCGGGGGGGGCCCCCCCCCCCGGGGGCCCCCCCCCCCCCGGGGCGCCGGGGGGGGGGCGGCGCGGCCGGGGTGAACCCACCCCCCGCAGGGCGTGAGGG